>NZ_JALXVH010000018.1 GCF_025149945.1 Kocuria sp. p3-SID1428 | reverse complement strand
TGTTGGCCTCGGCCGGCGGCCAGCCTCCGCCGGCGCCGCGCTGCGCACGGCAGGTCGAAGCGCTTGAAAAGCAATCAATGCCGCAGGTCACAGTGTGGTGACGCGTCACCACAGAGGGGGGGCAGTGACCTCGACGCCCCCCCCCCGAACAGTTGTGTGTTGAACTGGGCAACCCGAGTTGCCGGGTGTTGTCGATCACATCTGGGCCGAAATCTGTCCGCAGATGAGCGGGGACGGTCGCGTCGTCACAATCCGATGCGAATGGATCGAATTAGACGCTGGCCGACTCATGGGTCGGGGAAGCGGCTCGACCGACGGTGACCTACCGTGGGGCTCATGGATTCGACGACTCAGCAACCTCACCGGACGCACGACTCCTCCGCGCAGGAGCAGGTCCGCGAGATCGCCGCCGGCCTCGAGGGCGTGCGCGAGCGCATCGCAGCGGCGGCGCGGGAAGCCGGACGCGATCCGGAGGGCATCCGCCTGCTGCCGGTGTCCAAGACGGTGCCAGCCGAGCGGCTGCGCGCCGCCGTCGCCGCCGGGTGCCGGGAGCTGGGGGAGAACAAGGTCCAGGAGGCCGCGGGCAAGGCCGCCGAGCTCGCCGACCTGGAGCTGCGCTGGTCGGTGATCGGGCATCTCCAGCGCAACAAGGCCAAGGACGTGGCGGCCTTCGCTCACGAGCTGCAGTCCCTGGACAGCCTGCGCACCGCAGAGGCCCTCGAGCGCCGCCTGCAGGGAGAGGGGCGCAGCCTCGAGGTGATGGTCCAGGTCAACACCTCCGGCGAGGAGTCCAAGTCCGGGCTGGCTCCGGAGCAGCTGCCCGAGCTGCTGAGCGAGCTGGAGCAGTTCGAGACGCTGCGGGTCACGGGGCTGATGACCATCGCCATGGACTCCGAGGACGAGCAGCGGGTGCGCGGCTGCTTCCGGCTCCTGCGTCAGCTGCGCGATCGGGCGCGCGAGGACGGCCCGGGTTTCGTGGGCGATGGCGAGCTGTCCATGGGCATGTCCGGCGACCTCGAGCTGGCGATCGCCGAGGGAGCCACCTGCGTGCGGGCGGGGCGCGCGATCTTCGGCCAGCGCCCGCGCCCCTGAGGCGGTGGCGCCGCCTGGTCTGAGCGGGGCCGAGGCGGCAGGGTATTGTTGCCCTCCCGCAAAGGCCCTGTGACGGCAGCGGCGGAGCCCCCGAAGGAGACCTGCGCATGAGCGGAAGTCGCACCGAGACCTCAGAGTATGCGGATCCCCTGGTCGTGGAGATGGGCGAGCGGCGCCGACGGAACCTGTTCGGCGCGCGCAACGTGCTCTCCCTGCTGGCCCTGCTCGGGCTGTGCATGGCAAGCACCTCGCTGGCAGCCGGCGGGGCCCCGGGGACCTGGACCCCCTGGCGCTCCGAGGTCGATGAGCGCAGCTACCTCTTCGCCACGATCTGCCTGCAGGCGGCCATGACCATCAGCGGCATGCTGGTCGCCCACACCGTCCTCAGCCAGCCGCCGCCCGTCGGGCCCCGGATCCTGGCGGGACGTATCGGCACGTACTTCATCACCCTGATCCCGACCGCGGGCGTCCTGGTGGTCGCCGAGCTGCTCAGCGACGGCCCCCTGCCGGTTCCCCGGCTTCTCGTGGCCATGGTCGCGGTCTATCCGGTGTGCATAGCGGTGATCGACCTGCTGCTGGCGCCCCTGCTGCTGCGGAAGTGGGCGTGGGTGATCGCCTTCGCCGTGCTGACGGTGTGGATGGTCGTGGCGCTGGCCGCCGGCACCACCCAGGTCTCGGCTCCGACCACGTTCATGGCGGCGCTCTCCGGGGTGGAGTTCCTCTCCGACGCCGCGACCGTGAACTCGATCCTCACGCTCGGAACGTGCTTCTGGGCCGGAGCTGCCGTGGCCTGTCTGGGAAACCTGGTGGACAGCCACGGCCCGGTCGTGCGGACCATCGTGCCGCCGGTGGCTGCGCTCGGCACGCTGATCTTCCTGCCGCAGATACTCACCGGCGCCTCCGTCGGGCACATCATGCTGGCCACGGCACTGGCCCCGCTCGTGGACGTCAATCAGCCGCGATGGCTGACGGAATTCGACGTCGGCTTCGGCCTCCTGACCATCGGCTGGGTCGCGGGTGTCGGCGGCAGCCTCCTCGTGGTCGGGACGATCACCCCGTGGGGCACAGCGTTGAGCGCCCTCGTGATCGGCGGCGGTCTGAGCGTCCTCATCGGATCCCTGGTGGGGCGCCGCCCCTGGGGCAGCGGCACATCGTCGGGCCCGCACGGGGCGTCCTCGGCGCTGAGCGGCCGAGGCAGGCGCCGCCGGGAGGCGACGCGGCGGGGACGGGCCCTGAGGCCGGGTGAGCACACCGGGTTCCCGGACTCGCGGCGTCGTCTGGTGGTCGATCAGGGGCAGACGTACTGGGAGGATCGCGCGCAGGCCGACGACGAGCCCGGGGCGCGCTGAGCACCACGACGCCTGCGCCGCCGCGCGGGTGCGCCCCATTAGAGTGGGGCGCGTGAATCGAGTGCTCGTCATCGCGGCGCATCCGGCGGAGACCGCGCAGCTGCCACCGGAGGCCGACGTCGTCCTGACCGGGATCGGCATGTCCCGAGCCGCCGCGGTCACGGCCCGTGCGGTGCTCGAGCGGGCTCCGTCGCCGGCCGAGCGCCGTGGGCTCAAGGTGGTGAACCTGGGCAGCTGCGGCGGCCTGCGGCCCGGGTTGTCGGGGGTCTGCGAGCCCTCCGAGATCCTCAACCGGGATGTCGACGCCGAGCTCATGCGCGCCATGGGCTCCGATCCGGATGACCTGATCCGCCTGTCCGAGCTGGGGCAGACCGGCGACGGCTCCGTGCTGGCCACCGGCGACTCGCTCGTGGCCGGCGGCCCGGTGCGCGATGCCCTGGCCGAGCGGGCCCACCTGGTGGATATGGAGGGCTTCGCGGTGGCCACGGCCTGCCGCGAGCTGGGCGTGTCCCTGCGCATGGCCAAGCACGTCTCCGACGACGCCGACTCCCAGGCTCTCGAATGGCTCGAGCGGGTGCGGATCTCCGCGCGCGAGCTCGCCACCTGGTACCGGGCCCATCACCACGAGATGGTCTCCGGCGCACCGGCCGATGCAGCGTCGAACCGACCGGAGGACGAGGCATGAAGCTGATCCGACAGCGCGATTCCCTGGGGCCGGAGCTGGACTACACCGCCGGCGAGCGGATGCTGGGCGCAGTGCGGGCCAGCCGCGAGCCCGTGCTGCGGCTCTACCAGCCCCGGCCCACGGTGGCCTTCGGGCGCCGTGACGAGCTGCTGGCCGGCTTCGGCGTAGCGGAGCGCTCCGCGCGGCGCAGCGCCTTCACCCCGCTCGTGCGCAAGGTCGGCGGGCGGGCGGCCGCCTACCACCGCGGCTGTCTGATCATCGACCACATCGAGCCCTCGGAGGATCCCAAGGCCGGGATCCAGGACCGCTTCGAGCTCTTCGGCGACATGATCGTGGCGGCCCTCGAGGAGCTCGAAGTCCATGCGGATGTCGGCGAGCTGCCGGGGGAGTACTGCCCCGGGGAGCACAGCGTCCACGGCACGGGGCGCACCGTCGATCGGGCGCAGGCGCAGATCAAGCTCGCCGGTGCCGCCCAGCGCGTGGTCTCCGATGCGTGGTACTTCTCCACGGTGATCGTCGTGGAGCAGTCCGAGCCGCTGCGCTCCGTGCTCACTGATGTCTACCGCGACCTCGGCCTGCAGTGGGATCCCGGCACCTGCGGGGCCGTCGACGACCTCCGCCCCGGCACCCGCGTCTCGGAGGTCGAGGCCGCGGTGCGCAAGGTCTACGGCATGTATGCCCGGCACATGGGCTACGGATCCTTGAGAGAGCAGGCCTTCTGATGTGTGGACGCTATGTGATCGCCCGGGCCGCCGGGGACCTGATGGCCGATGTCGATGCCCAGCCCGGTGAGCCCTTCCAGGGGGCCGACCTGGAGGAGCTGCGGGCCAACTGGAACGTCGCGCCCACCACCGAAGTGCCCATCGTCCTGGAGCGGCTTGACGACGGCCAGGTGCTGCGCGAGCTGCACGTGGCCCGCTGGGGCCTGGTGCCGTCGTGGGCCAAGGAGATCTCCGTGGGTGCGCGCATGTTCAACGCGCGCTCGGAGACCGCCGCCGAGAAGCCGTCCTTCCGCGCGGCCGTGAAGAAGCGGCGCTGCGCGATCCCGGCCAACGGGTACTACGAGTGGCGCAAGCGGCTCGGGCCCGATGGCAGGCCCGCCAAGGGCACCAAGGACGCTCCGGCCAAGCAGCCGTACTTCATCCACCCGCCCAGCGAGTCCGAGAACATCTGGTTCGCCGGGCTCTACGAGTGGTGGCAGGACCCGCAGGGCCAGTGGATCCTCTCGTGCTCGATCCTCACCGCCGAGTCCCCGGATCCGGACAGCGACGACGAGACCCTCGCCGAGCTCGCCGCGATCCACGACCGCATCCCGGTGGCCATGGATCGCGATGCCCTCGATGCCTGGCTCGACCCCTCCGCGGAGGACAAGGACGGAGCCCAGGCCCTCATCGAGCGCGTTGTGGCCCAGCACGAGACCGTGGCGGCCACGTGGGAGCTGAGGCCCGTCGGCCAGGCCGTGGGCAGCGTGCGGAACAACTCGCCGGAACTCGTGGAGCCGGTGGCCTCCCTCTTCTAGCGTGGGCGCACCGGGGGATCCGCCCCGGCGGCACCGAGAAGGAGGATCCGTGAGCGATTTCACCGAGAATCCGACCGCAGCGCTGGCGGCCTTCGTCGCGGACGTCGGAGGCGTGGTCGTGGCGACCGAGCCGGTCGACGGCGGCTTCCCCGAGTCCGCGTGGGTCAACACGGCCGTCACGCCGTCGGGTCTGATCGTGTTCGGGACGTCGAAGGAATCGCGCAAGGCCCTCAACCTGCAGTCGAACCCCAAGGTCTCGCTCGTGGCGGTGGACGGCCAGGGTCATGAGATCCAGGCCCATGCCGAGGCTCAGGTTTTGACCGGCCCGGAGGCAGGGCAGGCCGGTCAGGCGCTGGCTCAGGCCCACCCCGGAGGCGAT
Source organism: Kocuria sp. p3-SID1428 (assembly GCF_025149945.1). Lineage (GTDB taxonomy): Bacteria > Actinomycetota > Actinomycetes > Actinomycetales > Micrococcaceae > Kocuria. The sequence goes on along the minus strand of NZ_JALXVH010000018.1, from coordinate 44,013 downwards.
CCCGATCCGGCGACCGCGATCCTGGTGGGGCTATCGGTCGTGTGGGCCCGGTGGGTCGACGCCACGCAGGTGCCCCCGCACGCGGAGGAGGCCTCCTTCTGAGGGGGAGCTGCCTCCCGTGACGCGATCGAAGTCTTGCTTTCACGTCGAGGCCGAGACCTGAGGAGGCCCCGGCCTCCGTGTCTCGTGAGGAGGTCCCAGCAGGAGGTGTCAGCCCGTCTGCTCGGCCAGGCTCCGGCAGCGGCCCAGGGCCGCCAGGATCTCCGCGCGACGCGGTCTGGCCATGTCGCCTGGATGCCCCCGATGCGCGGACAGCGTGTCCAGGCCGTCGCGATCGATCGTCTCGAGAACGCGCTCGACCGCCTCGGCCGCCGTCGTGGACCCGTCCAGGTGCGCGGCCGCGGCATCCAGCGCCAGGGCGATCGCCTGGGTCTGCCCCGGCTCCACGAGCTGGGCGAGCGCCGAGAGATCCACGTCCTCCCGGCCGCGCTGGATCGTGTGCAGACCCCGGGCCCGCGACGGCTTGGGGCGCTCGCCGTCCCCGCTCGATCCCCGTCCGCGTCGGCCGCGCTCGGAGCCGCCGTCGCGGCGCGGGGCGCCCAGGGCTCCGGCAGGCAGCACGCGGTCCACGCCGTGGGGGAACAGCTCGTCATCGCCCTCCTCCAGGGCGGCAGGCTGCTCGGCGATCAGCTGTCGCACCTGCGCGGTGGCATCGCGCGGCTGGTAGGACTCCATGGCGATCACATGATCGGCCGCTTCGAAGAACGCGCTGGAGCCGCCGGCCACCAGCACGGTCGAGACGCCGAGCTGGCGGTGCAGCGGCCCGATCCTGTCCATGAAGGGCGTGATCGGCTCGGCATCGGCCGGGATCAGAGCGCGCATGCGGGCGTCGCGGATCATGAAGTTCGTGGCCGAGGTGTCCTCATCGATCAGCAGCGCAGGGCTGCGCGCCTCGATCGCCTCGACCAGACCGGCGGCCTGGGAGGTCGAGCCGCTGGCATTGGCGGTGACGAACGCGGAGGTGTCGGTGCCCTGTGGCAGCCCGGCGATGAACGGCGAGATGTCCGTGCCGGCCACGCTGCGTCCGTCCTCGGCGCGGATGGACACGGCGTCGGGACGGGTGAGCACCCACTCGCGTCCATCGCCTGCGATATGCGGATGGATCCCGCGCTCCAGGGCGCGCAGCAGCGTGGACTTGCCGTGGTAGCCGCCGCCCACGATGACCGTGATGCCCTCCGGGATCCCCATGCCGGTCACCGAGCGGCCGCTGGGCAGCTCGAAGCTCGTGCGCAGGGTCTCGGGGCACTGCAGGGGCTGTGCGCCGCGGCGCAGCGGCAGGTCTGAGTCCCCGGAGGCCCGCGGCAGGATCGAGCCCTCACCCACGAAGGCGATCAGCCCGCGCTGCCCCAGCTGCGCCTGCAGGTGCAGCTGATCCAGCACCAGCTCCACCTGCCGCCGCAGCGCCTCGACATCGAGGGCGCCGGGCAGCAGCGAGCGCTCGACCGCTTGCGGCAGGGCCTCGGCCAGCAGCGCGGTTGCCGCGCTGCCGCGGATCCGTCGCCCGCCGGCCGGCAGGGCGGCCTCCAGCCGCAGCTCCACGTGCTCGGGATCGACGAGCACGGCCGTGCGCTCCAGGACCTGCTGGCCCGGGACCATCATCCGCAGGGAGCCGGCGGCCTTGTCGCGACCGCTCGGGCCGACCCGTCGCAGCGCGTCGCAGAACAGCCGTGTGAGGTGATCGCCCGCAGCCACCCTCTGGGCGTGCTCGCGCACCAGGTCGCCCGGCACACCGGTGTCCGCGCGATCCAGCACCAGCCGGATCTTCGACGGCGGCGCATACGGGTCGGACTGCACATGATCGACGTGCAGCACTGCCGGGCCCAGGTCCCAGGCACCCTGCAGGTCGCGGTAGGCGGGGTAGCCGCGCCCGTCCATGCGGGCGAGCTCGCGGCGGAGGTCTTCGAGAGTGCGCATCCCGCCAGGCTAGGCACGAGCTCGGCGTCTCGGCCAGCGAGGGCCACGCCGTCCGCGTCGTCTCCGAGGGGTGCCGCGGTGGCGCGCCTCGCGCGTCGAGCTGCGCCGTGGCGTGCCCAGCCGCATCGTTGTGAGCCTTCCGTACTCTGGTGCCTCATGAGCGATCCAGCCCCCCGTGACGCCGCCGGCAGCGGCCAGGACAGCACCGCCGAGCGAGCCCATGAGGTCATCCGCGTGCTCGGCGCGCGGCAGAACAACCTGCAGGACATCTCGATCGAGATCCCCAAGCGCCGCCTCACGGTCTTCACCGGCGTCTCGGGCTCGGGGAAGTCCTCGCTCGTGTTCTCGACCGTGGCGGCCGAGTCCCAGCGGCTGATCAACGAGACGTACAGCTCCTTCGTGCAGGGATTCATGCCCTCCACGGCCCGCCCAGATGTCGACGTCCTGGAGGGGCTGACCGCGGCGATCATCGTGGATCAGGAGCGGATGGGCTCGGATCCGCGCTCTACGGTCGGCACCGCGACCGACGCCCATGCGGTGCTGCGGATCCTGTTCTCCAGGCTGGGCGACCCGCACATCGGGCCGCCCCCGGCGTTCTCGTTCAACACTGCGTCGGTCACGGCCAAGGGCTCGATCACCGTGGCCAAGGGCAAGCAGGAGAAGAAGCTGAGCTCGTTCACCCGCACCGGCGGCATGTGCCCGAGGTGCGAGGGTCGCGGCACGGTCTCGGACCTGGACCCGCGCGAACTCTACGACCCGTCCAAGTCGCTCGAGGACGAGGGAGCCATCACGGTCCCCGGCTATAAGGCCGGCGGCTGGTCCGTGCGCTACTACGCCGAATCCGGGTTCCTGGATCCGGCCAAGAAGATCGGTGACTACACCGATCAGGAGCTGCACGACTTCCTGCATCACGAGCCCGTGCGCCTGAAGTTCCGCGGCATCAACACCACCTACGAGGGTCTGATCCCCAAGATCCGCTCCTCGATGCTGTCCAAGGACCGGGAGTCCATGCAGCCCCACATCCGCGAGTTCGTGGACCGGGCGGTGACCTTCACGACGTGCCCGGAGTGCGGCGGGACTCGGCTGGCGCAGGCGGCGCTGTCGTCGCTGATCGACGGGAAGTCGATCGCGGACTTGTGCCGGATGCAGATCACCGAGCTCGCCGAGTGGGTCCGCACCCGCGACCTGCCCTCGGCCGGGCCGCTGCTCGAGTCGCTTCAGCAGATCCTGGACTCGTTCATCGACATCGGCCTGGGCTACCTGTCCCTGGACCGGGCCGCCGGCACCCTCTCGGGAGGCGAGTCCCAGCGCACCAAGATGATCCGCCACCTGGGCTCGGCGCTCTCGGACGTGACCTACGTCTTCGACGAGCCCACCACCGGCCTGCACCCGCACGACATCGAGCGCATGAACCGGCTCCTGCTCAGCCTCCGGGACAAGGGCAACACGGTGCTCGTCGTCGAGCACAAGCCCGAGGTCATGCGCATCGCCGACCACATCGTTGATCTCGGACCCGGCGCGGGCACCGAGGGCGGGCAGATCACCTTCCAGGGCACGTTCGAGCACCTGCGAGCCTCCGAGACGCTCACCGGCAGGCACGTCGGGTACCGGGCACGGCTCAAGGACGACGTCCGCCGAGCGACCGGCGCCCTCGAGATCCGCGGGGCGGATGCCCACAACCTCCGCGACGTCGACGTCGAGATCCCCCTGGGCGTGCTCACCCTCATCACGGGCGTGGCCGGGTCCGGCAAGTCGTCCCTGATCCACGGCTCGATGCCGTCCGAGCAGCGCGATCGCCACGACGTGGTGAGCATCGATCAGACGCCCATTCGCGGGTCCCGGCGCTCGAGCCCCGCGACCTATACGGGCCTGCTGGAGCCCATCCGCAAGGTCTTCGCCAAATCCAACGGGGTCAAGCCTGCCCTGTTCTCCGCGAACTCCGAGGGCGCCTGCCCGCAGTGCGGCGGCGCCGGAGTGATCGAGACGGATCTGGCGCTCGCGGGTTCGGTCTCGGCGACCTGCGATCTGTGCGAGGGCCGGCGCTACGACGCCTCCGTGCTCGAGCACACCTTCGGCGGCAAGGACATCGCGCAGGTGCTGGCCATGTCGGTCGCCCAGGCCCTCGAGTTCTTCACCGCCTCCGAGTCCCGGGTCCCGGCGGCCCAGCGGATCCTCGAGCGGCTCGACGATGTCGGCCTGGGGTACCTGCGGGTCGGCCAGCCGCTGTCCACGCTGTCCGGGGGTGAGCGCCAGCGCCTCAAGCTGGCGACGCACCTGGGGGAGAAGGGCGGGGTGATCGTGCTCGACGAGCCCACCACCGGCCTGCACCTGGCGGATGTGGAGGCCATGCTGGCGATGCTCGACCGGCTCGTTGACAGCGGGCGCAGCGTCATCGTGGTCGAGCACCATCAGGCGGTCATGGCCCATGCCGACTGGATCATCGACCTGGGCCCCGGCGCCGGCACCGAGGGCGGGCGCGTGGTCTTCCAGGGCACCCCGCGCCAGCTCGTCGAGGACGCGTCCACGCTGACGGGCCAGCACCTGGCGCAGTACGTGCAGCACTGAGCGGGGCCGCAGGAGCGCGGCTCAGGCCGGCCAGATCCCCGAGCTGCCCCGTCGGTGGGAGCCCATCGGGTGCAGGTCGACCACCCCGATCGCCGACATCAGCGCGTACATGGTCGTGGGGCCCACGAACACGAAGCCCTCCTTCTTGAGGGCTTTCGACATCGCCTTCGACTCCGGGGACTGCGTGGGCGCCTCGGCCATGCTGCGCGGCTGCGGCGTGGCCTCGGGCTGGAAGGACCAGATCAGCTGCCCCAGGCCGCCGCGCTCGCGCAGGGCGACCGTGGCCTGCGCGTTCGTGATCGTGGCCCGGATCTTGGCCCGATTGCGCACGATGCCGACATCGGCCATCAGCCGGGCCTCGTCGTCGTCGCCGAACGCGGCCACGGCCTCCGGGTCGAATCCGGCGAAGGCCTCGCGGAAGGCCGGGCGCTTGCGCAGGATCGTGGCCCAGGACAGCCCGGACTGGAAGGCCTCGAGGCTCAGCCGCTCGAACAGACCCTGCTCATCGCGGATCGGCATGCCCCACTCGGTGTCGTAGTACTCCTGCAGCAGGGGGCTGGCGGCAGCCCACTCCGGGCGCACGAGCCCGTCGTCGCCGCGCACGAGCCCATCATGGGAGGGCGCGGCGCTGGACGGATCGGGGCTGGACTCGCTCATGGGGCTCCTCGGCTCGAGAACGCAGGACGGCGGGCACGCTGCTGCGTGCCCGCCGTGATCCTAAGGCCCCGGCCAGACTGCCGGAGGTCCGCTGTGCTCACACAGCGGCGTGCTTGCCCTTGCCGTGGATGAGGCCGCGGCGACCCGCGATCCGATCCCACAGCGGGCTGATGAGCACCGCCAGCACGACGAATGCCGCGAGCACACCCAGCAGGCCGAGCACGCCGGTGCCGAGACCCGCGTCCGCACGAGCGTCGAAGAAGAACACGTCGCGCGTGCACAGCCACAGATAGTGCAGCGGCTCCCAGGACGACAGGCCGTGGAAGAACCCGGGAAGGGCCTCGGGCGGGGAGACGGCCCCGGCCGAGGGCAGGCCCATGAAGACCAGGTAGAACATGGCCGCGAGCATGCCGGCGCTGCCCATCACGGTGATCAGCGACAGCGTGGCAGCGCCGAAGGTCACGATCCCCAGCCAGGTCACCAGGAACAGTGTGCCCCCGTTGGGCATGGGGACATCCACTATGGCCCCGGCCAGCATCATCAGGCCCGACGCCCCAGCTGCGCCGATGATCACGATGCCGAGCTTGAGCGCGAAGGTCGCCAGCCGGGACATCCCGGTGGGCGCGTAGTAGGTCAGCGACGGGCCCATCTCCCAGGGGGCCACGCCGTTGAGGCCGTCGACCAGGGTCGAGACGGCCACCGAGCCGGACAGTCCGACGACCAGCGCCACGATGGCCCAGTAGAAGGGGCCCATGCCTAGGGCGACGCCGTCGGGCAGCTCCTCCCAGGCAGTCTGGTTCTCCATGATGGGATCGCTGAGCGTCGACTCGGCGACCGTGGTGAGGCTCGGGGTCGGGCCGTCGGCCTTCTCGAGCTGCTGGATCTGGTTCTGCGCGCTCGGCAGCAGCTGCTCGCCCAGGCTCGAGGACGCCGACGAGACGGCCGGATCCATCACGCCCGTGGCCAGCCGGGAGGTCATGGACCCGGCCTGAGGGGAGGTGACGATGTCGATCACCGGCTGCTGGCCGTCGCCGTCGCCGCCCAGCGAGGCGCTGATCAGCGCGGTCGAGCGCTGGCTGAAGTCCGAGGGCACGACGATCGCGCCGTAGGCCTCGCCGCTCTTCAGGGCGTCCTCGGCGTCCTCGCGGGAGAGCAAGCGGAAGTCCACCTCATCGCTGTCCTCGCCCTGGGCGACGATCTCCTCGGCGATCTCCTGGCCCATCTGCACGTCGGTGGGCGAGCCGTCGGGGCCGGGCATCTGGGCTCCCTCGTCCTCGTTCACCACGGCGATCGGGAACTCGTGCAGGTTCTGCTGAGGCGAGCCCAGTCCGCCCATGTAGAGCAGGACGCCCAGGAAGCCGATGATCATGATGACCAGCGGCGGCAGCAGCCAGCGAACGGTCCGCGGCAGCGCCCGGACGACGGGCCGACCGGCCTCCAGTCTGGGGGAAGAGGGCATGACGTGCTCCTGGATCGGAAGATTCTGAACTTCTCAATACACCTATGTATTGAATATCTGATATCCACGCTACACTCGAGGACTGCACCGATGGGACTCGAAGGGACGTGAGATGCACGACGCATGGCCGGAAGGCGGCACAGAGGTTGCCAAGCGATCTCGTGCCCAGACCCGAAGGCGACTGATCGAGGCCTCGCCCCGGGTCTTCGTGGAGCGGGGGATCGGCGGTGCCAGTGTGGCACAGATCTGCTCGGCGGCCGGGTTCACCCGCGGCGCCTTCTACAGCAACTTCGAGTCCAAGGAGGAGCTGGCCGCGGCGATCTACGTGGATCACGTCGACCGGCTGGTCGAGCTGCTCTCACAGGGCGTCGTCGAGCAGCTCGATGCCGGCGTGCCCTTCGACAAGATTCTGCGCTGGGTCATCGACTCGATCTCCGGGGTCTCCAGCGACTCCGAGTGGCACCTGTTCCGGCTCGAGATGCACCTGGCCTCTCGCCGCAGCGAGGAGATGCGCCGGGTCGTCGAGGATCAGGACGAGCGTCTGCTGGGCGCTGCCGAGGAGGCGCTGGGCCACGTCCAGGCGCACGGGATCCAGCTGAAGCTGCCCATCGACGTTCTGGCCCGGCTCTTCGTGGCCGTGCGCGACGGCGAGGAGATGCGCATGCCGGCACCCACGGGCGACAGCCTCCTGCGTCCCGTGTGGGAGGCGTTCACCATCCTTCCCCTCGATGATCAGAGCATGCCCCGGACATGACTAGACTGTCCGGTGATCATCCGCATCTGCGTCATGCGCCGGGGGCTGCGGAGCACACCTCCGGCAGGCGGCTCGCGGGCCGATCCCCACTCGTCGGCCTGAGAGCCTGCGAGCACGACTTCGACCGAGGAGCACGGAAGCCATGAGCACGCCGTCCGAGAGCACTGCCCCCTCCGCCGGCCCCGAGACCACCAGCATCCAGGTCGTCACCGATGTCCTGTCTCGGGAGGCCAACCACCGACTCAGCGCCGAGGAGCGCGCTGCGGTCGAGGCCCTGCCCCCGCGCACCGCCCTCCTGGTGGAGACGGTCGAGCACGGCGCCCGCGCCTCCCGCTTCCTGCTGGACACGGATGAGGTCTCCGCCGGCCGCCACCCCAGCTCGGACATCTTCCTGCACGACGTCACGGTCTCGCGCAAGCACGCGGGCTTCCTGCGTCGGGAGAACGGCTTCGAGATCGTCGATCAGGGTTCGCTCAACGGCACCTACGTCAACGGCGACCGCGTGGACTCGGCGCGGCTCAACGGCGGCGACGAGGTCCGCATCGGCAAGTTCACCTTCGTCTACTACAACTCCGCGCGCCGGCCGGGCCAGAGCGCCTGAGTCCCCGGCCGCATCCGCAGGCTCGCGCCCGTCGGCTTCGGCGGTACGCGTGGCATCCGTTGAAGGGAGGGCGCCTTTGAGCGATCAGTCCGCCTCCGAACGGCCCGCCCGCCGGGTCAGCATCGGTGCGCTGCTGCGGAAGCTCGAGCCTGACTTCCCCGGGATCACGGCCTCCAAGATCCGCTTCCTCGAGGATCAGGGGCTCGTGCACCCCGAGCGCACCGCCTCGGGCTATCGCAAGTACGGCGCTGGGGACCTCGAGCGCCTGCAGGCCGTGCTGCGGCTGCAGCGCGAGCACTACATGCCCCTGAAGGTCATCCGCGAGCTCGCCGACGCCGGTCGGCTCCTCGACTTCCAGCAGCCTCCTGCTGCGGCAGCGTCCCAAGACCGCGCCCCGGAGCAGGGCTCGGAGGAGGAGGGCTCGGAGGCGTCGTCGTCGGGGTCCGTGCTCAGTCGCCGCCACGAGCAGTCGCTGACCATGCAAGAGCTGTGCCGGCGCTCGGGTGCAGGGGTGGCGCTGGTGCGCGAGCTGTTGAGCTTCGGGCTGCTGCACGACGGCGCCGGTCACTTCGACAGCCATGACATCGCCGTGGCCGCTGCTGCCCGTGAGCTGCAGGCCTTCGGTGTGGAGCCCCGGCACCTGCGCACGCTCAGGCAGGCGGCCGACCGGGAGACCGGGCTGGTGGAGCAGGCCGTGGCCACGGAGGCCACGCGGCGCACGCAGGAATCGGCGCGACGGGCGGCCCAGCGCGCCGAGGAGATCGCCGGACTGTGCCTGAGCCTGCACGCCGCGCTCGTTGCGAGCCGGCTTGAGCAGCTGCAGCTCGAGATCGCCCCCGAGGACTCGGCGCAGGACTGAGGCCGCACTCGTACCGGCGGCGATCGATTCGGAAAGGAGCGCCATGGCGCAGCAGGATCACCTCATGGAGATCGAGGGGGTGCGCATGGACCTGCCCTCGGCGCAGCCCGTCGTGGTGCTTCGGGAAGCAGAAGGACAGCGCTACGTGCCGATCTGGGTGGGCAGCTCCGAGGCGACCTCGATCGTCTTCGCGGTGCAGGGCATCGAGGCGCCCCGCCCGCTGACCCACGATCTGCTGGTCTCGGTCGCCTCGGCCTTCGGGCGCAGCCTCGAGCGGGTGCGCGTGCACATGGTCGAGGACACGGTATTCCACGCCGCGCTGGTCTTCGACGACGGCACCGTGGTGGACTCCCGCGCCTCGGATGCCATCGCCCTGGCGGTGCGCGTCGAATGCCCCGTGCTGTGCGCATCGTCCGTGCTGGAGCAGGCCGGGCTGATCATGACCGGGGACGGCGAGCTGCGCGAGCCCGGCGACACGGCCGCCGGCGAGAACGATTCCGCAGGCCCCGAGGAGGCCGACCGGCAGGTCCGACGCTTCCGCGACTTCCTGGACACGGTGGATCCCGAGGATTTCCAGGGCTGACGGGTAGACTTCTGCGAGCGGGTCCATCGGATCCGCTTCCGCCTCCGGCATCTGCCGCGGGACGTCATCGGCAGCACAGGAAGGGAGGACGCGCGTGAAGGACACCGAGCACGTCGAGCACCTCTCCGCCGGTTTCCCGGACGAGCTCCTCGCTGAGGATCCCATCCTGCCGATCTTCACGTCCCTGACGGGCGGAACGCAGGGCGTCCTCTTCGACGACGAGCGCCAGGCCCTGGACGACACCGTCGGCTACCGCGGCGCCACCGCCTGCAAGATCGCCGGCATCACCTACCGCCAGCTCGACTACTGGGCGCGCACCGAGCTCGTGGAGCCCACCGTGCGCAGCGCCAAGGGCTCCGGCACGCAGCGCCTCTACAGCTTCCGCGACATCGTCGTGCTCAAGATCGTCAAGCGTCTGCTGGACACCGGCGTCTCGCTGCAGCAGATCCGCTCGGCCGTTCACGCGCTGCACGAGCGCGGCGTGGAGGACCTGGCCCGGCTGACGCTGATGAGCGACGGCGCCTCGGTCTACGAGTGCACCTCCCAGGAGGAGGTCATCGACCTCGTCCAGGGCGGTCAGGGCGTCTTCGGCATCGCCGTGGGCCGCGTGTGGCGCGAGGTCGAAGGCTCCCTGGCGGGCACCCCTCCCGCCAACGGCGAGGGGGAGACCGGCGAGTTCCCCGGCGACGAGCTCTCCGCCCGGCGTGCGCGCCGCCAGCAGAACGTCAGCTGACCCGCACCCCGGTCGCTGCGCAGCATGAGCTGCCCCGGCCGCCCGATTCTCCGCCGGAGATCCATCGAGGTCATCGGGCCGTCACGTTGCTTCCGACACATCGACGGGCCGCTTCGCCACCGTTGACTCATCGACTGGCCGATTCGCCACCGGTTCCGCGTCGAATCGGTGGCAGAGAGGCCTGTCGATGGTTGTGGCGTGCCGAATCGGCCCCTCGACGTGGGTGAAGCGGGAGATCGGCCGGTCTATGACCAGGTGCCAGGGGCACCGGCCGCTCGTGCGCCGCCGACGACGCCGGCTCAGTCCATCAGGCCGCGCAGGATCGAGGTGAACCGCGAGGCCATGTCCGCAGCCTGCGCCCCCGGCCAGCGGTGGATCGGCCAGGCTGCGCCCTGCGCGCGGTGCCACACGGCGCGATCCGGGATGACGGGGGATACCAGCAGGGCGCCGAACAGCTCCTGCAGCTCGGCCACGCGGTGACGGTGCTCGGTGTCGTCGTCGGCGACCTTGTTGACCAGCACGGAGGCCGAGGGGACGGCGCGCCGGGAGCTGGCCTCGAACTGGCCGATCGCGGTCATGGTGCGCTGCGCGCCGGCCACGGAGAACAGCGAGGGCTCGGCCACGGTGAGCACCTTGTCCGAGGCGGCCCAGGCCAGCCGGGTCAGCGCGTTGAGATTCGGCGGGCAGTCCACGAGCACCAGGTCGTAGTCCGTGTCCAAGCCCTCGAGGGCGCGGGAGAGCCGATCGAGGTCCTTGCCGCGGAAGGTCGAGCGGTCCAGGCGCGAGGAGCTCGACGAGCCCGGCAGCACGTCCAGTCGTGCCGAGCTGCTGCGCCCGCTGTCACGGGATGCTGCCTGCTCTCGCTCGATCCACGCTGAGGGCACGGCCGCAGCGCGGGCGCCGGAGCGGGCCACGCGGCCGTTGAGCACCGAGCCCACGTCCGCTGAGCTGCGCGCGGCCGCGCCGAGGCCGGTGGTGGCATCGGCATGCGGATCGAGGTCGACCACGAGGACGCGATGGCCGTCGTCCATGGCCGCCGAGGCCAGGCCGAGGGCCACGGAGGACTTGCCGACCCCGCCCTTGAGGCTCGAGATGCTCACGATCTGCACAGTGGGATCCTCCGACGTCGACGCGTCCGCCTCTGGGGATGTCCCCGAGGGGAACAGGCGGGCGCCCTCATGGTACCCAGCGCCGCACGCCCGGCAGGCAGGGGCGGGCGCGCGCCGCCGCGCCGATACAGTGAGAGGCATGCGACGCTTCGACATCATCATCATCGGCTCGGGCTCGGGCAACACGATCCTCTCGGAGGACTACGACGGACTGGAGGTCGCGCTGATCGACGGCGGGATCTTCGGCGGCACCTGCATCAATGTCGGCTGCATCCCCACCAAGATGTACGTCTATCCGGCCGAGGTGGCGCAGTCCGCGCGCGACGTCGATCGGCTCGGCGTGAGCGCCCGGGTCGAGGACGTGCGGTGGCGGGAGATCCGCGACCGGATCTTCGGGCGCATCGACGCCATCTCCGTAGGCGGGCTGGCCTACCGGCAGTCGCTGCCGAACGTGACGGTCTACCAGGAGCACGTGCGCTTCACAGGCCCGCGTACTCTCATCACGGACTCCGGCGAGCAGCTCGAGGCCGAGCAGATCGTGATCGCCTCCGGCTCGCACGTCACCACCCCCGGGGTGCCCGGCGAGGACCTGCCGCAGGTGCACACCTCCGACACTGTGATGCGCATCGACGAGCTGCCGCGGCGCGTGGTCGTGGTGGGCGGCGGCTTCATCGCCGCCGAGTTCGCGCATATCTTCCACGGCCTGGGCTCGGCGGTCGTTCAGCTCAACCGCTCCGGCCGGCTGCTGCGCGGCCATGACGCCGAGATCGTGGAGCGCTTCACCGCAGCAGCCTCCGAGCAGTGGGATCTGGCGCTGCACCAGGGGATCGATGCGATCGTCGACAACGGGGACGGCACCGTGACCGTCCGCTCGCTGGCCAGCGGCGACGGCGGCGCACCGGCGGGGGAGGTGCGCGAGGACGTCGCCGACATCGTCCTGCTGGCCACCGGCCGCCGCCCCGCCACCGACCTGCTGGACCCGGCGGCCGGCGGTCTCGGCGTGGACGAGTCCACGCACCTGCTGCGCGTCGACGAGCACCAGCGCGTCCTGTCCCCGGAAGGCGAGGTCGTGCCGGGCGTGTGGGCGCTGGGCGACATCTGCAGCCCCTCGCAGCTCAAGCACGTGGCCAACCACGAGGCCCGGGTGGTCGCCCACAACCTCCTGAACCCGCAGTCCCTGCTGCGCAGCGATCACCGCTTCGTGCCCTCGGCAGTGTTCACCCACCCGCAGATCGCCTCCGTGGGCATGACCGAGCCCGAGGCTCGCGAGTGGGCCGAGGCGAACGGCACCGAGATCACCGTGAAGGCCCAGGAGTTCGGCGACGTCGCCTACGGATGGGCCATGGAGGACCGGCACGGGCTGTGCAAGCTGATCGCCGACCGGGCCACCGGCCAGCTGCTGGGCGCGCACCTGATCGGGGAGGCGTCGTCGTCGCTGATCCAGCCGCTGATCCAGGCCATGAGCTTCGGCCTCGACGCCGCCTCGATGGCACGCGGCCAGTACTGGATCCACCCCGCGCTGGCCGAGGTCGTGGAGAACGCGCTGCTCGGGCTCGACGTCCAGGTCGACGGGGCTGTGGCGCTCGAGCACTGACTCGTCTGCGGGTCGGTTCCTGGGCGGGTAGGGGCGGTGGGCCCCTCCCTTGACTGCTTCGCTTGATGTCTGCGGGAGGGGCCCACCGCCCCTTCCGCTGCTCGGTCGGATGCCTGCGGAGGCGGACGACTCAGCGTGGGCTCAGGCGGGGGCGGGCTGGCGCAGGCGACCGGCGGCGAGCAGGGCGAGGACCGCCATCACCGGGATGATCAGCAGCGCCAGGCGCAGACCCACGACGTCGGAGACGGCGCCCACGAACGGCGAGAGCGACAGGAACGCCCCGCGCATCAGCCAGCTCACCACCGTGAGCCCCGTGCCAGGACGCAGACCCGGCACCAGATCGGCGGCGTGATAGGCAGAAGGCACCAGCGTGGCCGAGCCGAGGCCGGCCAGGAAGAACCCGGCGATCGCCACTGCGGAGACCGGGGCGATGACCACTAGGGCGATGCCCACGGCGATCCCCGCAGCTCCGCACCGGGCCATGGCGGCATCCCCGAAACGGTCAACCATCCGATCGCCCATCAGCCGCCCCAGGAACTGCGCGCACATCAGCGCCACCAGACCGAGTCCCGCGATCGTGGCGGGAGAGTCGAGGACCTGGCGCAGGTACAGCGCCGACCAGTTCTGCCCGAGGTCCTCGACCATCACGCCGGTGATCGCCACCAGCGTGATCAGCACGAGCATGCCGACGGCCCGGCGCGCAGACGCACTCGTCCCGCGCCCGGCCGAGGCCGCACCAGTCGCCGTCCCCACCGTGCCGGCCGACCCCTCATTCCCGGCCGCCGCCTCGCCCGCGGGAACGGTGCGCAGCGTGGCGACCTCGTCGGCGGTGAGCACACGGGTTCCCGCCATCAGCGCCACCGCTGTGAAGATCGCGCCTGAGCACAGCAGATGGATGCCCAGCGGCACGTGCAGCGCCAGCGCAGCGGTGCCCATGAGGCCGCCGATCACGGAGCCGAGGCTCCACAGGGCGTGCATCGAGTTCAGGATCGATCTGCCCGTGCCGCGCTGGACCTCGAGGGCCTGAGCGTTCTGGGCGGTGTCGGTGATGGCATCGAGCATTCCGGCCAGCATCAGGGCCACGAGGTAGGCCAGCAGCACCAGCAGGCCCCCGCCGATGTCTCCGGAGACGCCTGCCAGCGTGATCATGACCGCGATGGCGACGGAGCCCGCCACAGCCGTGCGGCCGGACCCCCAGCGCCGCAGGATGGGAGCCGGAGCGGTTCCGGCCAGCAGCGAGCCCAGGGGGAAGGCGATCACCACGAACCCGTAGGCGGTGTTCGACAGCTCGAAGGCGTCCTTGATCTGCGGCAGACGCGGCAGCAGGTTCGCGAAGACCGCGCCGTTGACCAGGAACAGCAGCGCTGCCCCCATCCGGGCCCGACGGAGGCGCTGCGGATCCTCTGCCGGAGGCGTCACGGAGGCGCCTGGCGTCATTGTCCATCCGGCCTGCGCCCTCGCACGGACTCCGCAGAATCGCGCAGACGATCGCGCAGTCCGCGGAACTCCTCGCGCAGCTGGGCGGCGCGCTCGCGGGTCATCTCCTGGCGGGGCGCCGGGGCGGGTCGGGAGTAGATCTCCTCGATCTGCTCGGCGAACTCCCGCAGGATCACCGCACGGCGCAGCTTCAGCGACGGCGTGAGGTGCCCGGAGGCTGGGGTGAAGTCCACGGGCAGGATCTGGAAGGCGCTGATGCCCTCGGCCTTGGAGACACGGCGGTTGGCGAAGTCCACGATCTCCTGGACGTGCTCGATCACGGCCGGGTGCTCGGCGGCCTGCGCAGGACTCATCGACGGATCCAGACCCAGGCCGCGCAGGCACTGCGGCAGCAGCTCCGCGTCCAGGGTGATCAGCGCGGCGATGAACCGGCGGCCGTCGCCGAGGACCATGCACTGGCTGATGATGGCCGCAGTGCGGATGGGGCTCTCGAGGACGTCGGGGATCACGTTCTTGCCCCCGGCCGTCACCAGGATCTCCTTCTTGCGCCCGGTGACCCGCAGCATGCCGCGCTCGTCCAGGGAGCCGAGGTCGCCGGTGGCGAACCAGCCGTCGTGCAGGGCCCCGTCGGTGAGGTCGGGGCGCCCGTGGTAGCGGGCGAGCACATGCGGGCCGCGGACCTCGATCTCGCCGTCTTCGGCCAGGCGCAGCTCATGCCCGGGCAGGGGACGCCCGACGGTGCCCAGCGCCGCCGTGCGCGGGGTGTTCGCGGCCACCGGAGCCGTGGTCTCGGTCAGGCCGTAGCCCTCGACCACGAAGATCCCCATCCCGTTCAGGGTGTGCGCGAGCTCCTCGCCCAGGGCCGCGCCGCCGGAGATCGCCCAGCGCACGCGCCCGCCCATGGCCGCGCGCAGCGGCGCGTAGACGAGCCTCTCCCACAGCCGGTGACGCAGCCTCAGCGCGGGCGAGACGCGGCCGTCCTGGCGCTGACGGGAGAAGGCCTCCGCATCCTCGACGGCGCGCCGGAAGATCTCGGCGCGCAGCCTCCCACCGCTCTCCGCCTTGAGCCGGGCGCTGGTCATGATCTTCTCGAACACGCGCGGCACGGCCAGCAGGAACGTGGGCTGCACGCGCTGCAGATCGCCCATCAGCGTCTTCACGTCCGGGGTGTGGACCAGGGTGAGTCCGCCGTGGACCGAGATGACCTCCACCATGCGGGCGAATACGTGGGCCAGGGGCAGGAACAGCACGGTGCGGGAACCGGGGCGGAGGACCTGGGGCAGGAAGGGGCGCAGGTTCTCGCACAGGAACACGAAGTTCCGGTGCGTGAGCTCGCAGCCCTTGGGCGGGCCGGTGGTGCCGGAGGTGTAGATGATCGTGGCGGTGTCGTCGAGCCGGCGGCTGGTGCGTCGGCGCTCGAGCTCGTCGTCGTCGACGCCCGCGCCCAGGTTGATCAGCCGCGCGAGGTCGTCCCCGGTGCCGTCCAGGCGCCAGATCCGCTCGGCGGCACGGAGCTCGGGCTCCAGCTCAGGCGCCTCGTCAAAGCCGTCGAGGCTGCCCTCGGCCAGATCGGCGGCGGCCTGGCGGACGGCGGCCTCGAGCTTCTCGTCCTCCACGAACACTGCGCGGGCCTGCGAATCGCCCAGGTTCCAGGCGATCTGATCAGGCGAGGAGGAGTCGTAGACGGGCACGGACACCGCCCCGGCCCACCAGATCGCGAAGTCGACCAGGGTCCACTCGTAGCGGGTGCGCGAGAGGATGCCCACGCGCTCGCCGGGCTCGATCCCCGCCGCGACCAGTCCCTTGGCCACGGCCCGGACCTCTTCGCGGAAGGCGCTCGCGCGCACCTCGACGGAGCCCTCGGCCCGCAGGCGCTCGTAGAGCACCGGGTCCTGCGGGGAGGAGGCGCGCTGGTCGAGCAGGTCGGTGATCCGCTGGGCCTGCAGCTCGGCGACGATGGCCGGCTCGGCTTCGATGCTCATGGTCATCCTCCGTCATCTCGTGCACGATCAGGGCTGGTCGGTCGTCAAGAGCAGGTGCGGGCGCCTCAGACCTGGGCGCCGTCGTCGTACTCGCTGCGATCCTGGGGCAGAGCCTGGAACAGCGAGGCGAGGCTGCCCAGGACCAGGGCCAGGCCCGGGACCCACAGCCACCAGGGGAGGCCGTCGAGCAGGAAGCCGAGCACGAGCATGGCGGCGGCGGTGCCCAGCAGCACGGCCCAGGCCATGATCGTGCCCGGGCGCATCCCGGCGGTCACGGGGCCGGGATCCTCCGGCTGCCAGTCGTCCTCGAGGGGATCGTCGTCCCCGGGCTCCGGGGCCAGCTCGAAGTCGCGGGGGCCGCGGGGCCGCTCCTCGGCCGGGGCAGGCGAGTCGTCGCCCTGCAGCCGGCGGACGATGTCCTCCCAGGCGCGGGCGTCGCTGTGCGGATCACGCTCGGGCGGGGTCATGAGGTTATCCTCTCACTGTCTGCGCGCCGGATCCCCACCGGGTGCGCGCCGACGCCTCGCACGGGCTCGGATCATGCGACAATCACTGCGCGGCGGGGCTCACCGCCGAGCAGCGGCCCGTCGCGCCGTACCAGATCCCGCCACGATGCCCGTGCACCTGCTGGGCCACGAGGAGAGCAACCCGCCATGGTCTACATGTTCCTGAAGGACTGGATCGTGACCCCCGTGATCAACGCGGTCTTCCGCCCGGAGGTCGAAGGCGCCCACCACGTTCCGAGCCAGGGGGCAGCGATCCTGGCCAGCAACCACCTCTCGGCGGCGGATCACATCTTCATGCCGATCGCGGTGCAGCGGCAGATCTACTTCCTGGCCAAGTCGGACTACTTCACCGGCCGCAGCCTCAAGGGCAGGGCGGTCGCCGCGTTCTTCCGCGCGATCAACCAGATCCCCATGGACCGCTCCGGGGGTCGCAAGTCCGCCGCCTCGCTGTCGGCCGGCGGGCGCAAGCTGGCCGAGGGCGAGCTGCTGGGCATCTATCCGGAGGGCACCCGCTCCCATGACGGCCGCCTCTACCGCGCCAAGATCGGTGTTGCCCGCCTGGTCATGGAGTCCGGCGCGCCGGTCATCCCGATCGCCATGATCAATACGGACGTTGTCCAGCCCCTCGGCACGCCGTTCCCGGCACCCTGGCGGCAGAAGGGCAAGCGCGTGAAGACGATCTTCGGCGAGCCGCTGGACTTCTCCGAGTACAAGGGGCGCACGGGCGACCGCGTGGCCGCCCGGGAGATCTCCGATCGCATCACCCAGGCGATCCAGGAGCTGTCCCAGCAGGAGTACGTGGACACCTACGCCGCCGATGCCCGGCGCGCGGCCGAGCACGGGGCCTCCTGAGCCCACGCCCCCGATCACGGGGAATCAGCCGCCCTGCGATAGCGTTGCCTGCGGTGGCCGCAGTCGACGCGGTGCCGCGCAGCCTCGCTGCCGGTGCACGTCGGTCTGTCCTTGCCGCACTTGCGCAATCCCAGGCCGCCTCCGACCTGATCTAGACGAGGGACGATCACCGTGACCCAGCCGCTGTCCGCCGACCAGCCCACTGCCTTCATGCCCGGCCCCAAGCCGAGCACGACGGACTATCCGGGCCTGGACGACTGGCGCGGCCTCACCGCGGACCAGCAGCCGGACTGGGCTCAGCACCCGGAGTTCGAGCGCGTCATGGGCGAGCTGAGCTCGGTTCCGCCCCTGGTCTTCGCCGGAGAGGTCGACACCTTGCGCCGCCGTCTGGCCGAGGTGGCCGAGGGCCGCGCGTTCCTGCTGCAGGGCGGCGACTGCGCCGAGACCTTCGAAGGCGCCACCGCCGACCGCATCTCCGCCCGGGTGAAGACGCTGCTGCAGATGGCCGCCGTGCTCACCTACGGCGCGTCCATGCCGGTCGTGAAGATGGGGCGCATGGCGGGTCAGTTCTCCAAGCCGCGCTCCTCGAATGACGAGACCCGTGGCGATATCACCCTGCCGAGCTTCCGCGGCGAGATGGTCAACGGTTTCGACTTCACCGCCGAGTCCCGCGCCCACGATCCCGAGCGGATGCTGCGCGGCTACCACACCTCGGCCTCCACGCTGAATCTGATCCGCGCCTTCACCGGCGGCGGGTTCGCCGATCTGCGCCACGTGCACGCCTGGAACATGGGCTTCGCTTCCAACCCGGCGCACACCCGCTACGAGAAGCTCGCCAAGGAGATCGACCGGGCGGTGAAGTTCATGGCCGCCTGCGGCGCCGACTTCGATGCCCTGGCCACCACCGAGCTGTTCACCGGCCACGAGGCCCTGCTGCTGGACTACGAGCGCGCTCTGACCCGCATCGACTCCCGCACCCACCTGCCCTACGGCACCTCGGGGCACTTCCTGTGGATCGGGGAGCGCACCCGCGGGATCGACGACGCCCACGTGGACCTGCTCTCGCGCCTGGAGAATCCCATCGGCGTGAAGCTCGGGCCCAAGACCACCGGCGAGGACGCGCTGCGCCTGATCGACAAGCTCGACCCGAACCGCGAGCCCGGTCGCCTCACGTTCATCACCCGCATGGGGGCCAAGAACATCCGCGAGGCGCTGCCTCCGGTCGTGCAGGCGGTCGAGGACTCCGGAGCCAAGGTCGTGTGGGTCACCGATCCCATGCACGGCAACACGGTCTCCACCCCGTCGGGGTTCAAGACCCGCAACTTCGACGACGTCATCGACGAGATCAACGGCTTCTTCGAGGTGCACCGCGCCATCGGCTCGCACCCCGGCGGCATCCACGTGGAGATGACCGGCGACGACGTCGCCGAGTGCCTGGGCGGGGCGGACACCATCGAGGAGGCGCACTTCGCCGATCGCTACGAATCGCTGTGCGATCCGCGCCTGAACCACATGCAGTCCCTCGAGGTCGCGTTCCTGGTGGCCAGCTACCTCTCCGGCGATCAGAGCTGATCCGGCGATCCCTGTGCGGGAAGGGCCCGACTCCTGCAGGAGTCGGGCCCTTCGTCCGCTCGATGGGGCGCTGCCGGCTCAGATGACGCGCAGCGTGATGGTGGTGCCGTCCTGGCTCTGGGAGACCACGCGGTTGAGATTGCCGCCGGCGACCTCCTCGATCTCGACCGTGAAGCCGAGATCCTCGAGCTGATCGCGGGCATCATCCGCATCGCTGCCGACCACCCGCGGGACCTCCTGGGGCTCGGCCCCGGCGGAGACGACCAGGTCCACGGTGCTGCCCTCCTCGACCCGGGCGCCCGCCGACGGGGAGGCGGAGACCACGCTGCCTTCCTCGGAGTCGTCGAACTGCTCCGAGACGGAGCCCACCTCGAGACCGGCGGAGCTCAGCTGTGATTCGGCATCCGTCTGCGACATGCCCACGATCGCGGGGACCTCGACCTGCTCCGGACCGGAGGAGACGGTCAGCACGATCTGCTCGCCCACCCTGGCCTGGGTGCCGGCTGCCGGCGAGGACTCGATGACGCTGCCGGCCGGGACCTCGGTGCTGGGCTGCTCTCGCACGGAGACGTTGGAGAAGCCCTCGGTCTCCACGGACGTCTCGGCCACGGACTGGGTCGTGCCCGCGACCTCCGGGACCACCGCGGTCCGGAAGCTGCCCGAGCCGAGCAGCCAGCCCAGGAAGGCGGCCGCCGCGACGAGCAGCGCGGCCAGGGCAAGGGCCACGATCACCTTCAGCGGATGGCCCTGCTGCAGCCGCACCGTGGGCTTGGACGGATCTACCGGCGCTGATTCGCGCAGCCGGCCGGGACGCTGCTCGGTCTCCTGCTCGGCGGTGTCGCCGTCGGAGCTCGAGGGCTCGTCGAAGGCCGCCAGCCGGTCCACGCTGGGACCCCGGCGCCGCTGGCTCGGATCCACCGACGCGCCCAGACCGCCGGAAGCGCCCACCGCGGTCGAGCCGGTGCGGGTCGCGGCGGAGGCTGCCCCTGCCACGCCTGCGGCCCCCGCCGCTGCGGCGCCTCCTCGCATGGAGGGAAGCACCGACGTGCGCTGAACGCCGTCGCGGTCCTCGGGCGCGTCCTGCCAGGCGGGCATGGCCTCTGTCGGGGCGGAACCGTGCTCGGTGGGCGCGCCGGTTCGCGGCTCGCCGGTGAAGCGGGGCATGGCCTCGGTCGGCGCGGCGTCCGGCGACTGGCCGCCGAAGCCGGGCATGGCCTCCGTGGCGGCGGAAGCGGAGGAGCCGACCCCCTGCGATCTGCTGCTGAGGCCGGGCATGGCCTCGGTGGGCGCTTCTTCGCCGTCCCCAGGCGCCTCGGGTGCCCGGCCGCCCTCGGCGCCGAGCGGGATGCTCAGCACCTGCGTGATCGGCGGGACATCGTCGTCGTCGGCCGGCGCGTCCTGCGCCGCGCTGTCATCGGCACCGGCAGCCGAGCCGTGCTGCAGCCCGGCGGCGGGGGCGGCCGTGGACCCGCCCTGGCGCAGGGCGTCCACCGCCTTCAGGTCGATCGGACCGGTGGCAGGGGCGGTGCTGGGCAGGGTCGTGGCGCCCGGATCCTCCGGTCGAGGAGCCGCCGGGCCGGGGCCCTGCTCCCAGCCCTCGGGAACATGATCGAGGGCATCGAGGCTCAGCTGTCGACGCAGTTCGCCGATCGTGCCCAGCAGCTCGGCGCCGTCGGCGGGGCGGGCCTGCGGGTCCCTGGCGGTCCACGCGCCGACGGCCTCTGCGAGGCCGCGGTCGATCCCGGGGACGGCCTCGAGCAGCGAGGGGACGGTCTTCTCGGCGTGGGCGTGGGCGATCGTCCACGGGCTGCCGTCGAACGGGCGGCGGCCGGTGAGCATCTCCCAGGCCATGATGCCCAGCGAGTACAGATCGGACCGGGCGTCGAGCGTCCGCTCGGTGACCAGCTCGGGAGAGGCGTAGGCCACGGTGCCCAGCACGGCCCCGGATGTGGTGTGCTGATCGGCGGCGCGCGAGAGCCCGAAGTCTGCGACCTTCACGGTGCCGTCCGGGCGCATGAGCACGTTCTCGGGCTTGATGTCGCGGTGGATCAGCCCGGCCTGATGCGCCGCAGCCAGCCCCGCGGCCACCGCCGAGAGGATGGTCAGCGCCTCGCCGGGGCGCAGGAAGCGCTTGCGGCGCAGGACATCGCGCAGGGTCCCGCCCTCCACGTACTCCATGACCAGGAAGACATGGCCGTCGTCGGTGCGGCCCTGATCCAGCACGGAGACCACGTTCGGGTGCGACAGCCGGGCGGCCGCCCTCGCCTCCCGGGCGAAGCGGTCGATGAATGACGGGTCCTCGGTGAGGTGCGCGTGCAGGATCTTGACCGCCACGGTCCGATCCAGCCGCTGGTCGACGCAGCGATACACACCGCCGGTGCCGCCGCGTGCCAGGCGCGGGCCGACGGTGTAGCGGCCTTCGAGGGTCGAGCCGGTCAGATGGTCATCCACTGGCTTGTGCACGAGCCCCACAGTAGGGGAGCGGACTGGACTGCGCCTGGAGGAAGCAGGGCGTGTGCAATCGTGACGCAGAGCGCTCGGCGCCGCGGCGGACTCAGCGCAGGTGCGTCCAGCCGGAGAGCTTCGCCTTGACCTGCTTCACGTAGGTCTTCGTGTCGTCGTACATCCCGTACTCCTCGACGCCGTAGGCCCCCTGGTAGTACGAGGCGATCCCGTGCTCGAGATCGGCGGAGGTGCGCTGGTTCTCCCGGATGATGGCCACTCCGGCCGTGACGTTGTCCTGCGGGTCCAGCAGGTCGAGATCCCGACCCACCAGCGCGGAGGCCCACTGGCCCGACGACGGCAGCACCTGCATGGTGCCTACCGCATCTGCGGGGGAGGCGCTGCGGTGCCTGAAGCCCGACTCCTGCTCGGCATGGGCCAGCGCCAGCGCGGGGTCCACACCCATCTCCTGGGCCGTGGTGCGCACCAGGCGCTGCATCTCATCGGCCGACGGCGCGGGGCGCTCGTACAGCTGATCGAGGTGCTCCTGGGCGGAGGCCAGGGTCTCGTCGTCGTAGTCGTAGCCGGGGAAGTCGTCCTGGACCCGCGGGGCCTGGGCGTTCGCTGCGGGATCCGCGGCCTTCTCTGCCGAGGGTTCGGCGGCCGGGGCCGACTCGGCGGCGGGGATCCGCAGCATCTGGCCCTCGCGCAGCGGGGCGGCGATGTCCAGGTCGTTGGCCTCGAGCAGCTCCTGGACCGTGACCTCGTGGCGCTGCGAGAGCAGCCACAGCGAATCGCCGGCGACCACGTGATGCTCGGCGCCGCGCGGGGCGGCCTGGGCGGGCTCGGCCGGAGCGGCGGGGTCCTCGACGCGGGTGGCCTCGTCGTCGGTGGTCGAGGGGGCGGTCGTCTCGGCCGGTGCGGACAGTCGCAGGGTGTCTCCGGGGGCCAGCGCGGCATCGCCGGACAGCCCGTTCCACTCCATGAGGTCTTCGACTGACAGGCCGTTGGCCGTGGCCACCGACCAGAGGCTGTCGCCGGGCTGGACGGTGCGGGCGGGTCCGTCGACGGCGTCGGGGCGCTCATCCGGTGCCGAGCCCTTCGGCTGGTCCACCGCGTGGGCCGCGGACGTCCCGGTGGTGCCGAAGACGGCCAGCGCGGCAAGGGCTGCCGCGGAGCGTCGGGCGCGGGAGCCTCCGCGGGCCGGATCCGAGTCCTGGGGGCGGGGATCCTGAGGAGTGTGCTGCATGCTGGGGATGACCTCGGGCTGGAAGATGCGCTGATCAGGGGAAGTGCCGAAGCGCTGCTGCCTGCAGGGTACCCGGTGCGCGCCCAGGGGCTCCGATGGCGGCGCGGCACGGCGGTTCGTGGCACCCTGGATCCGTGAAGAAGTCTGAGACGAACCCCGCGCAGCCCACCCTCGAGCAGTTCGAGGCCCTCGACGCCCTGGTCGGTGAGTGGACCACGTTCCCGGACGTGGCCGAGTCCACCGGGGTGATCGTGACCCGCGTGCACTCCATGGCCGAGGACGGCACCCTCGTGGCCTTCCGCGACCCCCGCGACGGCGTGCGCCGCATCCCGGCCGAGTTCCTCATGGACGGCCAGCCGCTCGACGCCCTGCGGGGAACCATGACCGTGCTGCGGGACAACCGCTACACCGACCTGGAGGCGGTCACCTGGCTGTTCACCCAGGACGAGTCCCTGCCCGGTCGGCCCATCGACTTCCTGCGGGCCGGGCGCAAGGCGGAGATCCGTCGTCGGGCACAGACCCTGGACTGGTGACTCGCAGCTCCTACGAACGCCTCTGCTCAGCGTCGGCTCAGCGAGCGCGGCGGATCAGGGCCTCGGCCATGAGGTGCAGGCCCGCCCGCGGAAGGTCCTCGACCGGCAGCTGCGCCAGCGCCTGATCCGTGCGCTGCGACAGCTCATCCACCATCTCCTCGGTGCGCTGCAGGGCGCCGCTGCGGCGCAGGGCCCCGCGCAGCTGCTCGATCCGCGCGTCGTCGAGCGACTGATCCCCCAGGGCCTCGGCCACCAGACGAGCGTCCTGCGGCTGGGCGTCGCGGAGGTGCTGGCCGATCAGCACGGTGCGCTTGCCCTCGCGCAGGTCGTCGCCGGCCGGCTTGCCCGTGGTCCGCGGGTCGCCGAACACGCCCAGGACGTCGTCGCGGATCTGGAAGGCCTCGCCCAGCGGCAGCGCGAACTCCCGGCAGGCCTCCACGAACGACGACGGCGCCCCGGCCAGCAGCGCCCCCAGGGCCGCCGGGTGCTCGGCCGAGTACTTGGCCGACTTGTAGCGCAGCACCTCGAAGGCCCGCTCGATGGCCTTGTGCGGCGGCAGGGTCCCGGCCGCGACCTCGGCGTGGATGTCCAGGTACTGCCCGAGCATGACCTCGGTGCGCATGCGGGTGAAGTCGGCTGCCGCGCCCTCGGGGTGACCGGCCAGCTCGACGGCCTCGCCGAAGAGCTGCTCCGACCAGGTCAGCGCCAGATCTCCTGCCAGCACGGCAGCGGAGGTGCCGAAGTGCGCGCTGTCCTGGCTCCATCCGGCGTCGCGGTGGCGATCGGCGAACTGCACGTGGATCGAGGCCATGCCGCGACGGGTCGCCGAGCGGTCGATGATGTCGTCGTGGATCAAGGCGGCCGTCTGGAAGAGCTCGATCCCGGCTCCGGCCAGGCGCGGGATGCGGGAGTCCGCGGCACCGCCGGCGGCGCGCCAGCTCCAGTAGAGCAGCTGGGCGCGAGTGCGCTTGCCGCCCGTGGACAGCCCGGCGATGGCCTCGACCACGGGCCCGGCAGCCTCCGAGATGCCCTCGGCCACCGTGCGCTGGTCATGGAACCAGCCCTGCAGCACGGCGTCGACGTCGCGGCGGAAGGCCTCGGATTCGGCGGCCGCGGCGCGCGCGAGATCGGGGCTCGGGCTGTCGGAGTCGGGTGCGAAGCTGGAGGTGGTCAAAAGGCTCCTGACGGTGGGGGTGCTCGCGGCGCCGCCGGTCGGACAGCGCCTGCGGCCAGGGTAGCCCGCGGGTTGCCGTGCCAGGCGGCCGGGACCCCAGCCACCGGGAGATTCCAGCAGGGGAGGGGGCGCATGAGCGCTCAGCAGCTCGAGCAGTGGCGCAGCGCTGCCATCATGCACGTCGATCTCGACATGTTCTTCGTGGCCGTCGGCCTGCTGGAGCGCCCGGACCTGGTGGGCAAGCCGGTGATCGTCGCCCGGGACTCCGGGCGCTCGGTGGTCCTGTCCGCCTCGTATGAGGCCCGGGCCTTCGGCGTGCGCTCCGGCATGCCGGTCTCCCGCGCGCGGGCCATGTGCCCGCAAGGCATCCTGCTGGATCCGTCCTACGCGGACTACCCGGCCTACTCGGAGCAGGTCATGGCCATGTTCCACGATCTCACGCACCTGGTGGAGCAGATCAGCGTGGACGAGGCCTTCCTGGACGTCTCCGGGGCCATCCGCCGGCTGGGCTCGCCGGTGCAGATCGCTCGCCAGCTGCGGTCCCGGATCCAGCGGGAGACGGGGCTGACCGCCTCGGTGGGCATCGGCGCCTCCAAGACCGTCGCCAAGATCGCCTCCACCCGCTCCAAGCCGGACGGGCTGCTGCTTGTGCGCGCCCAGGACACCGTGGCGTTCATGGCCGAGCTGCCCGTCGGGGCTCTGTGGGGCGTGGGCGAGCGGACCGAGGAGGCGCTGCGGCGCGCCGGGCTGCGCACGGTGGGCGAGATCGCCCAGCGCACCCCGCAGCAGCTCGCCCGCGTGGTCGGTCCGGCCAGCGGCGCGCACCTGCACGCACTGGCCCACGGTGTGGACCCCCGTCCGGTCACCCCGCAGCGCGAGGAGAAGAGCCTGGGGGCGGAGCAGACCTTCGAAACCGACGTCCGTGACATCGAGACCCTGCGCCGCGAGCTGCTCGGGCTGTGCCACCGCACGGCAGCGCGTCTGCGCCGCCAGGGACTGCGAGCCCGCCGGGTGGGGCTGAAGCTGCGGTGGGAGGATTTCACCACCATCTCGCGCTCGCGGACGGTGACCCACCCCTTCACCTCCGGCCACGACCTCTACACCTACGCCGAGGAGCTGCTGTCGGCCGAGCTGCCGCTGCCCAGCGCGGTGCGCCTGATCGGCGTGCGGGCCGAGTCCCTCGAGGACGCCGATTCCGCCATGCAGCTCAGCCTCGACGGACGGGAGGAGGAATGGGCCGCCGCCGAGTCGGCCATGGACAGGGCGCGCGAGCGCTTCGGCGGCGCCGTCCTGGGACCTGCCTCCATGCTGCGCCCGCCGCGCAGCACGGTCGGACGGCGCGAGCTGCGCGCCGGCCACCGCGACGATCCCGCTGCCGACAGCGCCCGGAAGCCGCGGCCGCGGGGCCGTGGATGAGCGGCATGTGACATGCACGTGCCGTGCGGGAGGCCTTGCGGGTAGACTCGCCTCATCGCAGGGACCAGGCCGTGTCCCTGATCCTCAGAAGCAGACCCCCCAGGAGGGACGTCGTGGCCCTTTCGGAGCGCGAGCAGCAGCTGCTGGCTCAGCTGGAGCAGCAGCTCAACGCGGATGACCCGCAGTTCGTGAGCCAGATGGACTCGCGACCCGTGAAGCCCACCTTCTCCACGCGCGCCCTCGTGCTCGGAGCCGTCATCGGCGTCGTCGGACTGGGCGTCGTGGTCGGTGGCGTGGCCCTGAACTCCATCCTGGTGGGCGTCCTCGGGTTCCTGATCATGTCCTTCGGGGTCTACTGGGCCTCCACGCGCGCCACGACCACCCAGGGCTCCGAGTCATCGGACTCCTCGCAGGGCGGCACCAAAGCCAAGGCGACTGCGGCCAAGAAGCCGCAGTCCGGCTTCATGCGCAACCTCGAGGATCGCTGGGACGAGCGCCGCTCCGGCAGCTGAGCCGCGCACAGACCACTCGAAGGCCCCCGTCCGTGAGGACGGGGGCCTTCGTCATGCCGCAGCCGTCTGCCCGCGCGCCTCCTCCTGCCCCAGCACTGCCCCACTTCCCTCCCCAGCCCCACCCCACTTCCCTCCACCGATGCCGTCGGCCGCGTCCCGGTCGGATCCCGCGCGGCCCGGATCCGCTTGATCGCTGGAATCTCGGTGCGGCGAGAGGTCGTCGGCCGACCGGGGGACGGGTCGGTTGCTCGCTGCGGTGGGGGAGGGTCGCGCGAATCCCTCCCCAGCGCCCCACTTCGCCTCCCAGGGCGCCTCCACCCAGCTGTGACAAGGAGAGACGCCCTCGCCTTCGAGAGCTGGATCGACGCGCAATGGCCCCAGAACCCGCCTGCGGCGGGCATTCTCGATTGACGGTGGAGGAAGGTGGAGTAAAGTGGTGTACACGAGAGCGAATCAGACGTCATCCGGATCCGAACGGCGGTGGGCATGTTCCTCGGAACGCACTCCCCACGCCTGGACGAGAAGGGGCGGCTGATCCTTCCGGCCAAGTTCCGAGAGGAGCTGGCGGACGGACTGGTCCTCACCAGGGGCCAGGAGCGGTGCCTCTACGTCTTCAGCGCTGCTGAGTTCGAGAGGGTGCACGAGCAGATGAGGGCGGCCCCGCTGTCCTCCAAGCAGGCCCGTGACTACATCCGCGTGTTCCTCTCGGGCGCCTCGGACGAGGTGCCGGACAAGCAGGGTCGGGTGACCGTCCCTGCACCGCTGCGCCAGTACGCAGGTCTGGATCGCGAGCTCGCCGTCGTCGGCGCGGGCTCCCGGGCCGAGATCTGGGACGCCGCGGCATGGCAGCAGTACCTGGAGGAGCAGGAGGCGGCCTTCTCGGACACCGAGGAGGAAGTCATCCCCGGACTCTTCTGAACGACCTGGACCGCCGAGAGGCGGACCGCAGACGCGGCGCCACGAGCACTGCATCGGGATCTCCCGGATGGGATCTCCACCCGCACTGCCATTCCCGTCCTGACTCACCTTCCCCTGAGCCAGGCCGGATTCGAGGGATGGTCAGCGGTTGGGGTTCTCGCTCTGGAGCACCGGATGCGGTGCTCGTCGTCGTTGCGCACCTGCGCCGGGACGGCCTCGGACCGGGCGTGCGGTGGTGGCGCGGATCATCGCGCTCACCGGCCCCGCCGAGGCCTCGCAGTCGCCCGTGCCCGATAGGGTGGGCGGTCGTCGGGATGCCAGCATGAGCACCCGGTCGCGGCGCGTCCCTCGCGCCTCGCCGAGCATCAGGAGGACGAGCCATGGACGATCTCGAGCGCCCCGCCGGCGACCGGCACGTCCCCGTCCTTCTCGAGGCCTGCCTGGACCTGCTCGCCCCCGCATTGGAGGGTCCTGCGCCCGTGGTCATCGACGCCACGCTCGGCATGGGCGGGCACAGCGAGGCCATCCTGCGCCGCTTCCCGGAGGTGCGACTGGTGGGCATCGACCGCGACTCGGAGGCCCTGCGCCTGGCCGGGCGCCGCCTGCAGTCCTGGTCCGAGCGCTTCTTCCCGGTCCACACCACCTACGACGAGATCGACCATGCCCTCGCGCAGGCCGGATTCGAGGCTGCCGACGGCATCCTCTTCGACCTCGGCGTCTCCTCGATGCAGCTCGACGAGCGCGAGCGCGGGTTCGCCTACTCCTACGATGCGCCGCTGGACATGCGGATGGATTCCACGGCCGATCTCACGGCACGAGAGATCGTCAGGGAGTACTCGGAGCAGGACCTGCGCCGCATCCTGCGCGACTGGGGCGAGGAGCGCTTCGCCCAGCGCATCGCACGGGGGATCGTCCAGGCGCGCGAGCACCGGCGGCTGTCGACCACCGGCGAGCTCGTGGAGATCGTCCGGGCGGCCAAGCCCGCCGCGGCCCTGCACAAGAAGGGCCACCCGGCCAAGCAGACGTTCCAGGCGCTGCGCATCGAGGTCAATCAGGAGCTGGAGGTGCTCAGCCGCGCTGTGCCGAATGCCCTGGATGCTCTCAGGCTCGGAGGGCGCGTCGCTGCCATGAGCTACCACTCGCTCGAGGACAAGATGGTCAAGCAGGAGCTGGCCGCCCGCTCACGCTCCTCGGCGCCCAAGGGCCTGCCGGTCGAGCTCGAGGAGCACAAGCCGACCTTCCGCATGATCACCCGCGGCACCCACACGCCGACCGCCGAGGAGATCGAGGCGAACCCGAGGGCGGCCTCGGCGCGGCTGCGCGCCGCGGAGCGGATCAGACCGGACACCAGGCACGGAAAGCACTCATGAGCACAGCAGCGGGCAGGACGCCAGGGCGCCCACGGCTGCGCCTGCCGCGCCGTCGTGCCCGGCTCCCCGAGCACCAGCGCGCCGCCCGACGCGCCATGTGGTCGCGACTGATCCCGGTCTCGGCGGCCCTGCTGGTGGTGCTGGGGACCTTCGCGGTGATCCTGCTGATGACGGTGCGGATCACCGACGGGCAGTACCGCATGGTCGAGCTGCGCAATCAGGAGGAGGCCCTGGATCAGCAGAACGAGTCGCTGACCCAGGATCTCGAGTTCCACCAGGCACCGCAGAACCTGGCCCGCAGCGCCCGGGAGGAGGGCTTGGTGCCCGCTCCCACCGAGCAGGGAGTGGTCGATCTGAGCACAGGAGAGGTGACCGGCCAGGCCGTTCCCGCCCCCGAGGCCGACGACGAGCTCGACATCGCCATCCCGGCGCCGATCCAGTCCGGATCCTCAGCGGCCGAGCAGGCCCAGAAGGAGGAGCGCGCGCGTCGCGATGCTCTGCCCTCCTCGGAGTCCGAGGCCGAGGACCAGCTCGACAGCGCCCGCGAGGCCGAGGACGACGTCGAGCTCCACGGCGGCACGATCCCCGCACCGCAGCAGCGCGGTGACAGCTCTGCCGCACAGGAGCAGACGAGCAGCGGGGACGGGAATCCGGAGGCTCCCGAGGGCCACACGCCGCTGAGCGGACCGGCACAGGAGGCAGTCCAGGACGACACCGCGCAGGAAGGAGCAGGCCAGTGAGCGGAAGCACGCGCGATGACAGCGGCAGCGCCGGCGGCATGGGCCGCCGCGAGTTCGTGGGCCTGCTGATCGGCCTGCTGGCCCTGGTGGTGCTCGCGCTGCGGCTCGTGTACGTCCAGGGGCTGGATCTGCGCGGGCAGGCAGCTCGAGCCGAGGCCAGCCGCCTGCGCGTCGAGGTCATCCCCGCACAGCGCGGCGAGATCCTGGACCGCAACGGGGCGGTGCTGGCGCGCAGCATCCAGCGCTACGACATCGCGGTCGATCAGACGATCGTGCAGGACGTGGTGATGCAGAACCCGGACGGCACGACCGAGGAGCTCACCGTCCTGGAGGCGATCCGGCGCCTGGCGGACATCCTCGGGATGTCGGATCAGGAGGTCAAGGAGACGCTGCAGGGGGACACGGAGGTGCCGGTCGAGCAGCGCAAGAACTTCGAGTACCTGTTCCGCGACGCGACTCCCGAGCAGTGGAACCGCATCACGGACCTGCGCGTGGGATACGTGACCGCCGAGCCGGTGGCCCAGCGCAGCTACCCCAACGGCTCGCTGGCCGGCTCCGTCGTGGGGTTCGTCGGGGCCGAGGGCGAGGCCCTGGGCGGCCTCGAGCTGACTCAGGACGAGCACCTGCGGGGCATCGACGGCGAGCGAAGCTTCGAGATCGGCGCCGACGGTGTCCGCATCCCGGTCGCTCCGCAGGACGAGACGACCGCGCAGGACGGCTCGTCGATCGAGCTGTCCCTGGACCGCGATGTCCAGTTCTATGCCCAGCAGGCGATCGCCCGCCGCGTGGAGGAGCTCAGCGCGCAGTGGGGCACGGCGATCGTGCTGCGGATCTCGGACGGGGCGGTCCTGGCGCTGGCGGACTCGTCGATGGTCGACCCCAACGACACGGGGCGCACCGAGGATGAGGGCGACTTCCAGCCGCGCAGCGTCGCCTCGGCCGTGGAGCCGGGCTCCACCCAGAAGATCCTCACGGCGGCGGCGGCGATCGACACCGGCCATGCCGAGAAGGACTCCGAGATCACCGTGCCCCCGGAGCTGGAGATCGACGGGCAGACGATCACGGATGCCTTCGAACACCGCGAGGAGGATCGCACCTTCGCCGGGATCATCGCCGACTCCATGAACACCGGCACCGTGCTGGTGGGCTCGCGCCTGGACCGGCAGGGCCGCTATGACTGGATGAAGAAGTTCGGGGTGGGGGAGCTGACGGGCATCGAGCTGCCCGGCGAGTCCCCGGGGCTGCTCGCAGACTGGGAGGACTGGGATGTCCGGCAGCAGTACACGGTGCTCTTCGGCCAGGGCGTCTCCCAGTCGCCGCTGCGCACCTCCACCATCTTCCAGGCGGTCGGCAACGACGGCCTGCAGATCGAGCCTCGGCTCCTGCAGGCGATCATCGACCCCGACGGCACCCGCACCGAGCTGGAGCCCCCGGAGGGGCGCCAGATCTTCTCCGCCGAGACCGCTCAGCAGCTGCGCGAGATGATGGAGTCCGTGATCACCGTCGGCGGCGCCCCGGATGCCGCCACCGACGGCTACCGGGTGGGCGGCAAGTCGGGCACGGCCGAGGCCGCCAGCGCCGAGGGCGGCTACGACGGCTACACCACATCCTTCGCCGGCATCGGCCCCATGGAGGATCCGCAGTATGTCGTGGCGACCACCATCCACAAGCCGGAGGGGGCGGTGTCCGCGATCGGCGCCTCATCAGTCTTCGCCGAGATCATGGGCCAGGTGCTGCGCCACTACGGCGTCCCGCCCTCGACCGGCGGTGCGGTCGGTCTGCCCAAGTTCTTCGGCGAGGACGCCGATCGCAACGAGGAGCTGGCGGATACGCCGACCGGCATCGCCTGAGTGGACGCCGCGCGGGCGATCTCAGCGTGCGGCATCAGTTGCCGGACTAGACTCGCCACGTCCGGAATACGGCTCTTCCCCGCCGTCCTCGAGGTCGGGCGTCCTCGGCGGGCAGGGGGAAGCGCTGTCCGCGACCGATGGGCTCCGAACGGGGCCCGCATCGAGGGAACGGCCGGCTCCCACCGGCCGATCCGAGGAAGGACGACATGCAGAACCTGCCCGAGCCGGGTCTGGACGCGGCCCGTCTGCGGCCCCGCGGCGCTGCTTCGCTGCCGGCCGCCGAGCTGGCCCAGCGGATCGGCGCGCGCCTGGAGACACCCGAGGCGCACGACAGTGCGCAGGAGCCGTTCCCTGTCCGAGGCATCAGCATCGACTCCCGCTCGGTGCAGCCCGGAGATCTCTACGCGGCCCTTCCCGGTGCCCGGTTCCACGGCGCGGGATTCGCCGCCGCCGCGATCGGCTCCGGGGCCGCTGCCGTGCTCACCGATGAGGCCGGGCTCGAGCAGATCCGCGCTCTGGGCCCGCTCGGCGTCCCGGTGATCGTGGCGGCGGTGCCGCGCGAGCACATGGGCGAGATCAGCGCCGCGCTCTACGGCGGCACACAGGACGCGCGCGCACGCATGCCGCTGTTCGGCGTGACCGGCACGAACGGCAAGACCACCACCACGTACTTCCTCAACTCGATCCAGAAGGCCCTGGGCCGCACGACCGGGCTGATCGGCACAATCGAGATCCTCGCCGGCGATCAGCGCATCCCGTCGCTGCTGACCACGCCGGAGGCGCCGTCGGTGCATGCCCTGCTGGCCGTCATGCGCGAGGCCGGCATGACCGGGGCCTCCATGGAGGTCTCCTCCCATGCTCTCGAGTTCCATCGCGTGGACGGCGTGCACTACGACGTCACCGGGTTCACCAACCTGACCCAGGACCACCTGGACCTGCACGGGTCCATGGAGGCCTACTTCGAGGTCAAGGCCCAGCTGTTCACCGCCCCTCGCACGGACCGCGCCGTGATCGTGGTGGCCGATGACCAGGACCAGTGGGGCCTGCGCATGGCCCGCCGGGCCCGAGAGGAGCTCGGCGCCGAGGCCGTGGAGGTCATCGCACTGCGCGGCGGGATCGTCGAGGATCGCGACCGCGGCCCGCACCGCCACGGCGCCGACTGGACGCTCAGCGAGCTGTCCCGCCGCGGGGTGGGCCACCGCTTCGAGCTGGTGCACCGCGACGGCCGCCGGCTGCGCGTGTCGACCGGGCTTCCCGGCGAGTTCAACGTCGCCAACGCCGCCCTGGCCGTCGTCATGGTGCTGGCCTCCGGCGTGCCGCTGCAGGCCCTGCAGACCGCGCTGGATGACCACGACCCCCTGACCACGGACGTGCCCGGGCGCATGCAGCTGATCAGCAGCGAGCCGACCGCCGTCGTGGACTTCGCGCACAACCCGGACGCGCTGACCCGTGCACTGGAGGCGGTCGATCCGCCCGAGGGGGACGGCCGCGTGATCGTGGTCTTCGGCGCCACGGGGCAGCGTGACACCACCAAGCGCCCGTTCATGGGCCGGATCGCAGCCCAGGGCGCGGACGTGGTGATCGTGACCGATGACGACCCCCACGACGAGGACCCCGCAGGGATCCGCGCCGAGGTCATCGCCGGAGCCCTGCAGGCCCGCGAGGAGGGCGCCGCTCGCGCCACCGAGATCGAGGAGATCTTCCCGCGCGCCACGGCCATCCGCACGGCGGTCGCCGTGGCCGGGCCGCGCGACTCGATCCTGGTCGCCGGGCGAGGACATGAGACGACTCAGGAGATAGCAGGCGTCGACCATCCCCTGGATGATCGGCAGGAGCTGCGCGACGCGCTCCACGACACGCAGGAAGGACGGTGGGGGCGCTCGTGATCCCTCTCAATGCCAGGCGCATCGCCGAGATCGTCGGAGGCGAGCTGCTGGGGCTGGAGCCGCAGCAGGACGGCCCCGTCGTCGAGCACGTGACGACCGACTCCCGCGAGGCGGGGGAGGCGACCCTGTTCGTCGCCAAGCCCGGGGAGGTCACCGACGGCCACCGCTTCGTGGCCGCCGCCTTCGCAGCCGGCTCCCCGCTGGCGCTCGTGGAGCGCGAGGTCGCCGCCGAGGACGGCACCGTCTTCCCGTCGGTGCGCGTGCCGGATGTCGTGGAGGCCATGGGCGTCCTGGCCTCCGCGGTGGTGCGCATGCTGCGCAAGGACAACGGCCTCAAGGTGGTCGCGGTCACCGGCTCGGTCGGCAAGACGACCACCAAGGACCTGCTGCGCTCGATCCTCTCCGAGATGGGTCCCACCGTGGCCCCGCAGGGCTCCTACAACGGCGAGGTCGGCGTGCCGCTGACCGTGTTCCGCACGGATGCGTCCACCGAGTACCTCGTCGTGGAGATGGGCGCCACCCACATCGGCAATATCTCCTATCTGTGCCGGATGGTCTCCCCGGACGTGGGAACCGTGCTGTGCGTGGGCTCCGCGCACGCCGGCGAGTTCGGCGGCGTGGAGAACATCGCAATCGCCAAGGGCGAGATGGTCGAGTCGCTGTCCGCGGACGGCGTGGCGATCCTCAACGACGACGACGACCGCGTGCGCGCCATGCACACGCGCACCCAGGCGCCGATCGTGTTCTTCGGCACCGGGCAGCAGAGCATCCTCCCGGAGGTCCCGGCGGCTCGCGTGTGGGCAGACGGGATCTCGACCGACGACGACGGGCACCCGTCCCTGGACCTGCACTTCGCCGACGGCTCCGTGCACCACGTGGTCTCCGGGCTGATCGGCGAGCACCACGTCTCCAATATCCTGGCCGCGGCCTCCGCCGCCTCGATGGCAGGCGTCCCCGCCGCCACGATCGCCGTCGTGCTGCAGGGCCTGGGCCCGGGCAGCCGCTGGCGCATGGAGCGCACCGAGCGCCCCGACGGCGTGACGGTGCTCAACGACGCCTACAACGCCAACCCGCAGTCCATGGCAGGGGCGCTGCAGACCCTGGCGCGCATGGGCGGGCCGCAGGACTCGCCGCAGCACCGCCGCACCTGGGCCGTGCTCGGGGAGATGTACGAGCTCGGCGACAGCTCGGTCGAGGAGCACAACCGACTGGGCTCGCTCGTGGTGCGCTACAACATCTCCCGGCTGCTGGCCGTGGGGCCGCTGGCGCGGCCCACCTACATCACCGCTCAGCTCGAGGGCTCGTGGGGCGAGGAGGCGGCCTGGGTCGAGGACCTCCAGGAGGCCGAGGCCTTCCTGGCAGAGAACCTCCGACCCGGAGACATCGTCCTGTTCAAGTCCTCGAACTCCGCGGGGCTCAAGACGCTCGGCGACCGGGTCGCCGGCGCCGGCGAGGGAGGCCGAGCATGATCCAGATCATCGTCGCCGCAGCACTGGGTCTGATCCTGTCGATCCTGGGCACCCCGCTGTTCATCCGCTTCCTGGCCAGCCGCGGCTACGGCCAGTTCATCCGCGAGGACGGGCCCTCGAGCCACCAGACCAAGCGCGGCACGCCCACCATGGGCGGCGTGGCGATCCTGGGCTCGGCCGTGCTCGCCTACCTGATCTCGCAAACCGTCGTCGGGCTGTTCACGGGACAGTGGATCGGGCCCACCGCCTCCGGGCTGCTGGCCGCCTTCCTCATGCTCGGCATGGGCTTTGTCGGAGGGATCGACGATGCCAAGAAGATCACCAAGAAGCAGAACCTGGGCCTGAGCCCCGGCGGCAAGATCGCGCTTCAGGGCACGATCGGCACGATCTTCGCGGTGCTCACGCTGATGCTGCCCGACCAGCAGGGCCGCACCCCCGGCTCGACCGAGGTCTCGCTGACCCGCGACACCGGTCTGGACCTGGGCCTCGGCCAGCTGGGCGGCGGGCTCGTCGAGGCCCTGAGCTCCGAGCGCACCGTCGTGCTCGTGATCCTGGGCCTGATCCTCTACATCGTGTGGGTCAACCTCATCGCGACAGCGACCACCAACGCCGTCAACCTCACCGACGGGCTCGACGGCCTGGCCACGGGCGCATCGATCCTCGTCTTCTCCGGCTACCTCATGATCAGCCTGTGGCAGACGGACCACCTGTGCGCAGACGGCGGACCCGGGCTGTGCTACACCGTGCGCGATCCCTCGGACCTCACCGTCCTGGCCGCCGCCCTGGTGGGAGCGCTGATCGGCTTCCTGTGGTGGAACACGTCGCCGGCCAAGATCTTCATGGGCGACACCGGCTCCCTGGGCCTGGGCGGCGCTCTCGCGGCGTTCGCGATCCTGACTCGCACGGAGCTGCTGCTCGTGCTGATCGCGGGGCTGTTCGTGCTCATCACCGTCTCGGTGATCCTGCAGGTCGGCTGGTTCAAGCTCTCCGGCGGCAAGCGCATCTTCAAGATGGCGCCCCTGCAGCACCACTTCGAGCTCAAGGGATGGCAGGAGGTCACGATCGTCGTGCGCTTCTGGATCATCGCCGGGCTCTTCACTGCCGTCGCGCTCGCGGTGTTCTACGGCGAGTGGCTCATCTCCAACGGAGGCGCGTTCCTGTGATCCATGCCAGCAACGAGAATCCCGTCCTGGACGACCCCCGGCTGGCGTCGCTGACCAGCTGGGACGCCGACTGGGCGGACCTTCGCGTCGTGGTGCTGGGCATCGGCGTGTCGGGCTTCGCCGCCGCGGACACGCTGATCGAGCTCGGCGCCCGCGTGGTCGTCATCGACGGCCGGGACTCCGAGGCCAACCGGCAGAAGGCCGAGACCCT
This sequence comes from Kocuria sp. p3-SID1428, assembly GCF_025149945.1. Classification (GTDB taxonomy): domain Bacteria; phylum Actinomycetota; class Actinomycetes; order Actinomycetales; family Micrococcaceae; genus Kocuria. Next base: position 7,843 of record NZ_JALXVH010000018.1, on the reverse strand, counting down.
GGGGATCGTGGGCGCCGCCGAGGTCCTGCTGGGCGCGGAGGCCGTGGCAGGACTGCCGCAGGTCGACGGCCAGGACCCGCAGCTCGTGGTGACCTCCCCGGGCTTCCGTCCCGACGACACCGTCCTGGCCGAGGCCGTCTCGCGCGGCATCCAGATCTGGGGCGACGTCGAGCTGGCCTGGCGCCTCCGCGAGCGGGCGGGGCGGCCCACCGCCCAGTGGGTGTGCATCACCGGCACCAACGGCAAGACCACCACCGTGCAGATGGCCGAGGCCATGCTCCAGGCCGGCGGGCTCAAGGCGCTGGCCGTGGGCAACGTGGGCACCCCGATCCTCGATGCCCTGCGCGACCCCGTCGACTACGACGTCCTGGCCGTCGAGCTGTCGAGCTTCCAGCTGCACTGGGCGCACTCGGTCTCCCCGCTGGCCGCGGTGTGCCTCAACGTGGCCGAGGACCACGTGGACTGGCACGGGGGATTCGAGAACTACGTGGCCGACAAGTCGCGGATCTACGAGAACTGCCAGGTCGCCGCCGTCTACAGCGTCGCCGACCCTCGCACCCGCGAGATGGTCGAGGAGGCGGACGTCGTGGAGGGCTGCCGGGCCATCGGCTTCACGGCGGGCAACCCGGAGATCTCCATGCTCGGCGTGGTCGAGGAGCTGCTCGTGGACCGCGCGTTCCTGGCAGACCGCCGCAACCAGGCACTGGAGGTCGGGCTGGTCGAGTCGATCAAGCCCGTGCCGACCCCGCACGGGGTGACCAACGCGCTGGCCGCAGCCGCATTGGCCCGTGCCGCCGGGGTCTCCGGCGAGGACACCGCCCGCGGCCTGGCCGCCTGGGAACCGGGCGGGCACCGCATCCAGCCCGTGGCCAAGACCTTCGGCGTGGTGTGGGTCGATGACTCCAAGGCCACCAACCCGCACGCCGCCGCTGCCTCGCTGTCGGCCTTCGACCCGGTGGTGTGGATCGCCGGCGGGCTGGCCAAGGGAACGGACAGCTCCGAGCTGGTCGCCGCCCACGCCGGACGCCTGCGGGCCGTCGTGCTGATCGGCACCGACAACGAGCGGCTCGAGGCGGCCCTTGCCGCCTCCGCCCCGGAGGTGCCGATCCTGCGCGCCGCGGAGGGCCTGGAGGATCTCAGCGACGGCGAGGCGGTCATGCGCGCCGCCGTCGAGGCCGCTCACCGCGTGGCCGTGGACGGCGACACCGTGCTGATGGCCCCGGCGGCCGCCTCCATGGACCAGTTCCGGGACTACGGCCACCGCGGCGAGGCCTTCGCGCGCAGCGTGGCCGATCTGGTGGAGCGCCTCTCGTGAGCCCGAGGACCGGGGGGCTCGCCACCCGGCTGCGGGACCGGATCGACCGGCATCCCGGCCCGTTGCGCCGAGTCGAGGACAGCATCCGCACCGGCCCGCTGCTGCAGTCCTACTACGCGCTGGCCATCAGCGCGGTCCTGCTCTTCGCGATCGGCGCCATGATGGTGCTCTCCGCTTCGGCCGTCGAGTCGATCTCGGCCGAGCAGTCGGCCTACGGATTGTTCGTGCGTCAGCTGGTCTTCGGCGGGCTGGGGCTGATCTCCATGTTCGTGCTCTCGCGCATGCCGGCCCGACTCATGCGCCGCCTGGCGATCCTGCTGTTCTGGATCTCCGTGGTCATCCTGGCGCTCGTGGTGCCGTTCGGCATCGAGGTCGGCGGCAACCGGAACTGGCTGTCGATCGGCGGCTTGACGCTGCAGCCCTCCGAGATCGCCAAGCTGACCTGCATCCTGGCCCTCGGCGTGTGGCTCGGTCGCGTGGCCGGGCGCATCCGCACGCTCAAGGACGCACTGTGGCCCTCGGCCGTGGCCGTCGTCGTGCCGGTGGCGTTCGTGATGTACGGCCGCGACATGGGCACGGCGGGCATCTTCCTGCTGATCTATCTGGCCGCGGTGTTCTTCGCCGGTGTGCCGATCCGCTGGATCCTCACGGCCTTCGCCGCAGGCGCCGCCGTGTCACTGGCCTTCGTGATCTCCGCACCGCACCGCCTCGAGCGCGTGAGCTCCTGGCTGACCGGGGACTGCGACCCCTCGGCGGGCTGCTACCAGGCCATGCACGGACTCTCCGCGCTGGCCACCGGCGGCTGGTGGGGTGTGGGCCTGGGGCAGTCGCGCTCCAAGTACAACTACGTCCCCGAGGCGCACAACGACTTCATCTTCGCGATCATCGGCGAGGAGCTCGGGCTGCTCGGCACCGTGAGCATCCTGGCGCTGTTCGCCGTGATGGCGGTGGCCATGGCCCGGGTCCTGATGCGCTGCACCTCGGGCTTCGAGCGCATCATCACCGGCGGCATCCTGGCCTGGCTGATCGGGCAGGCCTTCGTGAACATCGGCATGGTCACCGCCGTGCTGCCCGTGATCGGCGTGCCGCTGCCGTTCATCAGCTACGGCGGTTCGTCGCTGCTGATGTGCCTGTCGGCGGTGGGCGTGGTGATGTCCTTCGCCCGTCGGCCCTCCGTCGGCATGGTCGAGTCGATCCCGCCGCCGCGCTCTCGCGCCGTCGCGCCCCGACGGCCGCGGCCGGACGAGGATGCGTACGATGCCTACCACGACGAGGGCAGCTACGACGACCTGCTCGATGATGAGCGCGAGCCCATCGCCGAGGTCCATGACATCCGCCGCGGACGAGTCATCCGCCGCCGAGGGGACGCCTGAGCCCTCGGATCCGAACGCACGTCCCGTACACCGCAGGAGCAGCCGCATGAGCGAGCACGACCCCCACCCGACCGAGCCGCAGCGCCCCGTGAGCGTGGTGCTGGCCGGCGGCGGCACAGCGGGGCACGTGTCGCCGCTGCTGGCGATCGCCGCGGCGGTGCTGCGCGCGCAGCCCGCAGCGCAGGTCACTGCGGTCGGCACCGCCTCGGGCATGGAGACCCGCCTGGTCCCGGCCGCCGGTCTGGCGCTGGAGACCATCGACCGCGTCCCGCTGCCGCGCCGTCCCTCCATCGACCTGCTCAAGCTGCCCGTGCGCCTGCGCGGGGCGATCACCCAGGCCGGGCGGATCATCGACGACCGCCAGGCCGACGTGGTGGTGGGGGTGGGCGGCTACGTCTGCACGCCCATGTACCTGGCCGCCCGTCGTCGTGGTGTGCCGGTGGTGATCCACGAGGCCAATGCCCGTCCGGGGCTGGCCAACCGCGTGGGAGCTCGCTTCGCCTCCGTCGTGGCCACCGCCTTCCCCGACACCCCGCTGAAGGGCGCGCGCACGGTCGGGATGCCCATGCGCCGGGAGATCTCGCAGCTCGACCGCTCGGTCGCCCAGCGTCAGGCACGTCTGCGACTGGGCCTGGAGCCCGACCGGACGACCGTGATCGTCACGGGAGGATCCTCCGGAGCCGTGGCCATCAACCGCACGATCCAGGGCATCGTGCGGGGGATCGCCGAGCACGGCTACCAGCTGCTGCACATCACCGGCCGGGACAAGCCGGTGCTCACCCCGGACCTTCGCCCGCTCGAGGCGGAGGGCTACCGGCAGGTCGAGTACGTCGACGGCATGGAGGACGTCTACGCCGCCGCCGATCTGCTGATCGCCCGCGCCGGAGCCGCCACCGTCTCCGAGGTCGCCGCCGTCGGCCTGCCGGCGATCTTCGTGCCGCTGCCGATCGGCAACGGCGAGCAGGCCCTCAACGCCCGATCCCTCGTGGCCGCAGGCGCCGCCCGGCTCGTCGAGGACTCGGAGTTCACCCCCGAGTGGTACCGCGCGAACGTGCTGCCCCTGCTCACTTCCCCCGACGGCCTGGCCGAGATGACCCGTGCGGCTCGAGGGGCTGGCGTGCGCGATGCGGACGCGACCATGGCTGAACTGATCCTGCAGGAGGCACGACATGAGCACTGATCCCGCAACCGGGTCCCCGAACGAGTCCATGGGCGTGGACACCGACCCCGCCGCCCTGGGCCGCACCCACCTGATCGGCATCGGCGGGGCGGGCATGTCCGCCGTCGCCCGTCTGCTGCTCGCCCACGGCGTGAGCGTCTCCGGCTCGGATGCCCAGGACTCCCGCGGCCTCGACGCGCTGCGCGAGCGCGGTGCCCGCATCAGCATCGGGCAGTCGGCCGAGAACATCGCCGAGGCCCGGACCGTCGTGATCTCCACGGCGATCCGCGAGACCAACCCCGAACTGGCGGCCGCTCGGGAGGCGGGGCTGCGCGTGCTGCACCGCTCCCAGGCGCTGGCCGTGGCCATGCACGGCTCCCAGGTGGTCGCCGTGGCCGGCACGCACGGCAAGACCACCACGTCGTCCATGGCCGCGGTGGCTCTGCAGGAGTGCGGGCAGGACCCGTCGTGGGCCATCGGCGCGCACGTCGCCGATCTGGGCACCAATGCCCATCTGGGCCGCGGCCGCTGGTTCGTGGCCGAGGCCGATGAGTCCGACGGCTCCTTCCTCTCCTACGCGCCCACGATCGCTGTGGTCACCAACATCGAGCCCGACCACCTGGACCACTACGGCTCCGAGGAGGCGTTCTTCCAGGCCTTCGAGGACTTCGCCGGCACCGTGCGCTCCGGCGGCACGCTGGTGGCCTGCCAGGACGATGCCGGCTCGCGCCGACTCGCCGAGGCCGTGCGCCGCCGCGGCGGCAGCGTGGTCACCTACGGCACCGACGCCTCCGCCCAGATCCGTCTCAGCGACATCCGCACCGAGGGCATCGGGGCCACCGCCGAGCTGAGCGTGGGCGAGGGGGCCGATCGCTGGAGCCACCGCCTGCGCCTGGAGGTCCCCGGAGAGCACAACGTGCTCAACGCGGCGGCGGCCTTCGCGGTCACCCGGATCGCCGGGGTCCCGGCCGAGGACGCGCTGCGGGGGCTGGCCGGGTTCCACGGCTCCGATCGACGTTTCGACCTCAAGGGCGAGGCCCGGGGCGTGCGGGTCATCGACGACTACGCCCATCACCCCACCGAGGTCCGCGCCGCGCTGAGCGCCGCCCGACGGGTCGCGGGGGAGCATCGCGTCCTGGTGGTCTTCCAGCCGCACCTGTTCTCCCGCACGCAGGCCTTCGCCGCGCAGTTCGCCCAGGCGCTCGAGCTCGCGGACCAGGCCTGGGTCCTGCCGATCTACGCTGCCCGGGAGGATCCTCTCGAGGGCGTCTCCGCCGAGCTGATCGCCGATGCCGCAGGGGAGTCGGTGCGCAGCGCCTTCGATCCCCAGGAGGCGATCGCCCAGATCGCGGCTCAGGCCGGGCAGGGGGATCTGGTGCTCACGGTCGGCGCCGGCGACGTCACGGCTCTGGGCCCCGGCCTGCTCAGCGCGCTGGAGGACACCGGGCAGGCGGGGGCCTCGGCCTGATGGCAGGAGGACCCCGGCCCCGCCAGCCGCGCTTCGACGGCACATCGGAGGGCGCGAGCACCCTGCGCGAGCAGGACTCGGCGCGCGCCGAGACGACATCCGAGCCGGCCTCGTCCGCCGAGGGGCGCGGCGGGTCTGCCCGGGTGCGCGTCAACAGCCGGGGCAAGGTCGCAGCTGTCGATGAGCAGCGCGAGTCCGAGTTCGAGCCGGTGCCCACGGGCGGCGGGCAGTTCAGCGACTGGCGGCGCACGCTGCAGCTGGGCTCGTCCCGCTCCGGATCCAGGGGCTCGGAGGGCGGCGGGCGCCACGATGATGGCGGGCGGCGGCTCTCCCCGCGGATGCGCCGCCTGGTGCGCATCGTAGTGGCCCTGCTGGTCGTGGCCCTGATCCTGTGGGCCGTCTTCCTCTCCCCGCTGTTCGCGGTGCGCTCCCTGGAGATCGAGGGCCTCTCCCTGAGCGATCAGGCGGCGGTCGAGGAGGCGCTGCAGCCGCTCGAGGGCAAGTCCATGACACGGATCTCGGCCGATGAGGTCCAGTCCCTGCTCGCGGACTTCCCGGCGGTGGCCTCCGTGGATACCAGTGCTGGCGGCAGCGGGACCCTGCGGGTCGAGGTCCAGGAGCGGATCCCGGTGGCCGCCATCGCTGACGGCGATGGCTGGCAGCTCGTAGACCGCGACGGAGTGCAGCTCGAGCAGGTCGCCGACCGCGAGCAGATCCAGGTCCCCGTGATCGCCGGCGGGACCGAGGTGCTGGGCACGGAGGACTGGGAGACGGTCGGCTCCGTGCTGGCCTCGCTGCCGTCGTCGCTGCTGGAGCAGGTCCGCACGGCGCGCGCCGAATCGGGCGGGGTCGTGATGCTCGAGCTGCAGGACGACGTCACGGTGCGCTGGGGCGATGACACGGACAGCGCGCTCAAGGCAGAGGTCCTGGCCGAGCTCGTGGATGCCTCGGAGGCCACCGGCGCCGTCGAGGTCTATGACGTCTCCGCGCCCCGGCACCCGGTCCTTGAGTAGTCGTCCCGCGGTATTTCCTTGCACTTTCAGGTGAGAGTTGAACAGATGTCCCCGGATCGGGGACTCAATGCGCTCAACACGCGCCGCGAACTCGTGACCACGCCGTGTCGGTTGTTAGGCTGACCCGGAAATCAGAGCATGAGCCCTCAGGCATATATCTCGACCTTGAATCGAAGGTTGAAGCTGGGGGATCAACGCGGACCCCACCGTCGATGCAGGTCGGCGGCCCCGAAACAAGACAGGGTGATCATGGACACCACGCCCCAGAACTATCTGGCCGTCATCAAGGTCGTCGGCATCGGCGGCGGCGGCGTCAACGCCGTCAACCGCATGATCGAGGAGGGACTCCGCGGTGTGGAGTTCATCGCGATCAACACGGATGCCCAGGCGCTGCTGATGTCGGATGCCGACGTCAAGCTCGATGTCGGCCGCGAGCTGACCCGCGGCCTGGGCGCCGGCGCCAACCCGGATGTCGGGCGCCAGGCGGCCGAGGATCACCATGAGGAGATCGAGGAGGTCCTGAAGGGGGCCGACATGGTCTTCGTGACCGCCGGCGAGGGCGGCGGAACCGGCACCGGCGGCGCCCCCGTCGTCGCGCGCATCGCTCGCTCGCTGGGCGCGCTGACCATCGGCGTGGTCACTCGTCCGTTCACCTTCGAGGGCCGTCGCCGCTCGAACCAGGCGGAGAACGGCATCGAGACCATGCGCGATGAGGTCGACACCCTCATCGTGATCCCGAACGACCGCCTGCTGTCCATCTCGGACCGCAACGTGTCCATGCTGGATGCCTTCAAGTCCGCGGACCAGGTGCTGCTGTCGGGTGTGCAGGGCATCACCGACCTGATCACCACGCCGGGTCTGATCAACCTCGACTTCGCCGACGTCAAGTCCGTCATGCAGGGCGCGGGCTCCGCGCTCATGGGCATCGGCTCGGCCCAGGGCGAGGACCGCGCCGTCAAGGCCGCCGAGCTGGCGATCGCCTCGCCGCTGCTCGAGGCCTCGATCGACGGCGCCCACGGCGTGCTGCTGTCCATCCAGGGCGGCTCGGATCTCGGCCTGTTCGAGATCAACGAGGCCGCGCGCCTGGTCCAGGAGGTCGCCCACCCGGAGGCCAACATCATCTTCGGGGCGGTCATCGACGACGCCCTGGGCGACAGCGCCCGCGTCACCGTGATCGCCGCAGGCTTCGACTCCCTCTCGCAGGAGACCAACGCCAACGCGAACTCGCCGGCCGCGCAGCAGGCCGCCTCGACCCGCGCCGCCTTCGGCGCCGGCGCGGGCGCTCCGTCCACGGCCTCGAGCTCCTCCGCCCAGCGCGGCGGCCAGGGCTCGGGCTTCGGCGGCTCGGCAGCGGGGTCGTGGGGCGGCGCCTCGGCGGCCTCCTCGACCCCGTCGAACGACGATGTCCCGGACGACGCCGGCTTCGACGTCGATCTCCCCCCGGAGAGCGGCACCCCCAAGTCCTCGGGTCGCAAGGACTCGCTGGACTTCCCGGACTTCCTCAAGTGAGGTTCT
>NZ_JALXVH010000017.1 GCF_025149945.1 Kocuria sp. p3-SID1428 | reverse complement strand
GGGCCGAGCCATCATGCCTCGGCCCCCTCATCCGTCTGCGCCAGCCCGCGGGCGCAAGGGGATCAGTCGCCGATCAGCTCCAGGACCTGGTCGTGCAGCAGTCCATTGCTGGCCACGGCGTTTCCGCTGAACGGGCCGGGGGCCCCGTCGAGCCCGGTGAAGCGTCCGCCGGCCTCCTCGACGATCGGGACCAGCGCGGCCATGTCGTACAGGTTCAGCTCCGGCTCGGCGGCCAGGTCCACGGTGCCCTCGGCCACCAGGCAGTAGGACCAGAAGTCGCCGTAGGCGCGTGTGCGCCACACGCGGTCCGTGAGCTCCAGGAAGTCGTCGCGGCGCCCACGGTCCTTCCACCCGCTGAGCGAGGAGTAGGACAGCGAGGCGTCCTCGAGCCGATCCACCGACGAGACGCTGAGCCGCTCGGCCTTGGCCAGGGAGCGCCCTGCCCAGGCTCCGGTGCCGGCACCGGCCCACCAGCGCCGCTGCAGGGCGGGGGCGGAGACCAGCCCCACGACGGGGACGCCGTCGTCGATCAGGGCGATCAGCGTGGCCCACACGGGCACGCCGCGCACGAAGTTCTTGGTGCCGTCGATCGGGTCCACGACCCACTGCCGGGATCCGGCGCCGGTGGTGCCGAACTCCTCGCCCAGCACGGAGTCACGATTGCGGACTCGGGCCAGCTGGGCGCGGATGAGCTGCTCGGCGTCGCGGTCGGCATCGGTCACCGGGGTGAGATCTGGCTTGGTCTCGACCTGCAGCTGCTGGGAGCGGAACCGCGCCATGGTGAGCGAGTCGACGGTGTCAGCAAGCACATGGGCGAGGCGGAGGTCATCCGTGTAGGAACCGTGAGGGCGCATGCGCTCCAGGCTAGCGGAGGCTCAGGTCCCCAGGGTCTTGGACTCGGTCTCCTGCTCATGTCCGGCGCTCAGCAGGCGGCGCAGGGACTCCAGCCGCTCAGGGCCGGCCTGACCTGCATGTCCGTGCGCGACCCAGTCGTCCAGGGCGCAGCCGGGTGCCTCCGCCAGATGCGTGCAGCCCTTGGGGCACTCGGCGATGGCCGGGCCCAGCTCGTCGAAGGCCTCGACGATCCGATCGGCCTCCACATGCGCCAGACCGAACGAGCGGACGCCGGGGGTGTCGATGATCCAGGTGCCGGCAGGGGCGTCTGGCATCCGCAGTGCCAGCGCCGAGGACGAGGTGTGCCGACCCCTCCCGGTCACGGCGTTGACGCCGCCGGTGGCCCGCTGCGACCCGGTCAGCGCATTGACCAGTGTGGACTTGCCGACTCCGGAGTGCCCGAGCACCACGGAGACGCTGCCCAGCAGCTGCTCTCGCACATCGTGGACCAGCTGCTGATCCAGCGGTAGCGAGTCCTCCTCCGCCTCGGCCGCATCCTCACCGGCGGCACCGGAGGTCAGCACGGTCAGCTCGAGCGCCCGGTAGTGCTCGATGAGCCACGACGGGTCCTGCAGATCCGTCTTGGTGATGACCAGCAGCGCCTCGAGGCCGGCGTCGTAGGCGGCGACCAGGGAGCGGTCGATGAAACCGGTGCGCGGCTGCGGATCGGCAGCGGCCACCACGATCACGAGTCGATCGGCATTGGCCACGACCACTCGCTCCACGGGATCCGTGTCATCGGCGCTGCGGCGCAGCAGCGTGGTGCGAGGCTCCAGACGCACCAGACGGGCAAGGGTGTCAGGACGCCCGGAGACGTCCCCGACGAGGCCGACTCGGTCCCCGGCCACGATGGGGGTGCGCCGCAGCTGCTTGGCGCGCACTGCGGTGACCAGGCGCTCGTCGTGCGAGGACTCGTGGACCACGACGGTGAAGCGGCCCCGATCCACGGCCACGACCCGCCCGATCACGGCGTCCTCGTGGGCCGGGCGGTCCTTGGTGCGCGGCCGCGATCCCTTCTTGTTGGCCCGGACCCGGACGTCCGACTCGTCCAGCTCGTCCCACGATGCCGCCCCGCGATCAGCGCGCGCCATGGCTGTCCGAGTGCTCGGCGGCGGGGGAGGAGTCGGTCTGATCGGGCGCGGCGCCGGTCTCCGGCATGGAGTCGGTGAGCATCTGATGCCACAGCTGCGGGAACTGCGGCAGGGTCTTGGCGGTCGTGGCGATGTCCTCGACCTGCACGCCGTCCAGGACCAGGCCGATCACAGCGGCAGCCGTGGCCATGCGGTGATCCTCGTAGGAGTGCATGACGGCAGGGTGCAGCTGCCCTGGCTCGATCCGCAGGCCATCGGGGGTCTCCTGCGCATGCCCGCCGATCCGTCGGATCTCCGCGACCAGGGCGGCCAGGCGGTCGGTCTCGTGCCCGCGCAGGTGGGCGATCCCGCGAAGCACCGACGGCGAGTCGGCCACCGCGCAGATCGCAGCGGCGGTAGGGGCGAGCTCGCCGGCCTGGCTGAGGTCCAGGTCCACGCCGTGCGGCGGCTTGGACGAGCTGACGGTGAAGGTGCCCAGCTGTCCGTCGGCCTCCGGCTCCAGGGTGACCTGGGCGCCGAAGGCCGGGAGGATCTCCTGCCAGTGGGCCCCGCCCTGCGTGGTGCGCAGCGGCCAGTGGGGGATCGAGACGGTGCCGCCCGAGACGACGGCCGCCGCCAGGAACGGCCCGGCGTTCGACAGGTCCTGCTCGATGCTCAGATCCACGGCCTGCACGGGCCCGGGAGCCACCGACCAGGCGGCGGGCTCGGAGTCCTCGACCTGCACGCCGGCCTCCCGCAGGCACTGCAGGGTCATCTCCACGTGCGGCATGGACGGCACGCCCGCGCCGGCGGCACTGACGTGGCGCAGCTGCAGGCCGTGCTCGAAGCGGGCGGCCACCAGCAGCAGTGCGGAGACGAACTGCGAGGACACGGAGGCGTCGATGCTCAGAACGCCGCCGGGCAGGGCGCTGCGCCCGATGACCGCGAACGGCAGACGGCCCGGCACACCGAGCTCCTCGACCTCCACACCGAGCCCGCGCAGCGCCTCGATGACCGGCCCCATGGGGCGGCGCTCGGCGGCGGCATCGCCGTGGAACTCCGTGCGCCCGGGCACCAGTGCCGCCAGCGCCGGCACGAAGCGCATGACGGTGCCGGCCAGTCCGCAGTCGATGCGCCGCGGGGCGGAGGCGGGGTCGCCTGACTCCCGGCAGGCCTCGGCGCAGGCTGCGGTGCCCAGCCGCTCGAACGGAATGGGCGTGACGAGCCAGTCATCGCCGAAGTCGCCGTGCCCCGGGACGTCCTGGACCTGCGCGCCGAGCTCGCGCAGGGCCTGGGCCATCAGCTCGGTGTCGCGGGAGCGCAGCGGGGCCCTCAGCCGCGACGGGGCATCAGCCACGGCGGCCAGCAGGAGCCAGCGATTGGTCAGCGACTTGGAGCCGGGGACGGTGAGAGAGGCCTGGACGGGACGGGAGCCGAGGAAAGGAGCCGGCCACAGCGCCATGGCTGCGACCGGCTCCTGGCCCTCGTGCTCCGTCGGGAGATCGCGGGTCACGCAGTGCTCCGTTCGGGGTTCGACGAGAAGGTGGCTCTGAGGAGGCGCTCAGTGCTTCTTCTGGGCCTTCTTGGCCGCCTTCTGCGCCTGCTTGATGCGCTCGGCGGCGCGCTTCTGCGCCTGCTCGGCTACCTTCTTGGCCGCCTTCCGCGAACCGCGGGTGGACTTCTCCGCGGACTTCTGAGCCTGCTCGAGGCGCTTGGAGGCATCCGCGGCGAAGCTGCTGGAGGACTTGGAGGCGGAGTCCACGAAGTGCTTGGCGCGCCAGGCCAGCGACGGACGGCCGTTGGTGTCCACGGTGGCCAGCATGGTGGCGCCGATCAGCGAGACGTTCTTCAGCCCGGAGCTGCGGCGCGCGGCCTTCTGCTCCTTGGTGCCGTGCTCGGCGGCCTGGAAGTCCAGGTAGGCGTTGAGGCTGGTGGTCACGACCAGCACGGAGGCGGCGGCGCGGGGGAACTTGCCCAGGCCGTAGGCCACCCCGGCGGTGACCTGCGCGGCGGCAAGGCCCTGGGCCACGACGGCGCTGTTGGACACGGCGGGCTTGGCCTGCGGGACGGCGCGCTCGACCCCGGACAGGACGGGGGCCAGGTGCTCGGCGGAGCGCGACGAGTTGCGGAAGGCGTCGACTCCGCTGACCACGAATCCGGTGGCCAGCAGCGGGCGGGCGATGATGCGGACGATGCTCATAAGGGGTCCTCCTGGATGTACTGGCGGTCCGGCGTGCGCGGACCGGTGGCCCTTCTCCTCACCCATCCTAACCAGGCTGTCGGACGTCGCACCGGCGCGCTCGCCCGAGATGTCGGGGACGCTGCCCGGGCGCGGCAGCAGGACGCGGGTTCGGCGGGGGCCTTCCCTGCCGCTGTGCTGTGATCGCGGCTCTCGCGGCCGTGCCCTCGAGAGCCGGGGTCACGGAATAGGCGAGCGCCGCGCACCGTTGCGCCCTGTAGAGAGGCCGGGGAACCGCACATCCCGGAACGAGACTCAGGGAAGCCGCAGGCCTCCCGCACCGAGAAGCCAGGGGAGGCAGGGACATGGCGCTGACAGCCACCCGCGCGGTCGAGCCGGAACCGGCGCGCCTAGACTTGCCGGCGATGAGTGAATCAGAGGACACCGCGGACCGGACCGAGCTGAGCGCGCAGGACGGCGTCATCGTGGAGGATTCCGGCCAGGACCCGGGGACCGACCCGGAAGCGAGCGCGCCCGAGGAGCAGACCGTGGATCTCGAGACCGAGACCCCGGAGCAGCGCGCCGAGCGCTTCGAGCGCGAGGCCATGGTCTACGTGGATCAGCTCTACGCGGCGGCGCTGCGCATGGCCCGCAATGCCGCCGATGCAGAGGACCTCGTCCAGGAGGCCTACACCAAGGCGTTCTCGTCCTTCCACCAGTACCGCCCCGGCACGAATCTCAAGGCGTGGTTGTACCGGATCCTGACGAACACGTACATCAACCTGTACCGCAAGCGCCAGCGCGAGCCCAAGCAGTCGGACACCGAGACGGTCGAGGACTGGCAGCTGCACCGCGCGGAGCAGCACACCTCCTCGGGACTGCGCTCGGCGGAGGTCGAGGCCCTCGACCATCTGCCCGACTCGGACGTCAAGCGCGCTCTGCAGGAGCTGCCGGAGGACTTCCGCATGGCGGTCTACCTCTCCGATGTGGAGGGCTTCGCCTACAAGGAGATCGCCGAGATCATGGCCACGCCGATCGGCACCGTGATGTCTCGGCTGCACCGCGGCCGTCGGCTCCTGCGGGAGATGCTCAGCGAATACGCGGCCGATCGCGGGATCGACACCACCAAGGGCGGTCGGCGCAAGTCCTCGGCCACGCAGCGGGCCGCCGCCGACACCACGTCCGCCGCCAGGGCACGGGCCGCCCAGCGCACCACCGATGAGAAGCAGAAGGACTGACCATGACCGACCCCCAGCGCGACGCTCACAACGACGGCACGCCCTGCGGCTGCTCGCAGGCTCAGCTCGAGCGGATCCACGAGTACCTGGACGGCGCTCTGACCGTGGATGACGTCCGAGCCATCGCCGAGCACCTGGACGACTGCCCGGACTGCACGAACGAGCATGACCTCGAGCGAGAGATCCGCATTGCCGTGCGACGCTCCTGCGCGGAGACCGCCCCGCAGACCCTGCGAGCCTCGATCATGTCCCGCATCAACGAGGCCTGCGGCCGCACCGGCGCGGAGGCCTCGTCGCAGTCGGCCCCGGCGAGCCCGCAGTGAGCCGACGCGCGGGGCTGCGGCTTCCGCGCACATGACGAAGGCCCCGACCGGAGGAGCTCGAGGAACTCGAGCCGCCCTGGTCGGGGCCTTCGTGCAATGCTGTCCCAGTCCTGCCCGGGAACGGGCTCAGGAGTTGGGGCGCTTGCCGTGGTTCGCGTTGTTCTTGCGACGGTCCTTGCGCTTGCGTCCACGCTTGCTCATGCGTGCCTCCTCGGTCGAGTGGTCGGGGATCCGGCGGGGGCGGACGGCGCACAGCCGCCCGCAGCCTTCCGCGGACATCCGCCCATTGTTCCACATCCGCGCAGGCGGAGGGAACGAGACGGCGCCGATCGCGCGCGGATCACTGCGGCTCGGGCAGATCCAGCCAGGAGTACCAGCCGCGGTGCAGCACGAGCCAGGCGATGAGACCGTAACCGGCCTGGCCGGGGCGGCCGTCGTTGGCCGAGAGGTCCTTGCGCCACTGCTCGTGGTGCTGCAGCGGGTTGAAGGTGTCGACGTAGATGTGGTTGCGCCGCGTGACCACGTCCGCGAAGGCCGCCGAGAGATCGGCGATGCGCCGGTTGCGATCCGGATCCAGCGTGGGCGGAGGCCCGACCACGAGCACCTTCACGTTGGACTGGGCCGCAGTGTCGACCATATTGGCCATGTGCAGGCGCGAACGCGCCGTGGTGATGGACAGATCGACGTCGCGCGTGGACGGCGCGATCACCAGGCGGTTGTCTGCGCCGGCGGCGAAGCGGAGGGATGCCTCGCCGAACCAGCGGTCGTTGAGCGCCTCGCTGCCCTCGCCGGGGGCGGCGAGGACGTAGGAGGAGATCGGGACCACGTCATGGGGCGTGCGGGCCAGCACCCGGCCGTACCAGCCCAGCGCACGGGGGTCTCCGGCGCCGGCCAGCAGCTCGTCGCCGACCGCGACCATTCTGATCCTGCGTTGCTCCACGGGGTTCCTCTTCTTGATGTTCAGCACGGATGGTTGATGGTTCGGTCCCGATCGGGCCTCGGGGGAGGGCCTCGATAGAACCGCCGGTGACTCAGGCACCCGTCTCGCACAGCCTGTGCGGCCGCTGTGGCAACGGTACATCCTGCGGCGCCGCGCACGGGCACCGCGCGGGACATGGGGCGACGGGTGACGTGTCATCGTGACGACGGCGCCCGGCCCTCCTGCCGCCGCAGCGGGAGGCGGACCGGGCGCCGTGATCAGGTGCGCCTGAGTGACGCGGGGATCGGCTCAGCGGCCCTCGAAGAGCTCCTCGATGAGAGTCTCGAGCTCGAGCGCGTGGCGCTTGGCCGAGCCGGCGGCCGGGGAGGCCGAGGCCGGGCGCGAGATCAGCGAGACGCGGCGGTCGAGGTCCGGGACCAGGTTGACGGCCATGAAGGGCCACGGGCCCTGGTTGGCCGGCTCGTCCTGCGCCCACACGACCTCGGCGTTCGGGTACTTGGCCAGCTCCGCGCGGATCTCCTCGCTCGGCAGCGGGTAGAGCTGCTCGACGCGCACGATGGCCGTGCTGCGATCGTCGCTCTTCTCGCGGTGCGCGGCGAGGTCGTAGTACAGGCGGCCGGAGACGAGCACCACGCGGGTGACCTTCTCGGCATCCAGACCGGCCTGGTCCTCGATCACCGGGCGGAACGTGCCCGAGGTGAAGTCCTCGACCTGCGAGCTGGCGGCCTTCAGCCGCAGCAGCTGCTTGGGGGCGGCCACGATCAGCGGCTTGCGCGGACGGACGTGGGCCTGACGACGCAGCATGTGGAAGTGGTTCGCCGGGGTCGACGGCTGCGCCACGATCATGTTGCGCTCGGCGCACAGCGCGAGGAAGCGCTCGATGCGGGCTGAGGAGTGGTCCGGGCCCTGACCCTCGTAGCCGTGCGGCAGCAGCATGACCAGCGACGAGCGCTGGCCCCACTTCTGCTCGGCCGAGGAGACGAACTCGTCCACGATCGTCTGGGCGCCGTTGATGAAGTCGCCGAACTGCGCCTCCCACACGGTCAGGGCGTCCGGACGCTCGACCGAGTAGCCGTACTCGAAGCCGAGGACGCCGTACTCGGAGAGCAGCGAGTTGTAGATCGCCAGCGACTCCTGATCATCGACCAGGCCGTTGATCGGGATCCAGGACTTGCCGGTCTCGTTGTCGAAGAGCACCGCGTGGCGCTGGGTGAACGTGCCGCGCTGGACGTCCTGGCCCGACATCCGCACCGGGATGCCCTCCATCAGCAGGGATCCGAAGGCCATGATCTCGCCCATGCCCCAGTCGATGCCGCCGTCGACGGTCATCTTGGCGCGGCGCTCGAGCAGCTTGGTGAGCTTGCGGTGGACCGTGAAGTCCTCCGGCGACTCGAGGTGGGCCTGGCCGATACGACGGGCGGTGTCCACGGAGATGGCGGTCGAGCGGGGGATGGAGATCCCGGAATCGGCCTGCTGGGCCGAGGGGCGCTCGATGTTCGAGATCGCGGCGGCATCGCCGGTGACCAGCGGGGCCTCGGAGGTCTGGGCCTCGTGGGTCTCGGTGAACACCCGCTCCAGGCGCTCCTGGTAGTCCTTGAGCGCGCGATCGGCCTCGTCCTGGCTGATGTCGCCGCGGCCCACGAGGTTCTCGGTGTAGACCCGGCGCGTGGAGCGCTTCTGATCGATCAGGTCGTACATCACCGGCTGGGTCATCGAGGGGTCATCGCCCTCGTTGTGACCGCGGCGGCGGTAGCAGATCAGGTCGATCACGACGTCCTTGTGGAAGCGCTCGCGGTACTCGAAGGCCATCTGGCCCACGTGGGTGACGGCCTCGGGGTCATCGGCGTTGACGTGGAAGGTCGGCACCTGCACGGAGCGGGCGACGTCCGTGGCGTAGGTCGAGGTGCGACCGGCCTCCGGACCGGTGGTGAACCCGATCTGGTTGTTCACCACGACGTGCACCGTGCCGCCCGTGGCGTAGGCGGGCAGCTCGGCCATCTGCATGACCTCGTAGACCACGCCCTGACCGGCCACGGCGGCATCGCCGTGGACCTGGATGGGCAGCACCGGGAAGGTGCCGTCGCCCTCGGGGCCTGCCCCGAGGACATCGGTCTTGGCGCGGGCGACGCCCTCGATCACCGGGTCGGCGGCCTCGAGGTGCGACGGGTTGGCACCCAGGTAGACCTGGGTCTGGTTGCCGGCATCCGAGGTGAAGGTGCCCTCGGTGCCCAGGTGGTACTTGACGTCGCCGGAGCCCTCGGCGCGGGGATCCTGGCCGCCGTCGAACTCGCGGAAGACCTGGGCGTAGGACTTGCCGGCGATGTTCGTCAGCACGTTGAGGCGCCCCCGGTGGGCCATGGTGATGGCCACGCCGGCGAGGTTCTGATCGGCGGCATCGGAGATCACGGCGTCGAGCAGCGGGATCAGCGACTCGCCGCCCTCCAGCGAGAAGCGCTTCTGGCCGACGTACTTGGTCTGCAGGAAGGTCTCGAAGGCCTCGGCCGCGTTGAGGCGGCTGAGGATGCGGAACTGCTCCTCGCGCGAGGGCTTGGTGTAGCCCTTCTCCAGGCGCTCCTGGAAGAACTCGCGCTCCTGGGGTGCGTCCAGGTGCATGTACTCGATGCCGATCGTGCGGCAGTAGGCATCGCGCAGCAGGCCCAGGATGGTGCGCAGGGTCAGCATGCGCGCCCCGCCGAAGCCGCCGGTGGGCCACTCGCGGTCCAGGTCCCACAGCGACAGGCCGTAGGTGCGGATGTCCAGATCCGGGTGGGCGCGCTGTTCGTAGCCCAGCGGGTTGATGGCGGCCATCAGGTGGCCCCGGACGCGGTAGGCGTGGATCAGCTGCTGGATCCGGGCGACCTTGTTGACCTCGGTCTCCGGGTTCACCTGGTTGTCGGTGACCCAGCGCACGGGCTCGTAGGGGATCTTCAGCCCGTGGAAGACCTCGTCCCAGAACTCGTCGCCGAGCAGGTAGGACTCGATCAGCTTCAGGAACTCGCCGGAGCCGGCGCCCTGGATGACGCGGTGGTCATAGGTCGAGGTCAGGGTGATGACCTTGGAGATCGCATTGCGCGCCAAGGTGCGGGGGGAGGAGCCGCGGAACTCGGCGGGGTAGTCCAGCGCGCCGACGCCCACGATCGTGGCCTGGCCCTTGGACAGGCGGGGCACGGAGTGCACGGTGCCGATGCCGCCGGGGTTGGTCAGCGAGACCGTTGTGCCGGCGTAGTCGTCCATGGTCAGCTCGCCCTTGCGGGCACGGCCGACCATGTCCTCGTAGGCATCCCAGAACTCGCGGAAGGTGAGGTCCTCGGCGCCCTTGATGTTGGGCACCACCAGGTTGCGCGAGCCGTCCTTGTTGGGCAGGTCGATCGCCAGGCCGAAGTTGACGTGCGCCGGTTGGATGGCCACCGGCTTGCCGTCCTGCTCCTCATAGGTGACGTTCATGGACGGCATGTTCTTCAGCGCCTTGATGACGGCGTAGCCGATCAGGTGCGTGAAGGAGACCTTGCCGCCGCGGTTGCGGGCCAGGTGGGAGTTGATGACGATGCGGTTGTCGATCAGCAGCTTGGCCGGCACCGCGCGCACGGTCGTGGCGGTGGGGACCGACAGGGAGGCCTCCATGTTGGCGGCCACGGCCTTGGCCGGCCCGCGCAGCTTCACCGCCTTGTCCTGCGGCTCGTCCTGCGGCTGCTCTGCGGATCCTGCCGAGGTGGACTCCACTGGGGTGCTCTCCTGGGTGCTCTTGTTCGTGGTCTTCTGGGGGGCGGGCTTCGAGGCGGCGGCGCTCGGGCCCTTCTGCTGCGCCGCGGAGGACGGCGCCGGCTTCTTCCCCGGTGCCTCCGCCTCTGCTGCGGACTCGTTCGTCGTGGCCTCTGCCGGGGGCTTCGGGGAAGCTGCCGCGCTGTCGCGGCCGGAGGATGCGGCGCGGTCCATGGCCTCGAACACCGGCCACCAGTCACGATCGACCGAGTCGCGATCCTTCCGGTAGCGCTCGTAGAGGTCCTCGACCAGCCACTCGTTGCCCGCGAACTCTTCCGGGATCAGATCTCGTGGTGTGCTTGGCACGTGCCTTACGCCTCATTCTCTCGTCTGTGTTCCGCGGCCGCTTCCGGTCGCGTCCGAGGACCGCTGCACCGGTTCCGGGGGCACCGGCGGGTCATCGTCGAGACGCCGCCCCGGCCCGGTCCGGGAGGCGGTGGAACGCACTGCTCCCGGGGGCGGTCATACGGGGCATGAGTCTAGTGGGACGAATGGGCCAGGGCTAGCAGGCCGGGGGCGCCTAGACTCGTCGACGTGCGATTGCTGAACACTCCCGTGACCGATCTGACCTACGACGACGCCTTCCTGGTCCCGTCGTCGTCGCAGATCTCCTCGCGCTTCGACACCGACCTGTCCGCGCCCGATCCCACCGGATCCACGATCCCGATCGTGTCCGCGAACATGACCGCGGTGACCGGCAAGCGGATGGTCGAGACCATGGCCCGGCGCGGAGGGCTGGGCGTGCTGCCGCAGGACCTGCCGCTGGAGGTCATCGCCCGCGAGACCGCCTGGGTCAAGGATCGCCCCCGCCGCTTCCTCGCAGCGCGGGCCATGCGCGCCCAGGACTGCGTGCAGGAAGCCCGTCTCCGGATGGGCGAGTACGCCCACGGCGGCATCCTGGTGGTCGACGACGACGGCCGCCTGCTCGGCCTCGTCCAGGAGCAGCAGTGCCGGGAAGCCGACGGCAGCGCTGCACTGCGCACGGTCATGCGCACGGACCTGCCGGCGATCCCTGAGCAGGACCTGCTGGGCGATGATCCCTCTGCGGCCCCGGCGTCCCTGGTGCCGACCATGGCCGCCGTCAGCCAGCGCCTGGCGCAGGCCGGCACGGAGATCGCCCCGGTGGTCTCCGACGAGGGCCTCGCGCTCGGCGTGATCACCGCCCAGGCCGCCGTGCGTGCCACGATCTACACGCCGAACCTGGACTCCGAGGGGCGCCTGAAGGTCGCAGCGGCCATCGGCATCAACGGCGATGTCGCCGGCCGGGCTCGGGCGCTGATCGAGGCCGGTGTGGACGTGCTGGTGGTGGACACCGCGCACGGCCACCAGCAGAAGATGGGACAGGCGCTGGAGGCCGTGCGTGCGATCGGCGGCTCCCGGCCGATCGTGGCCGGCAACGTGGTCACCGCCGAAGGCGTGCGTGACCTGCTCGCAGCCGGGGCGGACATCGTCAAGGTCGGCGTGGGCCCGGGTGCCATGTGCACGACCCGCATGATGACCGCCGTGGGGCGCCCCCAGCTGTCGGCCGTGCTCGAATGCGCCCAGGCGGCCGCGGAGCTGGGCGGGGCCGTGTGGGCCGACGGCGGCGTGAAGCATCCCCGCGACGCGTCCCTGGCGCTGGCGGCAGGCGCCAGCCAGGTCATGGTCGGGTCCTGGTTCGCCGGGACCTTCGAGGGTCCGGGGGAGCTGAAGCGATCCGCCGACGGCCGCCTCTACAAGGAGAGCTTCGGCATGGCCTCCACGCGCGCCGTGCTCAGCCGCACCGCGGGCCTGGAGGCCTTCGAGCGCTCGCGCCGGGCGATGTTCGAGGAGGGCATCTCGAGCTCCAGGATGTACCTGGACCCGCGTCGTCCGGGGGTGGAGGATTTGATCGACCACCTCACGGCCGGGGTGCGCAGCTCCATGACCTACGCCGGGGCCGTCGACCTGGAGCAGTTCGCCGAGCGGGCGGTGATGGGAATCCAGAGCAGCTCGGGCTACGAGGAGGGCCGCGCCCGCACTGAGAGCTGGAGCTGAGGCGCGCCGGAGATCGCGGTTCGCGCGAGGGCCCCGGCGTCCGTGCGGCCCGAGGTGACCGAGGGTGCGGGTGCTGTTACAGTGCGTCGAGCAAATGAAAATCATTATCAAGAAGGTGCCTGCCCACCTTGCTGATCGACCGCGGCGCCTGCGCCGCTGGAATGGACTCGACTCCGTGCACAGCATCAACCCCCCTCGAGACCGCAGCGCACGCAGCTGGGCGCCTCCTCGCGCCGCGACGGCCGCCGCGGTGCTCAGCGCCTCCGCGCTGGGGCTGTCGGCCTGCGGCCAGGGAGCGGCTGAGATCCAGAGCGGCCACGAGATCACGGTCGTGACCTCGACCTCGGTCTACGCGGATGTCGCCGAGCAGGTCGCCGGCGATGGCGTGGAGGTCATCCCGATCATCGACTCGCCCGCCCAGGACCCGCACTCATTCGAGGCGGCGCCGGCGGATCGGCTCACCGTCGAGGACGCGGATCTGGTGATCGTCAACGGCGGCGGCTACGACGCCTTCATGGAGGATCTGCTCGGCGATTCCGAGGGCCCCGTCATCGACGCCGTCGAGCTCTCCGGTCTGGAGGGCGCCGAGGCCGCGGCCGAGCAGGAGCACGACCACGCCGAGGGCGAGGACCACGACCACGACCACAGCGGCTTCAACGAGCATGTCTGGTACGACCTCGGCACCGTCGATGCGGTGGCCCAGGCGACCGCTGACCGGCTCGGCGAGCTGGATCCGGACGGGGCGCAGGACTACTCGCAGCGCGGCGAGGACTTCGGCGACGAGCTCGAGGCGCTGGGTCAGCGCCTCGACGACCTCGACGCCCAGGGCGACTACCTGGCCACCGAGCCCGTGGCCGATCACCTGCTCGAGCGCGCGGGCCTGCACGACGCCACCCCGGAGGAGTTCACCGCCGCGGTCGAGGACGGCGCGGACATCCCTCCGCTGACCTACACCGAGGTCGAGGAGACGGTCGATGAGGGGCGGTTGGCGCTCTTCGCCTACAACGAGCACACGGCCGGTGGGCAGACCGAGCGGCTCCGTGAGGCCGCGGACACGGCAGGCGTCCCGGTCGTCTCCTTCACCGAGACCATGCCCGAGGGCGAGTCCTACCTCGCGTGGATGAGCGCCAATATCGGCTCGATCGAGCAGGCGGCGTGAGCGAGCAGGACGCCCCCATCGCCGCCTTCCGGGGTGCAGAGCTGGCCCTCGGTCGGCGTCGTCTGTGGTCCGGGCTGGACCTGGAGATCGGGCGCGGCGAGTACCTCGCCGTGCTGGGCGGCAACGGCACCGGCAAGACATCCCTGCTGCGCGTCCTGCTCGGGCTGCTGCCGCTGTCCGACGGCAGCGTGGCGATCAACGGCCATGCCCCGCGCCGCGGCTCCACCGAGATCGGCTACGTCCCGCAGCAGCGTGCCTTCGCCGCCGAGGTCCCCATGCGAGCCCGCGATCTGGTGGCGCTGGGGATCGACGGGCACCGCTGGGGTCCCCGTCTGCTCGGACGCGGCGCCGTGCGGCGGCGGGTCGACGAAGCCCTCGAGCGCGTGGGCGCCCAGGACTACGCGGACGAGCCCGTGGGGACCCTGTCCGGAGGCGAGCAGCAGCGCCTGCGCATCGCCCAGGCGCTGATCACCGACCCCGGTCTGCTGCTGCTCGACGAGGCTCTGCTCTCGCTGGACCTCACGCATCAGCGCGAGGTCGCTGATCTGGTGCTCGAGCAGAAGGAGCGCACCGGGGCGGCCACCGTGTTCGTGACCCACGACGTCAATCCGATCATCGACGACGTCGACCGGGTGCTGTATCTGGCCAACGGATCGTTCCGCATCGGCACGCCCGGGGAGGTGCTGCGCACGGAGGTGCTCTCCGGGCTCTACGGCGCGCCCATCGAGGTCGCCGAGGTCGCCGGGCGGATCGTGGTGGTCGGCGCCGAGCGCGAGGACGCCCACCACATGCCCCTGGATGACACCCCGCACACCACCCCTTCCGCCGAGCCGCGCCTGGGCACGCAGCGGCCCCGAGGAGGAGCCTCCTGATGAACGACACGCTGAGCCTGCAGGGACTGCTCGATCAGGTCTTCGTCTTCGAGCGCTACGGCGAGCTGGTCGTCCTGCTGCAGAACGCTCTGTGGGCGGGGGCTCTGATCGGGCTCGTCGGCGGGATGATCGGGACCTTCGTGGTCATGCGCGACATGGCCTTCTCGGTGCACGCGGTGGCGGAGCTGTCCTTCGCCGGAGGCGCGATCGCTCTGCTGGCCGGCACCAGCATCGTCACGGGCTCCCTGGCGGGCTCGGTGGTCGCCGCGGTGCTGATCGGTCTGCTGGGCTCCCGGGCGCGGGCGTCGAACTCGGTGGTGGGCGTGCTCATGCCGTTCGGACTCGGCGTGGGGATCCTGGCCCTGTCGCTCTATCAGGGGCGCAGCGCCAATCAGTTCGCTCTGCTCACGGGCCAGATCGTCTCGGTCTCCGAGGTCCAGGTGGCTGCCATGGCCGCGCTGTCGGTCGTGGTGCTCGCGGGGCTCGCCGTGATCTGGAGGCCGCTGTCGTTCGCGAGCCTGGATCCGGCCGTGGCCCAGGCCCGCGGCGTGCCCACGCGGGCGCTGTCGGTCGTGTTCATGCTCCTGCTGGGCGTGGCCGTGGCCATGTCGGTGCAGATCATCGGCGCCCTTCTGGTGCTCGCCCTGCTCGTGACACCGGCGGCCGCCGCCATCAGCCTCACGGCTTCTCCGGCGCGGATCGTGATCCTCTCCGTGGTCTTCGCCGAGATCTCGATGGTGGGCGGGATCCTGCTGGCGCTGGGCGGCGCGCTGCCGATCAGCCCGTATGTCACCACGATCTCCTTCGCTCTGTGGGGCGCTGCCCGGATCATTGCGCGGTTGCGCTCGGGGCGCTCCGGGCGAGCTGGGGCGGGGGAGGCTCCGGCCGAGAGCCGGTCGGCCCAGGCCGGCCCGACCGTCTGAGCCGGACAGCAGCTTCGAGCGGCGTTCAGGCGGTCCCGGAGCGGCGCTGCACCCCGGGGATCTCAGAACAGGACGGGCAGTGCGGCCGGGGCCACGGAGATGATCGCCGGGCCTCGACCCACGGACTCGCCGTCGGCGCAGATGAGGTTGGGGGCATCGACCTCGACCCGCACTGCGGGCTCGATCGCCACCTCGTCGAGCCCCAGATGGGCGCCGAGGATCAGCCGCGGGAAGAGCAGGAGGATGCGGGCCCGCGACAGCGCCCGGACCTGGAAGACCTCGAGCCGGCCGTCGCGCGGGTCGGCGTGGGGCACGATCGACAGCCCGCCGCCGATCGACGACGTGTTCGCGACCGAGAGCATCAGCGTGCGCCGCGAACTCAGCAGCTCGGTCCCGTCAGGACGACGGATCGCCAGCGCCATGTGCGATTGGCGGTAGCGCATGGCCTCGACCGGGACGGCGGCCGCGTACTTGGCCGAGCCGCGAGGCCAGCTCCAGGTGTTCGCCAGCTCGTTGACCACGGCGTCGATCCCGCAGCACGCGGCGGTGGCGAACCAGCGGCGCGTGCCGTCGGCGAGTTCGATGAGGCCCAGGTCCATGTCCGCGGGTCCCTCGTCGAGGCGGCGCAGCACGCGCCCGGCGGCCATCTCCGGATCGCCGTGGGGCAGGCGCATGTGCCGGGCGAGGTCGTTGCCCGTGCCGGTGGGGATCAGCCCGAACGGGATCGGCGGACCGCCGCGCTCCTGATGCTCCTGCAGCACGTTGAGCACGGTGTGCGACATGCCGTCGCCGCCCACGGCCAGCACGGCGGCGGGAGCGCTGCCGTCTTCCCGGCAGCGCTCCAGGCGCCGGTGCAGGGGCTGGCCCCAGGCCACGCCGGAGCCGCTGGAGGGGTCTTCGGACTGCCCGTCCTCGGAAGGCCCGCTCCACACGGCCTCGGTGGCATAGCCGCCGGTGCGCAGCATGGCCGCAGCGCGCTGGACGGGGCCGTCGCGGTGCCGGTGGGGGTCGGCGACCAGCAGGATCAGGGGTGCGGAGGAGTCGGTGCTCATGCCGGCTCGTGAGCCCGGGGCCCGCGCGCAGAGCACTCGGCGCACAGCCCGACGATCTCGATGGTGTGATCCACCTGCGTGAACCCGTGGCGCTGGGCGGTCTGGGAGGTCCAGCGCTCGATCTCCGGGGCCTCGAGCTCCACGGTGGCCCCGCAGCTGCGGCAGACCAGGTGATGGTGGTGGTGCTCGGCGGCGCACTGGCGGTAGATCGATTCGCCGTCCTCGCTGCGCAGGACATCGACCTCGCCGGCCTCCGACATGGACTGCAGGATCCGGTAGGTCGTGGCCAGGGAGACGGACTCGCCGCGCTCGCGCAGGATCTTGTGCAGGTCCTGGGTGGAGACGAAATCGGTCTGCACGGCCATGGCGGCCTGCACGGCACGACGCTGCCGCGTGACGCGCACGGCGGCCTGCGGCTGCGGGGCTGACGGCGAGGGCACTTCGGAACTCCTTCTCGGGATCGCCGCCGCTGTCACCACATCTCGGCGGGCGGAGGCCCTGCCATGCTACCCGCGGGCTCGGAGGGCCCGGCAGGCGGCCACGGCGTGCGGGCCGAGGCGGCCACCGGCGCCGAGCCGGTGCGTCGTCGTCGGGGATCAGTAGGCTGGGCCTCGACCACCGGTCAGGTGCCGCCCGCGAGTGGCCGCATCACCGGTGACCGCACCCGAGCACAGGAGCGCAAGGTGAAGCTGACCAAGTACACGCACTCGTGCGTGCGCCTCGAGATCGACGGCACCGTCCTGGTCCTGGACCCCGGCAACTTCTCCGAGGTCGAGGAGGCCATGGCCGGAGCCGATCACCTGCTGATCACGCACACCCATCCCGATCACCTGGATCCGCAGCGCGTCCCGGAGCAGCTGCGCGCCCGGCGCGACCTGCAGGTCTGGGCCCCGGGCTCGGTGGCCGCGGACCTGCGCGAGCAGCTCGGCCAGGAGGCCGTCGATTCGCAGGGCCGGGTCCGCATCCACGACGTCGACGCCGAGACCGAGCTGGACCTGTCCGGTGTGCGCGTGCGCACCTTCGGTGGGCAGCACGCGCTGATCCACCCGCTGATCCGCACCGTCGACAACGTCGGCTACCTCATCGAGGAGCGCGTCTACCACCCCGGGGACTCGCTGGTCGTCCCGGACGGCATCACGCCGTCCACCGTGCTGGTCCCGCTGCACGCCCCATGGTCCAAGATGGCGGAGGTCATCGACTTCCTCATCGCCGTCGGCGCGCAGAAGGCGTACCCCATCCACGACGCCCTCCTCTCGGACAACGGCTTCGGCATCGTGGAGAAGCAGGTCACCGCCTTCGCGGCCAAGTACGGCACCGACTACGAGCACCTCGACCCCGGCACCGCGGTGGAGGCCTGAGTCCCCGCTCACTCTTCCGCCGAGACACCCTCTGACCCACCCGCAGACCCAGGAGGACGCAGTGACGACCATCTTCACCCGCATCATCGACGGCGAGATCCCCGGCAGGTTCGTCTGGACGGACGACCAGTGCGTCGCCTTCCTCTCGGCCGACCCCCTGTCCACCGGGCACACCCTCGTGGTGCCCCGTCAGGAGGTGGACCACTGGCTCGACCTGGATCCTGAGCTGGCAGCGCACCTCATGCGCGTCTCACAGCAGATCGGCCAGGCCCAGCGCCAGGCCTTCCAGCCGCGGCGCGTGGGCCAGATGATCCAGGGCTTCGAGGTCCCGCACTGCCATGTGCACGTGTGGCCGGTGTCCTCGACCTCGGACTTCGACTTCGCCAACGCCGACCACGACCCGGATCAGGCGGTCATGGACCAGGCTGCCCAGCAGATCCGCGACGCCCTGCGCTCGGCCGGTCATCAGGAGCACGTTCCGCAGGACTGAGCCGGAGGGGGCTGTCTCACCGCCCCTTCCGGGCCGTGGCCCTCAGCGGGCAGCTGCCTCCCTGAGGGCCTTGCGCACGCGCTTGGCCGAGACCGTGTGGGCGGTGCCGAGCTCCTGGGCGAACAGCGAGACGCGCAGCTCCTCGAGCTCCCACTCGATCACCGCCAGCGACTCGGGCACCGGCAGGCCCTTCGGCACGGCGGCCACGGCCTTGTCGAACTCATCCTCCAGGGACTGGATCTCGGTCATGCTCACGGCGTCGCGCTGGATGTTGGCGGTGCCCACGAGCTTGTCGATGCGCAGCTCCATGGCCTTCAGATACCGGGGCAGGTGCTGCAGGTGCGCCCATCCGATCCGGGTCACGAAGCCTGGCTCGACCAGGCGGTCGAGCTGCTCGCGGATGTCGGCGAACGCGCTCACGGCCGCCATCGAGGACGGCCGCTTGATCCGCTTGCGCACCGAATTCGCCAGCGTGAGGACCTCGGCCACCAGGGCCGTGACCAGGAAGACGGTCTCGATCTGCTCGGCACGGACGTCGTCGAAGAGCCGGTCGAACTCCTGACGCGTCCAGGGCGGCTCGGTCGGCACCAGCTTGTCCACGGCAGCGCGGGTGCAGTCCTGTATCAGGGCCTCGACCGAGCCGTGCGGATTCTGGGTGAAGACGATCTTCTCCCGGTTGTCCAAGTGCTCCGAGATGAACCGCTGCGTGTTCGGCAGGCGCCGCAGCAGCAGCGAGATCGTCCCGGAGCGCTGGGCCGCCCTCTGGTCCTGCTCCGAGGTGAAGACGCGGATATCGGCGGTGGGCTCGGCGGCATCGGCTCCGGGGGAGGCCACGAGAGCCGGCCAGCCCGTGATGCGCTGCCCGGAGACCACGGTGTCGACCTTGCGGGGCAGGTCCTGCTCGGGCCATTCGGTGAGCCCAGTGCGTTCCAGCGCCGGTCCTGCGGCCTCCTTGTCTCCGCCGCGAGGGGCCGCGGCCTGCTTCTGCGCTGCGGAGCCGCGCTTGCCGCTGCCGGGTCCGGGGACGGCGCCGGGGCCGGGCGTCGGCAGCGCCGAGGCCGAGGTGCCCAGCGATTCGGCCAGTGCGGCGCGGACCTGGTCCCGCAGGGCGACCTGCAGGTGCTCGAGGTCCTCGCCCTCGCCGAGGACCCGGTTGCGTGCGTCGCGGACCTGGAAGTGCATGCGCAGGTGCTCGGGGACCGCCGACCAGTCCCAGGACCCCGGCGGGATGACGATGCCCTTGAGCTGGCGCAGGGCGCGCTCCAGCGCCTGCTCCAGGTCGTCCTGCTCCGGGTCGGCCTGCGCGTCGAGCAGCTCGACGGCCCGGCGCGCGACATCCGGGGCTGGGACCACGGCCTTGCGCACCTGCTTGGGCAGCGAGCGGATCAGGGCGGTCACCAGCTCGGTGCGCAGCCCCGGGATCAGCCAGCGGAAGGGGCCGGGGCTCAGCTGGTGCAGGAAGAGGATCGGCACCCGCACGGTGACGCCGTCGGCCTGGCGCCTGGAGCCCTTCTGTCCGGAGGCCCCGCCGCCGGAGCCGGGGGCGAACGTGTAGTCCAGATCAAGGCTGAGCTCGCCGCCGTCGGTGCGGGCGATCCAGTGCCGCGGGTAGGCGGAGTCGTCCCAGGTCTCGGCCTGGTCGTCGATCAGCTGCTCGGGGTCGAAGTCGAGCAGGTGCTCGTCCTGGCGCGAGGCCTTCTTCCACCAGGTGTCGAAGTGGGTCTGGGAGACGACCTCGGCGGGGACCCGGGCGTCGAAGAACTCGTAGAGGGCCTGGTCGTCCACTCGCAGGTCCTTGCGGCGCAGGCGGGACTCGAGCTGCTCGACCTCGGCGAGCTTCTTCCGGTTGCGCTGCACGAAGCGGTGCCGGGTTTGCCAGTCGCCTTCCACCAGGGCCTTCTGGAGGAAGATCTCGCGCGAGGCGACCGGGTCGATCCGCCAGTAGCCCACGGGCCGATCGGCCGCCAGTGGGACGCCATAGAGCGTGGCCCGCTCCTTGGCCATCACCGCGCCCTGGCTGCGGGACCAGTACGGCTCCGCATAGGTGCGCTTGACCAGGTCGCCGGCGACTTCCTCGATCCACTGCGGCTCCACCGCCGCGTTGACGCGAGCCCACAGCCGGGAGGTCTCCACGAGCTCGGCGGAGACCACGAAGTCCGGCTTCTTCTTGAACAGCGCCGAGCCCGGGAAGATCGCGAAGCGCGTGCCGCGGGCTCCCTGATAGTCGCGGGTGCGCTCATCGCGCAGGCCGATATGGCTGAGCAGCCCTGCCAGCAGTGACTTGTGGACGTCATCGGACTTGGCGGCCGGGTCGATCTCCCGGTCGCGGCCGACCTCGATGCCCACCGAGCGGCCCATCTGGCGCAGCTGGGTGTAGAGGTCCTGCCACTCGCGGATGCGCAGGAAGTTCAGGAACTCGCGCTGCACGGTCTTGCGGAACTGCGAGCTCGACAGCTGCTCCTGCTGCTGCTGGAGGTGCTGCCACAGCAGCAGGAAGCCCAGGAAGTCGGAGGTCGTGTCCTTGAACCGGGCGTGCAGCTCATCGGCCTGTGCCCGCTTCTCGAGCGGGCGCTCGCGCGGGTCCTGGATGGTCAGCGCGGCGGCCAGGATCATGACCTCGCGGGCGCAGCCGCGACGCTGGCCCTCCACGATCATGCGGCCCAGTCGGGGATCCACCGGCAGGGCGGCCAGGGTGCGTCCGGTGCGGGTCAGCGGGGAGCGGTCGTCGTCGTGGCCCCGGCCCCGACGGCCCCGGGAGCGTCCGCGCGACCCGCGCCCGGAGCGGTCGTCGTCCTGCCCTGCCCGACGACCGCGGGAGGACTCTGACGAGCGCAGGGCCCCGAGCTCGCGCAGCAGCATCACGCCGTCCTTCACGGCGCGGGACTCGGGCGGCTCCACGAAGGGGAAGCGGCTGATGTCCTCGGGGGAGCGGACCACCCCGGCGGAGGTCATCTGCAGGATGACGGAGGCCAGGTTGGTGCGCAGGATCTCCGGATCCGTGAATTCGGGGCGGGACTCGTAGTCCTCCTGCGAGTACAGCCGGATGCAGATGCCGTCGGAGACGCGCCCGCAGCGGCCCGCGCGCTGATTCGCCGAGGCCTGAGAGATCCGCTCGATCGGCAGGCGCTGGACCTTGGTGCGCGTGGAGTACCGGGAGATGCGCGCGGTGCCGGTGTCGATCACGTACTTGATGCCGGGCACGGTCAGCGAGGTCTCGGCCACGTTGGTGGCCAGCACGATCCGCCGCGACGAGCCGCGGGAGAAGACGCGGTGCTGCTCGGCCATCGACAGCCGCCCGAACAGGGGCAGGACCTCGGTGCCGCGCAGGCGCGGGCGGTCAGCCACCAGCGACTCGATCGCCTCCTGGGCATCGCGGATCTCGCGCTCGCCGGAGAAGAAGATCAGGATGTCGCCGCGGTCCTCGTGGGACAGCTCCTCGACGGCCTCGCACACGGCCTCGAGCGGATCGCGGTCCTCGTCCTCGAGGCCGTCGTCGGTGTCCTCGTCGAGATCCTGCTGGCCCTCCAGCGGCCGGTAGCGGATCTCGACGGGATACGTGCGCCCGGAGACTTCGATGATCGGCGCGGGCTCGGGCCGGGCGTCCTGCGGGGCGTCAGTCGGCAGAGGCTCGTGGAAGTGCTCGGCGAAGCGCTCCGGGTCGATCGTGGCCGAGGTGATGATCAGCTTCAGATCCGGGCGCTGCGGCAGGATCGTCTTGAGGTAGCCGAGCAGGAAGTCGATGTTCAGCGACCGCTCGTGGGCCTCGTCCACGATGATCGTGGAGTAGCGCGAGAGCAGGCGGTCGTGCTGGATCTCGGCCAGCAGGATGCCGTCGGTCATGAGCTTGATCTGCGAG
The DNA here is from genome assembly GCF_025149945.1 of Kocuria sp. p3-SID1428. Lineage (GTDB taxonomy): Bacteria > Actinomycetota > Actinomycetes > Actinomycetales > Micrococcaceae > Kocuria. The sequence continues at coordinate 27,583 of NZ_JALXVH010000017.1, read as the reverse complement.
TTCCGGCCGACCTCCGAGGTGAAGCGGACCTGGTAGCCGACCGTCTGCCCGATCTTCTCACCCATCTCCTCGGCGATGCGCTCGGCGACCGAGCGCGCGGCGATGCGCCGGGGCTGGGTGTGCCCGATCATGCCGGAGTCCCCGAGACCCAGCTCGAGGCACATCTTGGGGATCTGGGTGGTCTTGCCGGAGCCGGTCTCGCCGGCGATCACGACGACCTGATGGTCGCGGATCGCCGCTTGGATGTCCTGGCGCCGGCCCGAGACCGGCAGCTGTTCGGGGTAGACGATCCGAGGGCCTGTGCCCTCATGCGCGGTGGTGGTCATAGCCGGGCCATCCTACGGGGCGGGGACGACGGCACTGACGGCACTGTCCGCCCCTGAGCGCTCGCGGACCGGGCCGTCGCTTCAGAGCAGCCCGAGCGCGCTGCGGGCGGCTCGGGACGTGGCTGCCAGGTAGGACCCGCCGCGCGGCGGATCGAACAGCACGGCGTGGGCGATCAGCACGAAGAGCTGATGGAGCCCAGTGCGCTCGCGCCATCCGTCGTCCAGCGGATGCGCCTCCTGGTAGCCGACCAGGATCTCCTCCATGTGCGGGGCGCCGAAGACTTCGAGGAAGGCCAGATCCTGCTCCCGGTGATCGCCGTGGGCGGCGGGATCGATCAGCACCGCGCCCTGGTCGTCCCACAGGAGGTTGCCTGCCCAGAGGTCGCCGTGGATGCGGGCGGGGCGGTCGCCGTCGTCGAAGTCACCGGCCTCGAGGGCCTCGGTGACCCGCTCGATGTCCTCGAGCTCCCGGCTTGCGACACCGCGGGAGCGCAGCCGTTCGAGCATGGGGCGCAGCCGCTGACCGCCGTAGAACGCACCCCAGGACCCGGTCGGCTCCAGCGGCACCTCGAGCGGCTGCTCGAGCGGTCCGAACCAGCCGGTGCGCCAGCCGTCCTGCGGTGCCGGCTGGGTCCAGTCGCTGCTGCCGACCGGCACCGGGGGAGCGGCGCCGAATCCGTCGGCGCCGAGATCGTGTGTCTGCGCCAGGGCGCGGCCGAAGGCGCGAGCGGCCTCGGCCGTGGGGCGCGCCGGGTCGATGCGGGTCAGCTCCAGGAAGTCCGCACCGACGTCGTGGACACCTGCGCAGCGCACCGGTCCCTCGTCGAGCCACAGCAGCCCGGCGGCCTCCAGGGCGAAGACGCCGGGGGAGGAGCCGTCGGAGGTCTTGCGGTGGATCTGGTGCTCAGCAGGCTTGCGGTTCGGGGTCATGCCTCGAGTGTGGCGGCATTAGGCTGGATTCGCACGTCCTGAGAGGGGCGTGTGCCGGACGGACGACGATGCCGAGGACCACCGCCATGCCCAGGACACCGCAGCAGCAGCGAGCCCGACGCCGCCGCGTCGCAGGCCTGCTGGCCCTCGTGGGCATCATCCTGCTGCTGGTATCCACCTACGCCGTGCCCATGGGCATCATCTACTGGGCCCGGGCCAACTCGCAGGAAGCACCGATCCCGCTCACCGACGGCGCTCTGCTCACGATCATCGCCGGTCCTGTCTCACTGGTGCTCGGCGGCGTCCTGAGCATTGCTGCCTTCCAGATCAGTCGCTCCAACGCCGAGCCCCGCAGCCATGAGGATCGCGAGCTCGACGAGCAGTGGGGCGACGAGGTCCTGATGGACTTCGATCCGACGGAGTTCAACAGCGGGCACCGTTCAGCGCGCCAGCGCGAGCGAGAGCGCGACCGCTGGAGCTGAGCAGACTCAGCTGAGCAGGCATGGAGGCGCCCAGGGGCGCAGCACCCGATGTCCGCAGGTGCTGCGCCCCTGGGCGCTCACGGTCCTTCTCGTCCGCAGCGGTCCTTCAGGATCGGCGACGACGCCGCAGCGCGCTCCCGCCCACCAGGCCGGCACCGGCCAGCAGGAGGACGCCGCCGGCGATGACCAGGGACCCGTTCGAGACGCCGGTGTGCGGCAGCTGCTCGCCCCACCACTGCTGCGCGGGGGAGGCCTCGGCCTCCTGAGCAGGGCCGGCCTGCTCAGGGCCCGCCTGCTCCGGGGCGGCCGGGGCAGGTTCCGGTGCGGCGCCGTCGCCGGGGGCCGCTGTATCCGGACCGTCGCCCGGGGCCGCGGCACCCGGGGTCGAGGTGGCCGTCGGCTGCGGGACGATGGGCTCCTGCGACGGCTGTCGGGTCGGCTGGGCGGTCGGCGTCGGCGTCGACGACGAGGTCGGGGCCGGCGTTGGCTCCTCGGTCGGCTCCTCCGTCGGCTCCGTGGAGGGTGTCGGGGTGGGCTCCGCCGTCGGCTCCGGCGTGGGCGCCTCGGTGAGCTCTTCCGTGGGCTCCGCTGTGGGGCTGGGTGTGGGTTCCGGAGCCGGTGTCGGGGTGGGCTCATCGGCGGCGGTGGTCAGGGTCTGGTCGATCGCAATGATCGGCTGCCCATCGGATCCGGAGACGGCTGCGGTGAGCCACGGCTCCCGTGCCCTCGGCATCCGTGCGGAAGGTCGCGGTCGTGACCTGACCGCCGGGTCCGGTGACGACCACGGTGTACTCGGTATCCGGAGTCAGATGCTCGTGGCGGATGGTCCAAGGGTTGGTCGCGCTGCCCTGGTCGTCTCCGCTGGAGAGCGTGACGGAGTGGGGCTGCGCCAGCACTGCCGCGTCGGTGACCAGCGCCTGGGCGAGGGGGCTCAGGTGAAACTACGGGGGAGAGGCCGGCTCCGACGGCGAGAGGCTGCCATGCGGAAAAGACCCGAGCCGGGGCGCCGTCTCTCGACGATGCCCCGGCTCGGGTCGGAAGGTGCCCGAGATAGGATTCGAACCTACGACTTCCTGCTCCGGAGGCAGGCGCTCTATCCCCTGAGCTACTCGGGCGGGGGGGTCGGTGCAGCGGCGCTGATGCCGTGATCGACCCGACGACTCTACCACCACGCCCGCTCCGGGGCGCACCGGCACCACCGGCGGCGGTCCCGTCGGCCGATCCGGCTCGGCGAAGGCCCGCAGGTACACTGTCCCGGTGACTCCCGAAGAACTCTCCGCAGCCCTGTCCGCCAGCCTCGAGCAGGCCGTCGCCTCGGGGGAGCTCGCTCTCGCAGAGGACGCGCAGCTGCCCGAGCTGAAGGTGGAGCGTCCCAAGAGCCGAGCCCACGGCGACTGGGCCACGAATATCGCCATGCAGCTGACCAAGAAGGTCGGGATGCCTCCGCGCGAGGTCGCCGCGGTGCTGAAGGCCCGCTTCGAGCAGATCGACGGCATCGCCTCCGTCGACATCGCCGGGCCAGGCTTCCTGAACATCGTCCTGGACGCCGCCGCCGCAGGCGAGCTCGCCCGCTCCATCGTGGAGGCCGGCCGGGACTTCGGCCGCGGCACCGGCATGCAGGGCCGCAGCATCAACCTCGAGTTCGTCTCCGCCAACCCCACCGGCCCCATCCACCTGGGCGGCACCCGCTGGGCCGCCGTCGGCGACTCCTTGGCCCGCGTGTTCGAGGCTCAGGGGGCAGAGGTCACCCGCGAGTACTACTTCAACGATCACGGAGCCCAGATCGATCGCTTCGCCCGCTCCCTGCTGGCCCGCGCCCAGGGCGAGCCCGCCCCGGAGGACGGCTACGGCGGGGAGTACATCTCGGACATCGCCCAGCGCGTGCTGGCCGCGAACCCGGGCGCCCTGGAGTCGGCGGACCCGCAGGAGGTCTTCCGGGCCGCCGGCGTGGAGTTCATGTTCGGCGACATCAAGCAGTCCCTGCACGAGTTCGGCGTCGACTTCGACGTCTGGTTCCACGAGGACTCACTGTTCAAGGACGGCTCCGTGGAGACCCTGCTGGAGCAGCTCAAAGCCAGCGGCGCCCTCTACTTCGCCGAGGGCGCGTGGTGGCTGCGCTCCACCGACCACGGCGACGACAAGGACCGCGTGGTCGTGAAGTCGGACGGCAACGCGGCCTACATCGCCGGCGACATCGCCTACTACAAGGACAAGCGCGAGCGCGGAGCCGACCTGTGCCTCTACCTGCTGGGTGCGGATCACCACGGCTACGTGGCCCGGCTCAAGGCCGTGGCCGCCTCGCTGGGCGACTCCCCGGATCGGGTGGAGGTCATGATCGGGCAGATGGTCAACCTGGTCCGGGACGGGGCGGCGGTGCGCATGTCCAAGCGCGCCGGCACCGTCGTGACCATGGAGGATCTGGTGGAGGCCGTCGGCGTCGACGCCGCGCGCTACTCGCTGACCCGGTACTCGATCGACTCCAACATCGACATCGACCTGGACCTGCTGACCAAGCGCTCCAACGAGAACCCGGTGTTCTACGTCCAGTACGCCCACGCCCGCACCTGCGCGGTGGGCCGCAACGCGGCCGCCGTCGGCGTGACCCGCGTCGGGGAGGACGCTCAGGACGCCTTCGATGCCTCCCTGCTGTCGGATGAGACCGAGACCGAGCTGCTGGCAGGGCTGGGGCAGTACCCGCGCATCGTCGCCGAGGCCGCGCAGCTGCGCGAGCCGCACCGCGTGGCACGCCACCTGGAGGCGCTGGCCGGGTCCTACCACCGCTGGTACGGCGCCTGCCGCGTGACCCCGCAGGGCGACGAGCAGATCACCGACACCCACCGCACCCGCCTGTGGCTCAACGATGCCACGCGCCAGGTCCTGGCCAACGGCCTCGAGCTGCTGGGCGTGAGCGCTCCGGAGAGGATGTGAGCATGTCCCAGGACAGTGATCCTTCGCAGGAGCAGGCCGAGGACGTCGTGACCACCGGCTTCCGGCTGCAGCCGGTCCCGCTGCTCGAGCCCGCCCGGGGGGAGCAGATCCACACCGGACCCAGCCCGCTGGCGCCCGAGTGGCTCGAGGTCCCGCAGGACTGGACGAGCCTGGATCCCGCGATCTGGCCGGAGCAGTTCGGCCGCGACCACGAGGGCACCCTCACCGTCTCCGGCATTCCCACCACGGCCCTGGCGGAGCACTACGGCACCGCGCTCTACGTGGTCTCTGAGGACGCCTTCCGGCAGCGCGCCGCCCAGTTCCGCACGGCCTTCCAGGGCGCCTTCGCCGCCATCGGCGCAGAAGCCTCCGTCTACTACGCCGGCAAGGCCTTCCTGACCCCGGAGATCGCCCGCTGGGTGCAGGAGGAGGGGCTCAACCTCGACACGGCCTCCGGCGGCGAGATGGCGGCAGGGCTGCGCGGCGGCATGCCCGCCGAGCGCATGGCGCTGCACGGCAACAACAAGTCCGCCGCGGAGATCACCATGGCGCTGGACGCCGGCGTGGGCCGCATCGTCGTGGACTCCCTGCAGGAGATCGAGCTCGTGGGGCGGCTGGCCCGCACGCTCGGGGTGAAGGCTCCGGTGATGATCCGGGTGACCCCGGGCATCCACGCCGAGACCCACGAGTTCATCGCCACTGCCCACGAGGACCAGAAGTTCGGGCTGTCCATGACCGCCGAGGACGGCGAGTCCCCGGCTCTGCACGCCATCAGCGACTGCGTGGCGCATCCGGACATCAAGCTGATGGGGCTGCACTGCCATATCGGCTCGCAGATCTTCGCCGCTGACGGCTTCGCCCAGGCCGCCGATCGCGTGCTCGGTCTCATGAGCGAGGTCGAGGGCCGCTTCGGCGTCACGCTGCCGCAGCTGGATCTCGGCGGCGGCTACGGCATCGGCTACACCGCCGCCGATGTTCCGCGCCCGGCGGCGGAGATCGCCCAGGACATCGCCCGGGCCGTCCAGGACTCATGCCGACGGCTGGGCCTGGCAGTCCCGCACCTGTCCTTCGAGCCCGGTCGCTCGATCACCGGACCCGCCGGGATCAGCCTCTACACCGTGGGGACCTGCAAGTCCGTCACGGTCCAGGACGGCCTGCGCCGTCGCTACCTCTCTGTCGACGGCGGCATGTCGGACAACGCCCGTCCCGTGCTCTACGGCGCGGACTACTCGGTGGTCGTGGCCGATCGCGCACAGGAGCACCGCGGCCAGGCCGCCGCGCTGTCCCGCGTGGTCGGCAAGCACTGCGAGTCCGGTGACATCCTGGTGCACAGCGCCTACCTGCCCGAGGGTGTGCGCGCCGGCGACCTGCTGGCCGTGCCCGCCACCGGCGCGTACTGCTGGGCGCTGTCCAGCAACTACAACTGGCTGCCGCGACCCGGCGTGGTCGCGGTGCGCACCGTCGACGGCGCCGCCGAGGCCCGCCTGATCGTGCGCGGGGAGACCGAGGACGACCTGTTCGCCCGCGATGTCTCCCAGGATCCCGAGGCCTCGCGCCCTCTGCGCCTCGGCGAGCGCTGAGACCGCAGCACCCACCCGCCCGAACGCCCTGACCCCACCCGTCTGGAGCCTCCACGTGACCCACGCCCACGACACCCGTCCCGACACCGTCCGGATCGCCCTGCTCGGCGCCGGCAACGTCGGCGCCGAGGTGGCCCGCGTCCTGCTCGAGCAGTCCGAGGAGCTGGGCCGCCGCATCGGCGCGCGCCCCGAGCTGATCGGCATCGCTGTGCGCGACACCTCCGCTCCGCGCACCGTGGAGCTGCCGCAGCAGCTGCTCACCACCGATGCCGAGTCGCTGATCGATGCCGCCGACGCGGTCGTCGAGCTGACCGGCGGCATCGAGCCGGCGCGCACCCGCATCCTGCGCGCGCTGAACGCGGGCAAGCCCGTGGTCAGTGGGAACAAGGCGCTGCTGGCCCGGCACGGGGAGGAGCTGCACAACGCTGCCGACGCCTCCGGGACCACGCTGAACTATGAGGCCGCCGTGGCCGGTGCCATCCCGATCGTGCGCCCGGTGCTCGAGTCGCTGTCCGGGGATCGCATCCACCGCGTGCTCGGCATCATGAACGGCACGACCAACTACATCCTCGATCAGATGGACACCACCGGGGCCTCGTTCGACGACGCCCTGGCCGAGGCCCAGCGCCTGGGCTTCGCGGAGGCCGATCCCACGGCCGATGTGGAGGGCCACGACGCCGCCGCCAAGGTCGCGATCCTGGGCGGGCTGGCCTTCCACTCGTCATACACGATCGACGACGTCTACTGCCGGGGCATCCGCGGGATCACCGCCGATGATGTCGAGGCCGCGCGCTCTGCGGGCTTCGTGATCAAGCTGCTCGGCGTGGCCGAGCGGGTCTCCTCGGGCGTCAACCTGCGCGTGGTGCCGACCATGATCCCGCGCAGCCACCCGCTGGCCAGCGTGCACGGCGGCTACAACGCGGTGTTCGTGGAGGCCGAGGGCGCCGAGGAGCTGATGTTCTACGGCCCCGGCGCCGGCGGCGGCCCCACGGCCTCGGCCGTGCTGGGCGATCTCGTCTCGGCGCTGCGCCGCGTGGTCGCGGGCGGTCCGGGCATCGGCCCGGCCGTGCACGGGCGCCTGGCGGCCACCGGCGTCGACGACGTCCAGACCAGCTTCTCCCTGACCCTGCTGTGCCCCGATCAGACCGGGGTGCTCGCGGAGGTGGCGGGCGTGTTCGCCGAGCACGGCGTCTCGGTCTCGACCATGCGTCAGGACGACGTCCGCGACGACCCCCGTCGACCCGGCGAGGACCTGGCCGAGATCCGCATCGTGACGCACCGGGCCCGCAACGCGGATCTCGTGCGCACCGTCGAGGCCGTGCGCGGCCTGGAGGTGGTCTACGAGCTCTCCGGACTGATCCGGGTCGAGTCCGAGGACTGAGCCGGACCCGTCCCGGCCGGCGCGGGCCGGTGAACCCGTGAGTGCGACGGGCCGCAGCGGCCCGGGCACGACGAGGCAGTGACAACCCAGCGGCCCCGCCCTCCAGGCGCGGGGACCGCAGCGAAGCGAGGAGCAGCAATGGCACATCAGTGGCAGGGCGTCATCAACGAGTACCGCGACCGCCTTCCGGTCTCCGATTCCACCCCCGTCGTCTCGATGGGCGAGGGCGGCACCCCGCTGATCCGCGCCCGTGCGCTGTCCGAGCTGACCGGGTGCGAGGTCTGGGTCAAGTTCGAGGGCATGAACCCCACCGGCTCCTTCAAGGACCGCGGCATGACCATGGCCATCACCAAGGCCAAGGAGGAGGGGGCCAAGGCGGTCGTGTGCGCCTCGACCGGCAACACCTCGGCCTCTGCGGCCGCCTATGCCAAGCAGGCCGGCATGCGCTGCGCCGTGCTGGTGCCCGAGGGCAAGATCGCCATGGGCAAGATGGCCCAGGCCGTAGCCCACGGCGCCGACATCATCCAGATCACCGGCAACTTCGACAACTGCCTCGAGGTCGCGCGCAAGCTCTCCGAGTCCTACCCGGTGTTCCTGGTCAACTCGGTCAACCCGTACCGCATCCAGGGTCAGAAGACCGGCGCGTTCGAGGTCGTCGACGCCCTGGGCGATGCTCCGGACCTGCACATCCTGCCGGTGGGCAACGCGGGCAACATCACCGCGTACTGGAAGGGCTACCAGGAGTACGCCGCCGAGTTCACGAACGACGCCGGCCACGTCCTGCCGGCGGTGGCGACCCGGACCCCCACCATGTGGGGCTTCCAGGCCGAGGGATCGGCGCCGCTGGTGGCCGGTCACCCGATCGACGACCCCGACACCGTGGCCACCGCCATCCGGATCGGCAACCCCGCCTCGTGGGACACGGCGATCGCCGCGCGCGACGAGTCCGGTGGACTGATCGAGGCCGTCTCGGACACCGAGATCATCGCAGCTCAGCGCTTCCTGTCCTCGAAGGACGGCGTGTTCGTGGAGCCCGGCTCCGCCGCCGGCGTGGCGGGCCTGCTCAAGAAGCACGAGCAGGGCCAGGTCCCGGCCGGTGCGCGGATCGTCATCACCGTGACCGGCCACGGCCTCAAGGACCCGCAGTGGGCCGTGAAGGGCGCCGAGGCCGAGGATCCGCACGCCGCCGAGCCGGTGCGCGTGGACTTCGACGTCGTGTCCGTCGCCTCCGCACTGGATCTCGAGTGAGCCCGGCGGAGCGCCGGGACTGGCGCGATGTCCTGAGCCCTGGGCAGACTGTGGCCGTGAGCGTCCCCGCCTCGACCGGCAACGTGGGACCGGGCTTCGACACCCTGGGTCTGGCCCTCGAGCACCGCGACGAGGTCGAGCTCACCGTCCTGGAGTCCGGCCTGGAGTTCGAGCTGCAGGGCGAGGGTTCGGAGTCGGTGCCGCGCACAGAGGACCATCTGCTGGTGCGCGCCGTGCGCGCGGCCTGGCGGGAGGCGGGGCTGCGGGAACAGCCCGGCATGCGGATCGTGGCACGCAACCGCGTCCCGCACGGTCGCGGCATGGGCTCCTCGGCCGCCTGCGCCGTGGCCGGCGTGGTGGCGGGCAATGCTCTGCTGGCTGCGCAGCAGCGCCTTGACGAGGACACCGTCTTCCAAGTCTGCGCCAGTATGGAGGGCCACCCGGACAACGTGGCCCCGGCCCTGTACGGCGGCCTGACGATCTCGTGGGGCGAGCCCGGCGCTTGGCGCACGGCGCCGGTGGCCGTGCTGTCGCAGATCGTGCCGATCGTGGCGATCCCCAACTACGAGGTCTCCACCGCGCTGGCCCGCTCGCTGCTGCCCGAGACGGTCGAGCACCGCGAGGCCGCCCGCAACGCCGGGCGCTGCGCGCTGCTGATCGATGCCATGTCGCGCCGTCCCGAGCACCTGATGCCGGCCACCGCGGACAGCCTGCACCAGCCCTTCCGCGCCCCTGCCATGGCGCCCAGCGCGGCGCTGGTGACCGCGCTGCGCGAGCAGGGCCACGCCGCTCTGATCTCAGGAGCCGGGCCCACGGTGCTCGTGCTCTCCGGCTCCTCGGCTGCCGCAGAGGCTGCCGAGCAGGCCATCGGCGAGCTCGCCGCGCACCTGGGCCCGGACAGCGAGCACGTCACCTGGCGTGTTCTGCGGCTGTCCGTGCCGCAACAGGGTGCTAGGGTGAGCGAGCATCCGCACAGCATCTAGGATGCGCCCGGGCGTTCGAGCCCGATCCGACAGACCGCGGTCCGTCATCGGTTCTCGTCCTCTCCGCCCTACCCGACGGAAGCCCTTCTGCTCCGGCAGGACGGCTGCTCCGGTCCCCATCGCGATATCGCCTTCGGCGTGCCCTGCGCGCATGCCATGGGGCAGGCACCTTCCGCAGATGGGGCGCCGTCGGTGCGATCGTCGCCGTCTGCAGCGCGATCAGGCCCGCAGCCCGCGGCCCGTCATCATGCACAAGAGGTCCGGCGTCTGAGTGCCGAGACCTTCCACCGAGGGAGAAGGAAACCTTCGTGAGCGAATCCACCGACCTGACCTCAGGTACGGACCAGAACTCCGATCAGAACCAGGGCACCGGCCTCTCGGGCCTCAAGCTCGCCCAGCTGCAGGCCCTGGCCGCACAGCTCGGCATCACGGGGGCGCGCCGCATGCGCAAGTCCATGCTGGTCGATGCCATCCAGGCGCATCAGCGCGGCGGCGCCGTCGCAGAACGCGATGCCGAGGTGGCCGAGAAGATCGAGAAGACCGCCCAGCGCGCCGCTGCCAAGGCCCAGGGCGACGACGCCTCCTCTGCCCAGGCAGGGCAGCAGAAGGCGGAGTCCGTCTCGGATGATCTGCCCAAGGTCTCCGCGCGCACCGGCCGCGGTCGTCGCTCCTCCGACGCCGCAGAGGCGCAGAGCGAGCAGCAGGGCCAGAACGGCGAGGACCGCTCCGGCTCCGAGTCCGCCCCGAGCGGCCAGTCGGGCGACGACGCCCAGCAGCGCTCCGAGGGCGGGCGCCCGTCGCGTTCGCAGCGTCGCGGCCGCGGTCGCCAGAACGGCTCCGAGGACCAGGGCGGCCAGAACGGCGGCGACGGAGGCCAGCAGGACACCTCCACCGGCGATGGCCAGTCCAAGGGCCGCGGCCCCCGCGACGGCGACTCCTCAGAGTCCTCGGAGGAGTCCGGACGCCGCCAGAACGGCCAGAACGACGGCGGCGGCCGCGGGCGGGGCCGGAACAAGGGCCAGAACGCCCAGAATGACGGCGGCGGCAAGGACCAGAACAACGACGGCGGCGGCAAGGGGCAGAACAACCAGAACGACGGCGGCGGCAAGGGCCAGGGCGGCAAGGGCCAGGGCGGCAAGGGCCAGGGCGGCAAGCAGCAGTCCAAGCGCCAGGGCGGCAGCGACCAGCACGGCGACGACGAGGGCGGAAGCCGTCGCAGCCGACGCAATCGCAACCGCAATGATCGCAACGACCGCCGAAACAACCGCCGCAATCGCGGCGGCAACGGCCCCGAGGTCGATGACACCGAGCTGACCGAGGACGACGTCCTGCTGCCCGTGGCCGGCATCCTCGACGTCCTGGACAACTACGCGTTCGTGCGCACCTCCGGCTACCTGCCCGGCCCGAACGACGTCTACGTCTCGCTGGCCCAGGTGAAGAAGAACAACCTGCGCAAGGGCGACGCCGTCGTCGGCGCCATCCGCGCCCCGCGCGAGGGCGAGGAGAACCAGCGCGGCCAGCGCCAGAAGTTCAACGCCCTGGTGCAGCTGACCAGCGTCAACGGCAAGAAGCCGGAGGAGCAGGGCGATCGCACCGAGTTCTCCAAGCTGGTGCCGCTGTATCCCCAGGACCGTCTGCGCCTGGAGACCGAGCCCAAGAAGGTCGGCACGCGCGTGGTCGATCTGGTCTCGCCGATCGGCAAGGGCCAGCGCGGCCTGATCGTCTCTCCGCCCAAGGCCGGCAAGACCCTGATGCTGCAGTCGATCGCCAACGCGATCACCACGAACAACCCCGAGGTCCACCTCATGATGGTGCTCGTCGACGAGCGCCCCGAGGAGGTCACCGACATGCAGCGCACGGTGAAGGGCGAGGTCATCGCCTCGACCTTCGACCGCCCCGCCGACGACCACACGACCGTCGCGGAGCTGGCGATCGAGCGCGCCAAGCGCCTCGTGGAGCTGGGGATGGACGTGGTGGTCCTGCTGGACTCCATGACCCGTCTGGGCCGTGCCTACAACCTGGCTGCCCCGGCCTCCGGGCGCATCCTCTCCGGCGGTGTGGACTCGGCTGCGCTGTACCCGCCCAAGCGCTTCTTCGGCGCGGCGCGCAACATCGAGAACGGCGGCTCGCTGACCATCCTGGCCACCGCGCTGGTCGAGACCGGATCCAAGATGGACGAGGTCATCTTCGAGGAGTTCAAGGGCACCGGCAACATGGAGCTGCGCCTGTCCCGTCAGCTGGCGGACAAGCGCATCTTCCCGGCCGTGGACGTCAACTCCTCCAGCACGCGTCGTGAGGAGAACCTCATGGGCGCCGACGAGCTGAAGATCATGTGGAAGCTTCGTCGTGTGCTCTCGAGCCTGGATCAGCAGCAGGCCCTCGAGCTGCTGACCTCGAAGCTGCGCGACACCCAGTCGAACGCCGAGTTCCTCATGCAGGTCCAGAAGACCACCCTGAACGTCAAGGCGGACGACGACCGCTGAGCGATCGTCCTCAGCCCCGGCGTCCTCCTGCCGAGCCGGAGGACGCCGGGGCTGTCTCGTCCCGAGACGGCAGCCGACGGCCCGGGGGGGGGGGCACCCTGTCGAGACGGCCAGCCCTGTCAGCTTCACCTCCCCGGCCCAGGGGAGTCCTTCCACGCCGCAGCACCAGGAGGCCCCTTCCGTGACCGAGAGCGAATCCCGCGAGGGAGCAGGGCCCGTCGAGGCCCTTCTGCAGGAGCACGAGCAGCTGCAGCAGCGTCTGGCCGATCCGGCGGTGCACGCCGATCCGCTGCTGGCTCGCCGGCTCAACCGCCGTTACGCCGAGCTCGATCGGGTGGTGGTCGCCCACCGCGAGCTCGAGTCGCTGCGTGCGGATCTGGAGACTGCTCGCGAGCTGGCCCCGGAGGCCCCGGAGTTCGCCGCCGAGGCCGAGCAGCTGCAGGCGCGGATCGAGCCGGCCCGGGAGCGGCTGCGCCGGCTGCTGATCCCGCGCGATCCCGACGACGCCCGCGATGCCATCCTCGAGATCAAGGCGGGGGAGGGCGGCGCCGAGGCCGCGCTGTTCGCCGGCGACCTGCTGCGCATGTACCTGCGCTTCGCGGAGTCCCAGGGCTGGAAGACCGAGATCCTCAGCGACACCCCTGCTGAGCTGGGCGGGCACAAGGATGTCCAGCTCGCCGTCAAGGGCAGGTCGCAGGACCCGGCCGAGGGCGTGTGGGCCAAGCTCAAGTACGAGGGCGGGGTGCATCGCGTCCAGCGGGTCCCGGCCACCGAATCCCAGGGCCGGATCCACACCTCTGCTGCCGGGGTGCTGGCCTTTCCGGAGGCCGATGCCCCCGAGGAGGTCGAGATCACCCAGAACGACCTGAAGATCGACGTCTACCGCTCCTCCGGTCCGGGCGGTCAGTCCGTGAACACCACGGACTCGGCGGTGCGGATCACCCACCTGCCCACGGGGATCGTCGTGGCCATGCAGAACGAGAAGTCGCAGCTGCAGAACAAGGAGGCCGCCATGCGCGTGCTGCGCGCTCGCCTCCTGGCGCATCAGCAGGAGCAGCTCGATGCCGAGGCGTCCCAGGCTCGGCGCAGCCAGGTGCGCACCATGGACCGCTCCGAGCGGGTGCGCACCTACAACTTCCCCGAGAACCGGATCGCCGATCACCGCACCGGCTACAAGGCCTACAACCTCGACGCCGTCCTGGACGGCGCGCTCGGACCCGTCGTCGAATCCGCGATCGCCCTCGACGAGCAGCACCGGCTCGAGCAGATCGGCCAGGGCGCCGGCTCGCAGGACCGCAGCTGATGGCCGAGACGCTCGCCCAGGCCCTGCGGCGGGCCACCGCCCGGCTCGAGGAGGCAGGAGTGCCCGCGGCGCAGGCCGATGCCGTCCAGCTGGCCGGGCACCTGCTGGGGCTCGACCGCGGGGAGGTCGCCGCGCGCGCCATCCTCGGCACCGGGGCGCCCGAGGGCCTCGAGGAGCTGGTCGCCCGGCGCGCTGCCCGCGAGCCGCTGCAGCACATCGTGGGAACGGCCCCCTTCCGCCGCCTGGAGCTGCAGGTGGGACCCGGGGTCTTCATCCCGCGTCCAGAGACCGAGCTGCTCGTCGAGCTGCTCGTCGAGCGCCTGCGCGAGGACCTGGCACAGGGCCAGGGCCGCCCCGTCGTCGTGGATCTGTGCACCGGCTCGGGGGCGATCGCCGCAGCCATCGCCGATGAGGTGACCCACGCCCGCGTGCACGCAATCGAGCTGGACCCCCAGGCCCTGCAGTGGGCCCGGCGCAATCTCGAGGGCACCCGGGTGGACCTGCGCGAGGGCGATGCCACGAAGGCCCCCGAGGACCTGCGAGGGCGCTGTGCGGCCGTGGTGTCGAATCCGCCATACGTGCCTGCGCGCGAGCCCATCACCCAGCCGGAGGTGCTCATCCACGATCCCGCGGCCGCGCTGTGGGGCGGCGGGGCTGACGGCATGGACATGCCCCGTCGGATCATCGCCGCGGCCGCTGAGCTGCTGCGCCCCGGCGGGTGGTGCGTGCTCGAGCACGCCGAGTCGCAGGCCGAGGACATGCAGGGCCAGATGCGCCGCGCGGGCTTCGAGCAGGTGCAGGGGCATCAGGACCTGGCCGGACGGGCCCGGGCCACCAGCGGGGTGCTCGCGTGAGCCGGACCGCAGGCGGCCCCGGGGGTGCGCGCGGCGGGGGAGTGCAACAATGAGCGGCGTGAACGACACTTCCAGCGATCGCCCCCAGAACCCCGACGACCTCGGATCGCAGCCCCAGGACGCGGTGCCGGCCGAGCCCTCATCCGAGGAGGCTCCCCTGAAAGCCGACTCCGAGCACGGCAGCGACTTGCCCGAGGACGCTCCCGTGCCGGCGGAGTTCTTCCGCATCCAGGACGAGCGCTCACGCGGCGCGGCTGTCAATGCCGCCCGGCGCGAACTGGCCCGCCATCAGGTCGTCGTGATCCCCACCGACACCGTCTACGGCGTCGCGGCCAACGCGTTCTCGGCTCAAGCCGTGCAGCGCCTGCTCGAGGCCAAGGGGCGCGATCGCACTATGCCCCCGCCTGTGCTGATCGCCCACAGCGGCGTGCTCGACGGTCTCGCGGACTCGGTCACGGAGGAGGCCCGTGCCCTGGCCGGCGCCTTCTGGCCGGGCGGGCTGACGCTGATCTGCCACGCGCAGGGCTCGCTGCAGTGGGATCTGGGCGAGACCCGCGGCACGGTCGCCCTGCGCGTGCCCGACGACCCCGTGGCCCAGCAGCTGCTGCAGGAGACCGGTCCGCTGGCCGTGTCCTCGGCCAACCGCACCGGGATGACCGCGGCTGTGACCGCCGAGCAGGCCCGTGAGATGCTCGGCGACTCGGTGCGCGTCTACCTCGAGGACGGCCCGCGCACCGAGGGCATGGACCCCGCCGGAGCAGACTCGGCCGCCGTGCCCGTGGCCTCCACGATCGTCGACTGCACCGGCGGCGTGCCGGTCGTGGTGCGCGACGGCCGGATCTCCCTGACCCGGCTGCGCGAGGTCGTCCCGTCGGTCATCGCCCGAGACGGCAGCGCCGCCCCTGCCGAGTCGGCATCCGAAGACCCGGCAGAGGAAGCGCAGCCGGAGCCCGTCCCCGAGCACGCAGCGGATGAGGCCGCCGAAGCCCCGGACCAGGACCCCGCCGAGCGGGCTCAGCCCTCGGGTCGGGACCTCGCTGACGAGCAGGCGAGTGCGGGGCCGGATCGCGCCGACGCCGACGAGCAGCCGCAACGCCATGGCGAGAGCTCCGGCGGCAGCACCGTCGCCGATCCGGAGATCGGGATCGTCGAGCAGGCTCGCGCCGAGCAGGACGACGCGGCGCCTGCGCCCGAGGACTTCTCGGGGACGAGCTCCACCGGGATCTCCGCCGCAGCGGCCGTCGTGGCCGCCGGCGGGGCGAGCGCAGAGCCGGGGGCCCCGGATCAGAACCGTACCCGGCCGAGGCGCAGGGACCCCGAGGGCGTCCGCCCGCTGGGCGTGGCCCAGGCCAGCGCGCTCGTGGCCCGTGCCGCTGCCGAGGCCGAGCAGCAGTCGGTCCAGACGCAGGCAGGGGTGGACCAGCAGCGCTGAGATCCTGCTCCGAGACCACGGGAGGGCCCGCCGGGCGAGGAATCCGATCCTCTGCCCTGGCGGACCCTGTCCTTGTTGCGCGGGGGCCTGCGCTCGCCGCCGCAGGTCCTGCTCGGCGAGCGCGGCAGCGGCTCAGCGAGCCTGTGCTGTATGCACGGCCCGCAGCACGGGTGTGATGGCCGGGGCGGGGAGCATGTCGTGCTCCTGGACCCAGCCGGGGACCTGCTCCTGGCCGAACCAGGTGACCTCGAGGCGGCGCAGCGCGCCGTGCCAGCGGGTCCCCGCGGCCGAGGAGAGGAGATAGCCCAGGCGCAGGGCACCGCGGCACAGCGCAGCAGGCAGGTGCAGGGGCTCGCGGCGGCCCGCATCGCGCAGGATCGAGGCGGTCGTGGCTCCCTCCCACGGCTGCAGCACGATCCGGGGCAGCTCGCCCTTGAAGGTGCCGAGACTGGCCACGAGCTCCGCCAGGGCCTCCGAGGAGGTCACCGGGGTGTGCGCGGTGCCGTCGCCGGCCACGGAGCTCAGCGGGGTCGCGGCGAACCTGGCCAGGCGCTGGGTGGTCGAGCGTCCCCGGCCCTGGACGGAGGTCGCCCGCAGCAGCACGAGCTCGGGCAGGCCCTCGCGGGTATCGGCCTCGCGGTCCAGCACGCGCAGCAGGGCGCGCTCGGCCAGGGCCTTGGAGAACGAGTAGGGGGAGAAGGGATCCGTCTGCGTGGTCTCGTCGAGGCACGGCGTGCTGCCCTGGACCGCCGCGGTGGACAGGTGGATCACGCGGGTGACGCTCGTGCGCTCGGCCGCGGCGAGGATCAGCAGCGGCAGGAGGGCGTTGGCGCCCACTAGGGCGTCCTGATCGGTGCCATCGGGGCGGGCGAGTCCCGCGGCGTTGACGACCATATCTGCACCGGCGAACGAGTCTGCCAGGTAGTCAATGACGGATTCCAGGTCCCGGGCGCGACCCATCAGGTGGTGGACGGTGCGCGCGCTGCTGGTCAGCCTGGGGGCGGAGACGGCCTGGACGGTGTGGCCTTCGGCACGCAGCCGGGCGGTGATCGCCGATCCTGCGAAGCCGGTCGCACCCACGACCCGCCAGTTCCTCGCCGTCATGAGAACTCTCCTGTCTGCAGACCCGCTGACCGCGGCGCCGCGGCCCATCGCTGCTCATCGTACAGAGGCCGCGGATCCGGCAAGCGGATGCACGAACCGTCCAGGGGAGCCTCAGGCAGGCCCCTGGAGGATCACAGAACGGGCGAAGGCGCCGGTGCTAATGTTCCGGAACCCGAGACAGGCCGCGCAGCCCCCGAGCCCCGCGCACCGGTCCTCGGACCCGAATCCGCGATTCCCGTCTGGAGCTGAAGCTGTGCCCGTCTCTGCGAGCGAGCCCGTAGTGGTCGCCGTCGTCGTGAGCTTCAATCGAGCTCGCCTGCTGACGACCACGCTGCAGGGCCTGGCCTCCGGCGAACGCTCACCGGAGACCATCGTGGTCGTGGACAACGCCTCGGACGACGACTCCGTGAGCGTGGTGGAGGACTTCGCCCGCCAGGCCGAGGTGGCCGTGGATCTGATCAGGCTGCCGCGCAACGTCGGGGGAGCTGGCGGCTTCACCGTGGGCATCGACCGAGCGGCCCACCACCACGGCGCGGACCTGATCTGGGTCATGGACGACGACACCGAGCCGCTGGCGCAGACGCTGTCCTCGGCCGTGGCCGCCTGGCGGGACTACGACCCCCGGGGCGGCCGTCGCCCCGCCTTCGTGGCAAGCCGCGTGCTGTGGACCGATGGCTCCGAGCACCCCATGAACTCGATGATTGAGCGCATCGGCGCCGGGGCAGGGCGGCGCCGTCGGGCCGGAGCCGTGGGAGCCCGCACGATCCGCTCCGGCTCCTTCGTCTCGCTGCTGCTCGACGGCGATGCGGTGCGTGCCACCGGCGCGCCGTATGCGGACTTCTTCATCTGGAACGACGACTTCGAGTTCTCCACCCGGCTGGCACGCTGGGGCGATGCCCTCCAGCTTCCCGATTCGCAGGTCGTGCACCACACTGCCCGGCCGGTGACCACGGACGTGGATCCGGGGCCGCGGTTCTACTACGACGTGCGCAACAAGCTGTGGGTCTTCACCCGCTCGTCGTCGCTGGCCCCGTGGGAGAAGGTGCTCTACGGCGGGGCGACCGCACGGCTGTGGCTGCGGACCCTGCGCGGGTCGCAGCATCGCGGGGAGGTGCTGCGCCGCTTCGCAGCCGGCGTGCGCGATGCCGTGCGCGCTCCGCGCAGCAATGCCGAGGTCCTGGACGGCGTGTGGCAGCTCGAGGGGCCGCGGATGCGCGGCGAGGCGCATCCGCCCGCACGGGCGCTGCCCGAGTTCTCCGTGCTGCTGCCGGTCTACGCCGGAGACACCCCGCAGCGCTTCCGTCGTGCCGTCGTGTCCTCCACGCTCGAGCAGACCGTGCGCCCGAGCCAGGTCGTGATCGTGCGCGACGGCCCCGTGGCACCCGAGATGGCCGCTGCCCTCGAGGAGATCTCCGAGCAGCTGCGCACGGCACAGCCGCCGATCGACGTGATCCGCGCAGACCTGCCCGACAACCGCGGACTGACCGCCGTCCTGCGCCTGGGTCTGCAGCTGTGCACCCACGAGATCGTCGCCCGCGCGGATGCCGATGACGTCTCCTACCCGCAGCGCTTCGAGGCCCAGCTGCCGCTGATCCGCGACGGCGCCGACCTGGTGGGCTCCTCCATGAACGAGATCGGGGATGAGGAGCAGGTGCTGGCCGTCCGGCAGGCTCCCACCGACCCGGCGCGCATCGCGCAGATCTCGAAGCTGCGCAATCCGGTCTCCCACCCCACGGTGGTCTTCCGACGCGCTCGGGTGGATGCTGTCGGCGGCTACCAGGAACTGCCGCTGGCCGAGGACTACTGGCTGTGGGTGCGGATGCTGCGCGGCGGCGCACAGCTCCGCAACGTCGCTGAGCCCCTCGTGGGCTACCGCGTCTCGGACGGCGCCTACAGCCGCCGCGGCGGCCTTCGCATCTTCGCCGCCGAGATGCAGCTGCAGTCCCGGCTCTTCGGCCTGGGCCACCTCAGCCGCCTCGAGCTGGTGCGCAACGTCGTGGTGCGCGGCGGCTACCGGTTCATCCCGAGGCGCCTGCGCGAGCGCAGCTACCGCGCCCTGGTGAGCTCGCGCCGCGCGTGACCCGCCCCCGACCAGGGGGCGGCCTACCGGTCCGCGGGTCCGCCTGCGCCTAAACTGGGCGCACCGACTGCCCGGGCGGTGGAGCCGCCGGGCCGCACAGGGGCTGCTCGACAGGGCCGTCGCCCCGGGGCGGTCGGCGCACCGCCCCCGTACGCCTTCAGGAGGGACCGACCCCGATGCAGCCATCGCACGACGGCGACGGAGCCACATCCTCCTCCGGTCTGACCGGCTCCGCCTCGCTCGCGCTGAGCCGGGCCGCCGCCGATGAAAAGCCCACCGCATGGCTGTGGATCCAGATGATCCTGGACTCGATGTCCTGGATCGTGGCCATGACCGTGGCCCTCGTGCTGCGCTACGAGCTCAACCTCGACTTCATCAGCCCGCTGGGGATGTTCGTGATGTGCGCCGTGGCCGTGGTCTCGCAGCTGGCCGTCGGCTACTCCTTCGCCCTCTACCGGGGCCGCTACTCGTTCGGCAGCTTCGACGAGGCCAAGCTGCTCGTGGTGGTGACCGTCATCGTGGCGGCGATCCTGCAGATCCTGCTGCTGGTCACCGGCCCCTCGGTCGGGGTGCCTCGCTCGATCGCGCTGATCGCCTTCCCGTTCGCCTGTCTGCTGATGGCCGCCTTCCGCTATCTCAAGCGGATGTACCAGGAGTCGACGTCCAGGCCCGGCGAGGCCGCCCAGCACGTGGTCGTCTACGGCGCCGGACAGTCCGGCATGTTCATCATCCAGCGCATGATGCAGGACCCGGACTCGGAGTACGTGCCCGTCGGGATCATCGACGACGACCCCGCCAAGAAGCACCTGCGCATCTCCTCGGTGCCCGTGCTCGGCACCCTCGACGACGCCACCCACGTGCTCGAGCAGACGCGCTCGCAGATCCTGCTCGTGGCCATGTCGGGGGTCGACTCCAAGAAGCTGCAGCGGGTGGCGGACACGGTCGCGGGCACCGGCACGCGCGTGATGACCGTGCCGCCGCTGTCCAGCATGCTCACCGGCTCCGGCTCCAGCGTGGACATCCGCGACGTCAACCTCGAGGACCTGATCGGGCGCAGCCCCGTGGACATCGACACCCAGGGGATCTCCGGCTACATCGCAGGTCGCCGCGTGCTGGTCACGGGAGCCGGCGGCTCGATCGGCTCGGAGCTGTGCCGCCAGCTGCTGGCCTTCGAGCCGGGCGAGCTGATGATGCTGGATCGCGATGAGACCAACCTGCAGTCCACGCAGATCTCGATCACCGGCCGCGGTCTGCTCGACGGCCAGGACACCGTGCTCGCCGACATCCGCGACGCCGAGGCCATCGAGCAGCTCTTCCTCGAGCGCCGCCCTGAGGTGGTCTTCCACGCGGCGGCTCTGAAGCACGTCTCGCTGCTGGAGACCTACCCCGACGAAGCCTGGAAGACGAACGTGCTCGGCACCCTCAACGTGCTGGAGGCCGCGCGAAAGGCAGACGTGGGCGTGTTCGTCAATGTCTCGACCGACAAGGCCGCCAACCCCACCACCGCGCTGGGGCACTCCAAGCGGGTAGCCGAGAAGCTCACGGCCTGGATGGCCCAGGAGACCGGGAAGCGCTACGCCTCGGTGCGCTTCGGCAATGTCTTCGGCTCGCGCGGCTCCATGCTCCCGCTGTTCACGGAGCAGATCCGCCAGGGCGGGCCCATCACGGTCACCGATGCGCAGGCCACCCGCTACTTCATGACCATTCCCGAGGCCTGCCAGCTGGTGGTCCAGGCCGGTGCGATCGCCCGCGGAGGGGAGGTGCTCATCCTGGACATGGGCGAGCCGATCCGCATCCTCGACATCGCCGAGCGGCTGCGGACGCTGTCCGGGCGCGAGTCGATCGAGATCGTGATCACCGGGCTGCGGCCGGGGGAGAAGCTGCACGAGGAGCTGATCGGGCTCGGCGAGTCGGATGAGCGCCCGTTCCATCCCAAGATCTCGCACGCCAAGGCTGCCGCACTGTCCCCGGAGGGCCTGGATCGGCACACCTGGAAGCTGCGCGGCAACATGCCCACGACCGGCATGATCCCCGTGGTGCGCGCGCACTCCCAGCCTTCGCTCACGGACTTCCGCGCCGCGCGCCGGGAGTCCAGCTCCGTGCACGACATCAAGCCCGTCCGCGGCACGGATTCCCAGGCAGTGCGCCCGGGCGAGGACGAGCTGCCGTACGACCAGGATCAGGACAGCGCCTCATGAGTGCCGTCGTGAGCCCAGCCGAGCTGTCGGGCGGCCAGGAGAGGACCATCTCGGTGCTGTCCACCGATCCCGGTGCCTGGCCGACCGCCGAGGAGCTGCAGACCCTGCTGCACCTGGGCCTGAGCTTCGGCTCCGCCGCCCTGGCGCTGAGCCTGGCCATGCCGCTGGCGGTCAAGCCCGTGCTGCGTCGGCTCGGCGTGGTGGACATCCCCACGGAGCGCTCCTCGCACACGCGCACCGTGATCCGCGGCATGGGCCTGGCCGTGGCCTTGGCCGTGGTGGTCGTGCAGCTGCTGGCCCTGCTGACCGGTGCGGTCGCGACCGACCGCTCGATCGCGCTGGTCGTCCTGTTCGGCACCGCGCTCGCGGCCGGGCTCGGGTGGGCCGAGGACATCAGGGGACTCTCGGTGCGCTGGCGACTGGCCGGACAGCTGCTGATCGGCCTGGTCTGCGCCGGCGCGCTGACGGCCGTCCTGGGCACGGGAGTCTGGTGGTGGCCGGTGTGCGCCCTGGCGGTGGCCACCTACATCAACGTCGCGAACTTCATGGACGGCCTCAACGGCATCTCGGGAATGCACGGCTTCGTCGTGGGCCTGGTCTACGCATGGGCCGGGGCCTCCAACGACCTCGCCTGGATGATCGTCGCGGGGCTCGTGGTCGCCTTCGCCTTCCTGGGCTTCCTGCCCTGGAACTTCTCCCGGGACTCCGTCTTCCTGGGCGACGTGGGCTCCTACCTGCTGGGCGGGTCGCTGATCATGATCGCGATCGCGGCCTTCCTGTCCGGGGTGTACGTCGAGTACCTGCTGCCGGCGCTGTCCGTGTACCTGGCGGACACCGGCTGGACCCTGCTGCGGCGGATCCGCCGCGGCGAGGCATGGTGGCGTCCGCACCGCGAGCACGTCTACCAGCGGCTGACGGATGTCGGACTCACGCACGCGGCCTCGTCGCTGACCGTCGCGGTGTTCACCCTGGTCGTGTCCCTGGTGGGGCTCACGGGCCTGTGGCTGCACCAGCTCCCCGCGGTGGTGCCGGGTCTGGCGGTGCTGGCCGTGCTCGTGCTGTACCTGTCCCTGCCGCGCCTGCTGTCCGGGCGATCCGCAGCGAGCAGCGCGGAGGCCGGGGCATGACCGCCCGCGGTTCTCGCCGTCGAGGGCTGAGCACTGTCGGCGGCAGCCCCTGGGCAGTGATGCTGCGACACGGCCTCATCGCCGGTGCGGTCGCCTGCCTGGTGCTCGTGGTCGCGGCCGCGATCTCCTCGGGGGGAGGGGCCGCCGCCTCGGCTGCGACCGCCTCGGCCGTCGTCGCCGTGCCCTTCGGGCTCTCGGGGCTGGCGCTGTGGTGGGCAAGCCGGCTCTCGACCTACGCGCCGCCGCTGGTCATGCTCTTCGCCTACCTCGTGCTGGTGCTGGTCGGCGCCATGCTCATGGCCTCGGTCCAGGCACCGGGCTGGTTGCGACCGCACTGGCTGATGGCAGCGGCCGCCGTGGCCGTCGCGGCCTGGCTGGCGGGCATGGCCACTGGCCTGCGCCGGGCCCGCATGCCGGTCTACGACGTCGCCGTGCCCGGCGACCACGACACCGAGAGGACCTCCTGATGGCCCCTGACCCGCACCCGGATGACGCGCCGAGGCAGGATCGCCCCGGCAAGCGGAACGCCTCCGAGAAGGACTCGCTGAGCACCGCGGGAGAGCTCGTGCAGGCCGGCGGAAACCGCGCCGCGCTGGGGATCATGACCTATCTGGTGATTGGGACGGCCTTCTGGGGTCTGATAGGATTCCTGCTGGATTACCTGGTGGGAACACAGTGGATGGTCTATGCCGGTGCGGGCCTCGGGCTCGCGGCAGGCCTCGCTCTCTCCTACCTCCGCCTGCAGGCCGGGCTGCGGATCAGCGAGGACCCGCAGGATCATGGTGCCGCCCGGAAACGCCGAGACGCCCCGTATCACTCCGAGACTCACCGGAGCTGGGACGGCGGCAGCAGAAAGGACCGCCAGTGATTGTCGCGCCGCCCCTCGAGGGAACAGGCCTAGAGGTCCCCGGCGTGGAGGACATGCACCTCCCGCCGCTGTTCGAGATCGGGTCCTTCGCCTTCGGCAAGCAGATGCTGCTGATCCTGCTGTCGGTGGCACTGATCTCCTTCTTCTTCCTCTGGGCCATCCGGCGCCAGTCGCTCGTGCCGTCCAAGGGCCAGTACCTCGGTGAGGTCGCCTACGGCTTCGTCCGCAACTCGCTGGGTCGCGATCTGATCGGCGAGAAGGAGCTGCGCCCCTGGCTGCCGTGGCTGTTCACCTTCTTCTTCTTCATCCTGGTGAACAACTTCTTCGGGTCCATCCCCATCCTGCAGCTGCCGAGCATGTCGCACGCCGGCTCGGCCTACGTGCTGGCGATCATCGCCTACGTCGCCTGGGTGGGCGTGGGGATCAAGCGCCACGGCTTCGGGAAGTTCATGGCCAAGATGACCATGCCGGAGGGCGTCCCCAAGATCCTCTACGTCATCCTGATCCCGATCGAGTTCCTCTCGAACCTGATCATCCGCCCCGTGACCCACGCTCTGCGTGTGTTCGCCACCATGTTTGCCGGCCACATGGCCATCATGGTCTCGGCCGGCCTCATGTCCCACCTCTTCGTGAACGTGGGCGGCTTCGGGTTCCTCGGCGGACTGGGCGCCCTCGTGCTCGGCATCTTCATCTTCTTCCTGGAGGTGCTGATCCAGGTGCTCCAGGCCTACATCTTCGTGCTGCTGTTCGCGGTCTACGTCGACGGCGCACTGAAGGAAGGGCACTGACCCCACAGTCTTGGTTCGGCAGCGACCGAGCCACACGCGGAGTACCGCTCCGACCTGTCAACCGCCATTCGTGGCACACCGCTCGCACTGCGCGGGCAGTCTGAAAGGAATCTCCAAGAATGGATATCACTGGTTCGCTCTCCGCCATCGGCTACGGTCTCGCTGCCATCGGCGGTGGAATCGGCGTGGGTCTGATCTTCGCCGCCTACATGCAGGCCGTCTCCCGCCAGCCGGAGGCCCAGCGCGTCCTGCAGCCCATGCTGTTCATGGGCTTCGCCGTGGTCGAGGCCCTGGCCATCCTGGGCTTCGTCATGTTCTTCCTGTGATCCTCCACCGCAGTGGAGATCTGACAGGAGCCGAAGAGAACAGGAACGACGTCCATGACCACTGACATCATGGCTGCCGAGGCGGCCAATCCGCTGATCCCCAATGGCTGGGAGATGCTGGTCACCGCCGTGGGGTTCTTCATCCTGCTGTTCGTCGCGATCAAGTGGATCGTCCCGATGTTCGAGCGCACCTACGCCGAGCGCAGCGAGGCGATCGAGGGCGGTCTCGCCAAGGCCGAGCAGGCCCAGGCAGAGGCCGACCGCGCCCGCGACGAGTACAACCAGCAGCTGGAGAGCGCCCGTCTCGAGGCCCAGAAGATCCGCGAGGAGGCTCGTCTTGAAGGCGAGAAGATCCTGGCTGACTTCAAGGACCGCGCGAACAGCGAGTCCGCCCGCATCACGGAGAACGCGCACAAGGCCATCGCCGCCGAGCGCTCCTCCGCCGCACTGTCGCTGCGCACCGAGGTCGGCTCGCTGGCCACGCAGCTGGCGTCCAAGGTCGTTGGGGAGTCCCTCTCCGATGATGATCGCTCGCGCCGCGTCATCGACCGGTTCATCTCCGAGCTCGAGAGCGCGCCGGCCGATCAGGGTGCCCAGCAGTGAGCGCCGCACGGTCTGAGCTCGGACGCGTGGATGTCGCGTCGCTGCTGCGCCCCTGGGCGGAGCAGGCGCACTCCTCGATCTCGCGCGAGCTGTTCGATGCGCTCGAGGCCGTGCAGGGCAACGATCTGCTGCGGCGCGCGCTGACCGATCCTTCCCGCTCGGGGGAGGAGCGCGGCGCCCTGGCGCGGCGCATCTTCTCCACCGCCGTGGGAGAGGCCGCCACCGGCATCCTCGAGCTGCTCAGCGCCCGCACCTGGGCCACCGAGGAGGCCTTCACCGAGGGCCTCGAGTCCTCGGCGGTCGTGCTGGCCGGCTTCGCCGCCGAGCGGCGCATGGGCCCCGAGGGCCTGGATGCAGTCGTCGACGACGCCCTGGGCATGCAGGCGGTCCTTGAAGAGGACCCCGAGCTGCAGCAGGCGCTCACGGATCCGCGGGCTCCGCGCGATGCCAAGCTGCGTCTGCTGGATCGCGTGGCTCCTTCGCTTCGCGAGGAGGGCCGTCTGCTCGCCGAGCAGGCCATCCTGACTCCGCGGGCGAATCGCCCGCACCGGGTGCTGGCCGACTGGGCCGAGCTGCTTGCCGAGGTCCGAGAGGGCGGCATCGCCCGCGTCCGCTACGCCGGAGCCCTCGACGACGCACAGGTCGAGCGCCTGCGCGGGGCGCTGTCGCGGCTCTACGGCCGCGAGCTGAAGATCGTGCTCGACGAGGACCGCACGCTGGTCGGGGGTCTGCGGATCACCGTCGGCGACGAGGTGATCGACGGCTCCGTGGCAGCGCGGCTGAACGAGCTGCAGGAGCGCATCCGCGCCTGAGGCCCCACCGGGGTCCGCACCGCGCCCGCCGGTCGGGATGATCCGACCGCACAGACGAAACAGCTGGTCATCGCCACGATGATCACGAACGAGGAAGCAGGGACACGAGATGGCCGAAGTGACCATCAATGCCGATGAGGTCCGCAGCGCGCTCCAGGAGTTCGCGGCGTCCTACGAGCCCGGCACCACCGAACGCACCGAGACCGGCCGCGTCACCACCGCAGCGGACGGCATCGCCCGAGTCGAGGGTCTTCCCTCGGTCATGGCCAACGAGCTGCTGCGCTTCGAGAACGGCCAGCTGGGCCTGGCGCAGGACCTTGACGTCCGCGACCTCGGCGTCGTCGTGCTCGGCGACTTCCGCGAGATCGAGGAGGGCCAGACGGTCGAGCGCACCGGGGAGATCCTCTCCGTGCCGGTCGGCGATGCCTTCCTCGGCCGCGTGGTCGACACCCTGGGCAACCCGCTCGATGATCTGGGCCCGATCGAAGCCGAGGGCCGCCGCGCTCTCGAGCTGCAGGCCCCGGGCGTGACCATGCGCAAGTCGGTCGACGAGCCGCTGCAGACCGGCCTCAAGGCCATCGACGCCATGGTCCCGATCGGGCGCGGCCAGCGCCAGCTGATCATCGGCGACCGCCAGACGGGCAAGACCGTCATCGGCATCGACACCATCCTGAACCAGCGCGAGAACTGGGAGAGCGGCGATCCGGACAAGCAGGTCCGCTGCATCTACGTCGCGATCGGTCAGAAGGCCTCCACGGTCGCGGGCATCCGCAAGACCCTCGAGGACAACAACGCCCTCGAGTACACGACCATCGTGACGGCCTCCGCCTCCGACTCGGCCGGCCTGAAGTACCTGGCGCCCTATGCCGGCTCGGCCATTGGCCAGCACTGGATGTACGGCGGCAAGCACGTTCTGATCATCTTCGATGACCTCTCCAAGCAGGCCGAGGCCTACCGCGCCACGTCGCTGCTGCTGCGCCGTCCGCCGGGACGCGAGGCCTATCCGGGTGACGTCTTCTACCTGCACTCCCGCCTGCTCGAGCGCTGCGCCAAGCTCTCGGACGAGCTGGGCGCAGGCTCCATGACCGGCCTGCCGATCGTGGAGACCAAGGCGAACGACGTCTCGGCGTTCATCCCCACCAACGTCATCTCCATCACCGACGGCCAGATCTTCCTGCAGTCGGACCTGTTCAACGCGGATCAGCGTCCCGCGGTCGACGTCGGCATCTCGGTGTCGCGAGTCGGCGGCGCGGCGCAGATCAAGGCCATGAAGAAGGTCTCCGGCACGCTGAAGCTGGACCTGGCGGCCTACCGCTCCATGCAGGCCTTCGCCATGTTCGCCTCGGATCTCGATGCGGCCTCGCGCCAGCAGCTGACCCGCGGCGCCCGGCTGATGGAGCTGCTGCGCCAGAAGCAGTACTCGCCGTACCGCGTCGAGGACCAGGTCGTGTCGATCTGGGCCGGAGCCAACGGACACCTGGACGACATCGAGGTCGCCGACGTCCTGGACTTCGAGCGCGCGCTGATCGATCAGGTCCGCCGCACCACCAACGTGACCGACTCGATCGTGAGCACGGGCAAGCTCGAGAACGACGCCGTCGAGGCGCTCGAGACCGCGGTGGCCGAGGTCAAGCGCGACTTCCGCGGAGCGAACCGCGACAACCACGCTCCGGGCACTCAGGAGTCCGAGCCGCTGTCCGACGCCGAGGTCGGCCAGGAGCAGATCTCCGCCGGCGGCAGCACTCGC
>NZ_JALXVH010000016.1 GCF_025149945.1 Kocuria sp. p3-SID1428 | reverse complement strand
GACCCCCATGCGGATCACCACAGGACAGCGATCACCATGTTGATCAGGGCGGATCCGCCCACGCCGTGGGCGATGCCGGCGGAGATCTCCTCGCCCTTGGCGATCTTGCGGCGCCCGATCAGGGCGGCGGCGAAGACCGCGATGGCGATGATCAGCTTCACGGTGAGCTTGACGTGATTGACGGGGCCGTCACCCATCTCGAGCAGGCCCATCAGGAGCAGGCCGGACAGCAGCATGGCCACGGAGGCCCAGAACTGCCAGCCGGTCACCGTGGGCGTGCGGAACGTGGCGATCCAGGTGCCGATGATCACGGCGGCGCCGAAGAGATGGACGAGGACCAGAAGAGAATGCACGAATACCATGGAGAACAGACTATCGGCCCTGTGGTGAGACCCTGTCACCGCTGTGGTGCGGCCCGCGGTGATCTCAGCCACCGGCGCAGCCACCCGTGCACCGCGCCAGCAGGTCCGCTCGCCTGGACATGAGCAGAGCGGACGGAGTGAGCGCAGCCCAGGGGAGAGGGCCAGCCGGCATGGGGAAGGCCCCGCACCGGCGTACGGTGCGGGGCCTTCGAAGCGGCGCCGACTCGGCCTGAAACCGAGCGGGGCAGCTCAGCTCACAGGCCGAGGGAGCCCTCGAAGCGGCCCTCCTCCAGGCGTGCCTTCAGGCCCTTGAGGAAACGACCGGCGTCGGCCCCGTCCACGATGCGGTGATCGTAGGTCAGCGACAGGTAGCACATGTGGCGGATGGCCACGACGTCATTGCCGTCGGCGTCCTGGATGACCATGGGGCGCTTCACGATCGTGCCCGTGCCCAGGATGGCGACCTGGGGCTGGTTGATGATCGGGGTGTCGAACAGGGCGCCGAAGGAGCCGATGTTCGTGATCGTGAACGTGCCGCCGGTCAGCTCGTCCGGGGAGATCGAGCCGTCGCGGCCGCGGGCGCCGAGGTCGGCGATGCCCTGAGCCAGGCCCGGCAGCTCCATATCGCCGGCCTCCTTGAGGACCGGGACCAGCAGACCGCGCGGGGTGTCCACGGCGATCGCCAGATTCTCGGAGCCGTTGTAGATGATCTCCTTCTCGTCCTCCTTGAACGTGGCGTTCAGGGCCGGGTTGGCCTTGAGCCCCTCGGCCACGGCCTGGGCGAAGAACGGGAGGAAGGTCAGCTTGGCGCCGTGCTTGTCCTGGAACTGGTTCTTGGCCTTGTTCCGCAGAGCGGCCACGCGGGTCATGTCGACCTCGGTGACCTGCGTGAGCTGGGCCGACTGCTGCAGCGACTCGCGCATGCGCTTGGCGATCGTCATGCGGATGCGCGGAGCCTTCTCCGTGGTGCCGCGCTTGTCCGAGACCGGCTGGATGGTGGTCGGCTCGCCGTTGTCGGCGATCGGCGCACCACCCTGCTGGGCCGAACCGGAGGAGGCCGGAGCCTCGGCCTTGGCGCCGGACTCAGCGGCAGCCACCACATCCTGCTTGCGGATGCGCCCGCCCACGCCGGTGCCCTTCACGGAGGAGAGGTCGACGCCCTTCTCGCGAGCGAGCTTGCGCACGAGCGGGGTGACGTAGCCGGAGGCCTCTGCCGAGCCGGAGGCGGACGAGGACTCCTGCTGGGGAGCCTTCTGCTGCGCCGACTCGGTCTTGGCCGACTGCGCCTTCTGAGACGTCGCGTCCTGCGCCGACTTCTGCTCCTGCTTGGCCTCGCCGGAGGTCTTGTCCTCGGCGGCCTCGTCCGTGGCCTCGGGGGTCGACGACGACGTGGCTGCGTCCTCGATCTCCTCGTCCGCGTCCTTCGCCGAGGAGTCTGCGGAGTCATCCGCGGAGTCGCTGGAGTCGTCGGAGGACTCGGCGGCGTCAGCGTCGCCGATCACGGCCAGGACCTGGCCGACCTCGGCGTCCTCGTCCTCCTGGACGCGGATCTCGAGCAGGGTGCCGGCCACCGGGGAGGGGACCTCGGTGTCGACCTTGTCGGTGGAGACCTCGAGCAGGGGCTCGTCGACGGAGATCTCCTCGCCGATCTCCTTGAGCCAGCGGGTCACGGTGCCCTCGGTCACCGACTCGCCCAGGGCGGGCAGGGTGACCTCGGTGCCGGAGCCGCCGGAGGACTTCTTGGTCTCGGCCTTCGGAGCCTCCTCGGCGGGCTTCTCCTCGGACTTCTCCTCGGACTTCTCCTCGGACTTCTCCTCAGCCTTCGGCTCCTCCTCCTCAGCGGAATCATCCGCGGAGTCGTCGGAGGAGTCGTCGGAGCTGCCGGAGCCGGAGCCGTCGCCGATGACGACCAGCGGGGCGCCGACCTCGACGTCCTCGTCCTCCTGGACCAGGATCTCCTCGATCACACCGGCGACCGGGGAGGGGACCTCGGTGTCCACCTTGTCGGTCGAGATCTCGACGATGGCCTCGTCGACGGCCACCTCGTCGCCGACCTCCTTGAGCCAGCGGGTCACGGTGCCTTCGGTGACGGACTCACCGAGTGCAGGAAGGTTCACGGTTTCAGACATGTTCAGATTCTCTTTCTGACGTCAGGTCGATGCAGTGCTGGTGATCGGCCGGCGACACTGTCAGCAGCGTCGCCGGCCGAGGTGGCCTGATCAGCCGTGCAGCGGGATGCCCGCCAGGCCCATGGCGGCCTCGCCGAGGGCCTCGTTCTGGGTGGGGTGCGCGTGGATGAACTGCGCGACGTCCTCCGGGTAGGCCTCCCAGTTGACGATGAGCTGGCCCTCGCCGATCTGCTCCGAGATGCGCTTGCCGATCGCGTGGAAGCCGACGATCGGGCCGTCCTTCTCGCGGACCAGCTTGATGATGCCGCCGGTGCCCAGGATCGAGGACTTGCCGTTGCCGAGCAGGTTGTACTCGAAGGTCTCGATGTTCTCCTTGCCGAACTTCTCCTCGGCCTTGGGCTGGGTGTAGCCCACCGACGAGATCTCCGGCTCGGTGAAAGTGACCTTGGGGACGTTGATGTCCTCGACGGGGATCGGGTTCAGGCCCGCGATCTCCTCGGCCACGAAGCGGCCCTGCTGGTAGCCGCGGTGGGCCAGCTGCACGCCCGGGACGATGTCGCCGATCGCGTAGATGCTGCCCACGCCGGTGTGCAGGCGCTCGTTCGGGGTGACGAAGCCGCGGTCCATGGGGATCCCGAGGTCCTCGTAGCCCATGTCCTCGGTGCGCGGGGCACGGCCCACGGCGACCAGGACGACGTCGGCCTCGAAGACCTTGCCGTCGGCGAGGGTGACCTTGGCGCCGTTGTCGTCCTGCTCGACCTTCTCGAAGAAGGTGCCCAGGTTGGTCTTGATGCCCTTCTTCTTGAACTCCTTCTCGAGGTTCTTGATGATGGCGGGGTCCTCGTTGGGGACCAGGTGATCCAGGCCCTCGATGACGGTGACGTCCACGCCGAAGGAGTTCCACATGGAGGCGAACTCGGAGCCGATGACGCCGCCGCCCAGCACGATCGCGGACTTGGGGGTCCAATCGATCTCGAGGGCCTCGGTGGAGGTCATGACCCGATCGCGGATCTCGATGCCCATGGTCTTCGAGTAGGAGCCCGAGGCCAGGATGATGTGCTTGCCGGTGTAGGTGGTGCCGTCGACGTCGATGGTGTTCTCACCGGTGAGCTTGCCGAAGCCGTCCACGACGGTGACCTTCTTGGACTTCATGAGTCCCTGCAGGCCCTTGAACTTGCCGGCGACGATGCTGTCCTTGTACTCGCGCACCTTGGCCATGTCCACGGAGACCTCGCCGATGCTCACGCCGTACTTCTCCGAGTTCTGGGCCTCGGTGGCCAGCTCGGCGGAGTGCAGGTACGCCTTGGTGGGGATGCAGCCCCAGTGCAGGCAGGTGCCGCCCAGCTTGGACTTCTCGATCAGCGCGACGCTGAAGCCCAGCTGGACTCCGCGAAGAGCTGCGGCGTAGCCGGCGGAGCCTCCGCCGAGCACCAGGATGTCGAATTCGTTGTCTGCCACGGATGACGCTCCCTTGCGATCTGTTCCACGTGCGCCCGGCGTCGTCGCCGTGCGTGCCCCTGATATGCCGTGCAGAGGCCTCGGTTCTGTTCGTCAGTCTAGCCCCGTCGCACGCGCGCGCCATGCGGGTGACGACCGTGCCGCACGGCCTGCCCGGAGGCCGGCCGTGCGGCATTGCTCACACGGCGAGCGTGCTCGAGTCTGCTCAGACCGGTCGTCCGGCCACGAGCTCGAGGGTCCGGAACAGGGTCAGGAGGCCCATGCCCGTGCCCTGGCGAGGGGTATAGCCCCACGGGGAGTCCTCGTTGAACGACGGTCCGGCGATGTCCAGGTGCGCCCAGGGGCCGGCAGGGCCCTCGGGGCGCAGATCATCGGCCGAGTCGGTGTGCTCGGCGCCGCCGAACTCCTGCAGGAACAGCCCGGCCACCAGCATCCCGCCCTCGCGGTCGCCGATGTTCTTCAGATCGGCCACGTGCGAGTCCAGCGAGGCGCGCAGGTGATGCGGCAGCGGCATGGGCCACAGGGACTCGCCCGAGTCGACCGAGGCCGACAGCAGCGCCTCGACGGCATCGTCATCGCCCATGACTCCCGCGGTGCGCTTGCCGAGGGCGATCATCTGAGCACCCGTCAGCGTGGCGACGTCGATGAGCAGGCCCGGATCCTCCTCGCGGGCGGCGACGAGGCCGTCGGCCAGCACCAGCCGGCCCTCGGCGTCGGTGTTCAGGACCTCGACGGTGCGCCCTCCGCGGATGCGCAGGACGTCGCCGGGGCGGGTTGCGGTGCCCGAGGGCATGTTCTCGGCCAGGCACAGCCAGCCCGTGGTGGCCACGGGAAGCCCTGCCTCGGCGGCGGCCAGCACCGTGGCCAGCACGGTGGCGGCCCCTGACATGTCCGACTTCATGGTCATCATGGACGCCCCGGGCTTCAGCGACAGGCCGCCGGAGTCGAACGTGATGCCCTTGCCCACCAGCGCCACGTGGTCCACCGGCTTGGCCGGCTCCCAGCCGATGCGCACCAGGCGCGGCGGGTGCGCCGCTCCCTGGCCCACGCCCATCAGGCCGCCGTAGCCGCCGGCGGCGAGCTCGTCCTCGGCCAGGACCTCGACCGAGAGCCGGCCCTTGGCCCCGGTGGAGGTCGCGGCCGCGAGATCGCGAGCCAGCTCGGCGAAGCTGTGCGGATACACCGTGTCCGGGGACAGATCGGTCAGTGTGCGCGACAGTGCCACGGCCCGCCCCAGGTTCTCCGCGCGGGTCAGAACGGGAGCGAGCTCGTCCGCGGGAAGGCTTGCCGCGGCGATCGTGGCTCGGCGCAGCGGGGCATCTCCGGGCGTGCGGGTCGAGTGCTTCTGCGCGGTGAAGGCGAACGCACCGAGAGCGGCGCCCTCGGCCACAGCGGCTGCTTCGGCGAGGTCCTGGGCGGGCAGGGCCAGCACGGCGTGCTCGCGCCCGGCCAGGGCGCGGGCGGCAGCACCGGCGGCGCGACGCAGCGACTCGGCGCGCGAGTCGGTCTCGCGGCCGTCGCCCAGTCCGCTCAGCACAATGACCGGCCAGGCGGAGCCCGATGGCGCGGGCAGGGTGCGGACCTCATCGGCGGCCCCGGAGATCCGCAGCGCCTCCGCCTGCAGCTGCAGATCGGCAGGAAGGCCCTTGGCCTCCAGCGGAAGGGCCACGACGGGGCCGTCGGGGGTCTTCTCCACGCCGAGCACGAGGGCGTCGGCGGACACGGAGGAGAGCTTCTTGGTGCTGCTGCTCAGGCTCAGCCCGCTCGTGGGCACGAGATCGATGAGCGCGGGCGGGGTCTCGGCGCCTACGCGGCGGCGAGCGGGGGAGCTGGACGGGGTGCGGGCCATGGGCTGTCCTCTTCCTCGGTGAGATGATCGGCGTCCTCGCGCGATCAGGGCGTGCATCGGTCCTGCAGCGGAGCCGCTGGCCGGTCGTGCTGAAGTCCCAGCGGCTCGCCGCGTCATGTGCTCGAGGGTAGCCGGGGTCTCGGACAGGGCACGGCGAGTCGGCACCGGCTAGGGGCGGGTGCGAGACTGAGGACCTGCCGCCGCTGCGGAGGCGGGCGCGGAATAGAACGCTGCCGTCGGGCCGTTGCCTTGAGCTGAGGCGTCGGCCCCGGAAGATCGGGGCGGCGCACGGCACGTCGATGGAGGAGCAACTGTGGCTGATGCATCCGAGCTGTACCTGGCGAACCGGAGCCTGCTCGATGACCCCCGGCTGCACGGCGCTCCCATGATCGTGGCCCTGTCCGGCTACGCCGATGCCGGTCATCTTGCGGAGCAGGTGCGCGAGACCCTGCTGGGGCAGCTGCCCTCGGAGGTCCTCGCCAGCTTCGACACCGATCAGCTGCACGACTACCGGGCCCGGCGGCCGCACGTGCGCTTCGTCGAGGACCACTTCGAGCGCGTCGAGAGTCCGGAGCTGGCCCTGCATCTGGTGACGGACCCTCTGGGCCAGCACTTCACGGTGCTGTGCGGGCCGGAGCCGGACCTGCTGTGGGAGCGCTTCCTGGATGCGGTCATGGAGCTGGTGCAGCGCTTGGACACCTCGATCGTCACCGATGTCACGGGATTCCCCATGCCCGTGCCGCACACCCGACCCTTCCTGGTGACCCCGCACGGCTCGCGCACGGATCTGGTGAGCTCGGGCTTCTCCAAGCTGCCGATCATCGAGATGAGCTCCTCGGTGGCCCAGCAGCTCGAGATCCGCCTGGCCGAGGCCGGGATCGATCACGTGGGCTTCTCCGTGCACGTTCCGCAGTACATGGCCGAGGCCACGCTGCCGCAGATCGCGGTGACCGCCTTCGAGCACTTCTCCGCCGCCACGGCCCTGACCCTGCCCACCGATGCTCTGCGCGATGACAGCCGCGAGGCCCTGCAGCGCATCGAGGAGCAGGTGGCGGAATCCCCGGAGATCCAGGCTGTGATCTCCCAGCTCGAGCAGCGCTATGACGAGGCGGTCGACGGGGCGCGGCCGCGCTCCCTGCTGGCCGGCGATGCCGACGAGCTGCCCGACGCCGATGAGATCGGCGCTGCCGCCGAGGCCTTCCTGGCGCAGCGCTCGGAGACCGACGACCTGTGACGGGGGCTGCATCTGGCCGTCCCGTCCCGTTGCGCGACTCGCCCACCGCCTTCCTCGTGATGGGGGTGGGCGTCTTCGCCTACATGATCGCGGTGGCCCAGCGCACGAGCTTCGGCGTGGCCTCGACCGAGGCGGCGGATCGCTTCGGCGCCGCGGCCTCCGAGCTGTCCCTGTTCACGATGCTGCAGGTACTGATCTACGCCGGCATGCAGATCCCCGTCGGCGTGCTGGTCGACCGGCTGGGGACCCGGCGGATGGTCTCCATCGGCGCCGGGCTGATGATCATCGGGCAGCTGATCCTGGCATTCGCGGAGTCGATCGGCGCGGGGGTCGCCGCCCGCGTGTTCGTCGGCGCCGGCGATGCCATGACCTTCGTGTGCGTGCTGAAGATCGTCCCGGCCTGGTTCTCCCTGCGCTATTCGCCCATGGTGACCATGGCGGTCGGCGCGGTCGGCAATCTGGGCCAGCTGCTGTCGGTCGTGCCCTTCAGCCTCCTGCTCTCGGCCGCCGGCTGGGTACCGTCCTTCCTGTCCATGGCCGGGCTGTCCGTGCTGACCCTGGTGCTCGTGCTGGCCTTCCTGCGCGACACGCCGCAGGGCTCTGCTCGCAGCGATCGGCCCACGACCCTGCGGCGAGTGCGCATCCAGGTGCAGCGCTGCCTGCGCGACCCCTCGATCGGACTGGCGTTCTGGCTGCACTTCACCATCCAGTTCACCGGCAACGTCTTCGGTCTGATGTGGGGCTACCCCTACCTGGAGTACGCACAGGGCCTCTCCTTGGGGGAGGCCTCGTTCGTGATGACGTTCTTCGTGCTGGCCAACATCGTGGTGGGCCTGGTGCTCGGGGGGATCGTCTCGCGCGCCCCGCAGCGTCGGATGCGCCTGTCGTTCACCATCATCGGACTGGGTGCGGCTGCATGGCTCGTGCTGCTGCTGTGGCCCGGCATGGCACCGCTGCCCGTGGTGGTCGCGGCCGTCGTGCTGATCGCGATCTCGCTGCCTGCCTCCATGCTCGCCTTCAACGTGATCCAGTCGTTCACGCCTGTGCGCCGGGCCGGCACCGCGACCGGGGTCGCCAATGTCGGAGGCTTTGTGGCCGCCCTGATCGCGATCTTCCTCATCGGCGCCGCGCTGGATCTGCAGCTGGGCCTGGGGTTGAGCGAGGAGCTGTATTCGCCGATGTCGTTCCGCGTGGCCATGGCCACGCAGCTGCTGGTCACGGCCGTGGGATCGGGCTTCTGCCTGGTCTTCGCCCGACGGGTTCGCAGCAAGTACGGCGCCAACGCAGTCTGAGGGCTCCACAGCCGCCGTCCCCGCCTCCGCCCGGGCAGAGGCCTCCACGGATCTGTGCCACCGACGGCGGCGGATGGCCGCGACGGCGAGGCTCCAGTGCATGAGCACCGATGCCGCGCACAGCGATTCCACCCACCCCGTCCGCACCGGCTCCGATCGGGAGCCCGACCATGACCCGTTCACACCCGTGGCACGCACAGCCGCAGACGTTCTGGCGATCATGCCGCACACGCTCGGGCAGTGGCCCAGGCGCTCCGTGGTGCTGCTGACCTGCACCGACACCGAGCCCGGCCCGTGCCTGCGCGTGGATCTGCCCACGGAGGCAGTGCTGGCCGATGAGCTGGCGCTGCTCGAGTGGATTGCCGAGCTGTGCGATCTGCTCGAGCGGGTTCCCGCGGGCGAGCTCGTCTACCTGGCCCTGTTCACCGACGGATCGCCGCTGAGCACGCTGCAGCACGATCAGGTCGTCGACGCCGTGGGGGAGGCCGCGGCGCTGTCCGGCTACGGCATGGCCGGATGCTGGGAGGTGGGGCAGGAGCAGTGGTCGGACCTGAGCGAAGCGCAGCCGCGGATCGCCCGAGACATGCAGGAGATCCGCTCGAGCGCGGTGTGGGCGGCGCTGGTGGTCACCGGCAGCAGCGTGGACGCATCGGCTGCGGAGGTGCGGCCCGCCCGCGCCGAGCCGGGGCGCAGCGAGCTGCGGGTCGAGGACTGCCGCGCACTGGTGCGCGAGTTCGAGCAGCGGTGGAGCCTTCGCCCCGGGGCGGCCGGGCCCCAGGCAGCCCACTGCCTCCACCGCGACGTCGCCGTCCCGGTGGCCGAGTCCCTGGAGGCCTGGCAGCGCCTGCTCAGCGCCTCCTCCTCGCGCTCGGCCGCCGAGCGGGTCGCCTCCTCGGACGCCGGCGCCCAGGCGCAGCTGCTGGTCTGCCTGACGGATCCGCTGGGTTCGGACGCGCTCGCGGTATCGGTGCTGAGCGGTGAGCACGACCGCTGCCTCCGGGCCTGGTGCCAGCTGCAGGCCATGGCACATGGTGCGGGGCATGGCGCGGATCTCGGCTGGATGCTCGAAGTCCTCAAGGGCGAATGGGAGGGCACGCCAGACTGGGAGCGGGTGCAGCAGTGCGAAGGCGTGCTCGAACTGCTGCTGGACCTGCTGCACGGCGCCGACGAGGAGGGACGGCGCTCGGCGCCCGGCGCAGATGCCGAGGCCTGGCTATGGGTGGCCACCGCGCACCTCGAGCGCTTCCGGGCCCGGGGGACACGGGCCACGCAGTGGCTCGAGCTGGCCGCTGATGCCGTGCCGGGGCATCTGGGCGTGGCGCGACTTCACGCGCTGGCGACTCGCTATCCGCTGCCGCGATGGGCGGGCGATCCGCAGCGCAGCTGGCATCGTCGCAGGTGAAGCAGGGGCTGCCGGCAGCGCCGCGGGAAGGCCGCGAGGTCCGGATCCGCACGGCTGAGAAAAAAGATCCGCGACATCGCAGAATCACGGAACAAATGGCGGCGGCCTCTGGTTGGATCCCTCAGTGGGCCCTTCAGGCCCCTCGGATGCGCGTGTGCGCAAGCTGAGGGCTTGACAGGGTCATAGGCGTTCTGACGGTGAGTCGGGCGCTTCGTCTAGTGAGGAAAGGTCAACAGTGTCACCTGCTGCCCAGAACAAGTCGGCTGCCGCTGCGAGCGCGAGCGACCCCGCTGAGGTCGCCACCGCAGGCGAGGAGTCCACGGGCGCAGCCCCGGCCAAGGCCGCCGCCAAGAAGACGACTGCGGCCAAGAAGACCACCGCCGCGCGCAAGTCGACCTCGTCCGCGGCCAAGACCACCGCGTCGAAGACCACCGCCGCCAAGTCAGCCGCGAGCAAGTCGACGGCGAGCAAGTCGGCCGTGACGAAGACTGCGGCCACCAAGTCGACTGCCACCAAGGCCTCGGTTCCGGAGACCGGCGCAGAGGCTGAGGCCAAGACCGAGGCGCTGGAGGAGGCCGAGAAGGCCCCGGCCAAGAAGACGCCGGCCAAGAAGACCGCCGCCAAGAAGCCGGCGTCCCGCAGGACGACCGCGAAGACCGCGGCGGCGGGCGATGCCGCCGAGACGGACGGGCCCGCGGCCAAGACCGCGCTCAAGACGACCCGTCGCAAGGCCGTCCAGGCCGAGCCGGAGGAGACCCCGGAGGACTTCGAGGACGCCTCGAGCGAGGATCTGGACTCGGCCGATGAGGCCGATGACTCGGCGGAGGAGATCGAGGAGGTCGTCGTCCAGGGCGACGACGCCGAGAAGGCTCGCTCTGGCACAGAGGTCATCGCCAAGCCCACGGGCAAGGAGACCGAGTCCAAGTCGGAGAAGGTCCGCGGCTTCGTGCTGTCGAACAACGACGATGACGACGCCCCCGCTCAGCAGGTCGTCTCCGCCGGCGCCACCGCCGACCCCGTCAAGGACTACCTGAAGCAGATCGGCAAGGTCGCGCTGCTCAACGCCGAGCAGGAGGTCGATCTCGCCCTGCGGATCGAGGCCGGTCTGTTCGCTGAGCACAAGTACAAGGGCGAGGACGCGGACAAGCTGTCCAAGGAGGACCGCAAGGCCCTGCGCTGGGTCATCCACGACGGCAAGCGCGCCAAGAACCACCTGCTCGAGGCCAACCTGCGCCTGGTGGTGTCCCTGGCCAAGCGCTACACGGGCCGCGGCATGCTCTTCCTGGATCTGATCCAGGAGGGCAACCTGGGTCTGATCCGTGCGGTCGAGAAGTTCGACTACACCAAGGGCTTCAAGTTCTCGACCTACGCCACCTGGTGGATCCGCCAGGCGATCACCCGCGCCATGGCCGATCAGGCCCGCACCATCCGCATCCCGGTGCACATGGTCGAGGTCATCAACAAGCTGGCCCGCGTCCAGCGCCAGATGCTCCAGGACCTGGGCCGCGAGCCCACCCCGGAGGAGCTGGCCAAGGAGCTGGACATGACGCCGGAGAAGGTCGTCGAGGTCCAGAAGTACGGCCGCGAGCCCATCTCCCTGCACACCCCGCTGGGCGAGGACGGAGACTCCGAGTTCGGCGACCTGATCGAGGACTCGGAGGCTGTGGTGCCCGCCGACGCCGTGAGCTTCACGCTGCTGCAGGAGCAGCTGCACTCGGTGCTCGACACCCTCTCCGAGCGAGAGGCAGGCGTGGTGGCCATGCGCTTCGGGCTCACCGACGGCCAGCCCAAGACCCTGGACGAGATCGGCAAGGTCTACGGCGTGACCCGCGAGCGCATCCGCCAGATAGAGTCCAAGACCATGTCCAAGCTGCGTCACCCGTCGCGTTCGCAGGTCCTGCGCGACTACCTGGACTGATCCGCAGCGCGCCTGCGCGCACCTCGAGCGACGGCCCCCGTCCCGACTGCCTGAACGGCAGCGGCGGGGGCCGTCGTCGTCGCGGGGGCTCCGGGCACGAGCCGCTGCACGCGGGGATGGTCGGGCGCGGCATGCTGGACGTGGCCGTTGCGGGCGCCGTGTTCACGAGCCCCACCGCGCTGCAGGTCCTGGAGGCCACGCGCGCCGCCGATTCGGGCCGCGGCGTCGTCCAGATCGTCAAGAACTACACCGGCGACGTCCTGAACTTCCGGATCGCGGACGAGATCACCGGCGACGATGACATCGAGACCGAGATCGTGCTGGTCGACGACGACCTGGCCACCGACTCCTCGGACGGCGGACCGGGCCGCCGGGGGACCGCCGCCACCCTGATCGTGGAGAAGCTGTGCGGGGCCGCAGCCGAGCAGGGAGCCGAGCTGAGCGAGGTCGCCGAGATCGGCCGCCGCGCCGCAGCCTCGGCGCGGACCATGAGCCTGGCGCTGTCCGCGGGCACCCCGCCGGGGGACGGGCGCCCCCAGTTCGAGCTCGAGGACCACGAGGTCGAGCTCGGCGTCGGCATCCACGGCGAGCGCGCGGCCCGCCGTGGCGAGTTCACCGACGCCGACGGGCTGACGGATCATCTGCTCGACCCGCTGCTCGAGCAGATGGGCCTGGAACAGGGGCAGGAGCTGCTCGTGGTGGTCAATGGCCTCGGCTCGGCCACGCAGCTCGAGCTGAGCCTCGTGGCGCGAGCGGC
Source organism: Kocuria sp. p3-SID1428 (assembly GCF_025149945.1). GTDB lineage: Bacteria > Actinomycetota > Actinomycetes > Actinomycetales > Micrococcaceae > Kocuria. The sequence goes on along the minus strand of NZ_JALXVH010000016.1, from coordinate 38,329 downwards.
GCACCATCGCCTCCGCGGCGAAGGACTGTCCGTCGGGCGCTGGCTCGTGGGCTCGTACGTCACGAGCCTGGACATGCACGGCGTGTCGATCACGCTGATGCCGCTGGATCCGCAGACCCGTCAGCTGTGGGACGCCCCCGTGCGCACCCCCGCCCTGACCTGGTGAGGAGCAGAAGATGACCGAGCAGGAGAGTTCCGGGACGGCTCAGGGCCTGGGCGAGGACTTCGGGCGCCGATTCGTGCAGGGCGTGCAGCGGCTGCTGGGCGAGAACGCCGAAGCCCTGGGCGAGCTGGACCGTCGAGCAGGCGACGGTGACTTCGGCACCAGTGTGCGCACCGCGCTGTCGCAGCTGGACAGGGAGATCGAGCAGGAGCAGCCGAGCACCTACCGGCAGTGGCTGAGTGCGCTGTATCGCGGCTGGCTCGCCGTGGGCGGCACCAGCGGTCCGCTGTTCGGCGTGTTCTTCCGAGAGCTGGCCAAGGCTGGTGAGGCGGACGGCACTCTGCAGGTGGAGGAGCTCGTCGAGGCCCTGGCTGCGGGGCAGGCGATCGTGCAGCGCTACGGCGAGGCCGAGGTCGGGGACAAGACGATGGTCGATGCCCTGGCTCCCGCAGTGGAGGCCATGCGCCGGAGCCTGCACGACGGCGAGCCTTCGCAGCACATCCTCGAAGCCGGCGAGGCCGCAGCGGTCGAGGGCGCTCGCAGCAGTGCTGAGAGCCTCGCCCGACGCGGTCGAGCCAGCTATGTGGGAGAGGCTTCGCAGGGGGTGGTCGACCCGGGCGCCGCGGCCATGGCACTGGTGCTGGGCGCGGCTCGTGCCGCCGCTGACGCCGGTCGGGGCGAGCAGCACCCGCGGGAGGTCGACACCGCCTGGCTCGTCTGAGGGACGGGCCTTCCGGCGCAGACGCAGGGGGAGGGCCCTCTCCTGCGACACCGGGACGACGACCTAGCATGAGCCCAGAACCCCGCCGCGTCCGGGAGCCGCCTGCGCTGCGGGGGCACGAGATGCAGGAGAGACCCATGACGCAGGAATCCACCCCCTCCGGATCGCCCATGGGCCTGAGCCAGGAGCCCGTGAGCAGCCTCGAGGTCTTCGAGGCCCAGCAGGTCCCCACGCTGGTGCTGAAGGTCCACGGCCAGCCGATGGACCGGATGCCGGAGGTCTTCGACACCGCCTTCCGCGCGATCTTCCCGGCCATGGCGCAGCACGGGCTGACCCCCAGCGGACCGGCCTTCGCCCTGTACCACCGCGCCCCGGACGAGACCGCGGATTTCGAAGTCGGCATGCCCCTGACCGAGCCGAGCGAGTCCGTGATCGAGGCCGCGGACGGAGTACGGCTGGAGCCGTCGTGGCTGCCGGGAGGACGAGCGGCGCGGATCTCCCACCTGGGCGGGTTCGACCAGCTGTCGGCCGCCTGGGCCGGGTTCATGGGTCAGGTCGCCTCCGCCGGTGAGACCCCCGAGCTGCCGTTCTGGGAGGTCTACGTCACCGAGCCGAGCCCGGAGATGGATCCGGCGGACCTGCGCACCGACCTGTTCACGCGGCTGGGCTGAGCCCGAGGCCTCCGGCACAGCCGAGGGCCCCGTTCACCGATCGGTGAACGGGGCCCTCGTGCCGGCTCAGCGCCCGCGCTGCAGGGGATCCTGAGTGTTCAGGAGATGCGCTCGGTCTCGTCCTGCCACTGGGCGGCCATGGGGCGCAGCTTGTCCTCGTTGGCACGGGCGTGGTGAGCGCAGAAGAGCAGCTCGCCGCCGGTGGACTCGAGGACCACGCGGACGTAGGCCTGGGCGCCGCAGGCGTCGCAGCGGTGGGTGGCGTTCAGTTCTGGGGTCTCAAGTGTGGTGTTCACGATTCCTCCTCGTGCTCGGAGCCCGTCGGATCGTGCGATGTCCGCGACGGATTCGTCTGGTCCAGCATCGACGCTGGGCCGATACCGCGCATCCGATGCGCTCGGTCCTCCGAGGCAGGGGGTGCGGCGGTTCGGACTATAGAACCACGCCGAGCCCCCGGAAGCTTCCCCGCGGCACGCGATTTCGCCCACCGCGCATCCGGTGAGCGCCGCGTCACGGTGGGGACCCGTCGTCGATCGCAACGGGCTGCGGCCCGCGCGGTGTCGCCGAGCCGGTCTAGAGTGGTCTGGCCCGCGCGCCGCCGGGCGGCCGTGCCGCGTGCGGCCACCGCCGGCAGCCGCACGCACGATCGACATCAGCGAACCGCAGGAGCGCCCCCGCCGTGACCCCCTCGACCTCCGAGTACAACGCCCGCCACCTCTCGGTGCTGGAGGGCCTCGAGGCTGTGCGCAAGCGCCCCGGCATGTACATCGGCTCCACCGACGGCCGCGGGCTCATGCACTGCCTCTGGGAGATCATCGACAACTCGGTGGATGAGGCCCTGGCCGGCTACGGCCAGCAGATCACGGTGATCCTGCAAAAGGACGGCTGCGTGGAGGTCCACGACGACGGCCGCGGCGTGCCGATCGACAAGGAGCCGCGCACCGGGCTGTCCGGGGTGGAGGTCGTGTTCACCAAGCTGCATGCCGGCGGCAAGTTCGGCGGCGGGTCCTACACGGCCTCCGGCGGCCTGCACGGCGTGGGCGCCTCGGTGGTCAACGCTCTGTCCTCGCGCCTGGACGTCCAGGTGGATCGCGGCGGCAAGACCTACCAGATGTCCTTCCGCCACGGGGAGCCGGGCCGATTCGAGGACAAGGGCGCTCCGAGCCCGCGGGCGGCCTTCGAGCCGTTCGTCTCAGGATCGGAGCTCGACGTCGTCGGCAAGGCCAAGCGCGGCGTCACCGGCACCCGCGTGCGGTACTGGGCGGACCAGCAGATCTTCACCCCGGACGCGCAGTTCTCCTACCAGGAGCTGGTCCAGCGCGCCCGCACGACCGCTTTCCTGATCCCGGGGCTGCGCATCACCGTGCGCGACGAGCGGCGCCTGCCGGGCACCGCCGGCGAGCTGGGCCCCCACGAGGAGGTCTTCCAGCACGACGGCGGCATCTCCGAGTTCGCCGAGTTCCTGGCCTCGGACGAATCCGTGACCGATGTCTGGCGCTTCCAGGGCGAGGGCACCTTCACGGAGACGGTTCCCGTGCTCGATGACTCCGGGCAGTCGCGGCTGCAGGACGTCGAGCGCACGTGCGAGGTCGATGTGGCTCTGCGGTGGGGGATCGGCTACGACACCGAGATCCGCAGCTTCGTGAACATCATCGCCACGCCCAAGGGCGGAACCCACCTCAGCGGCTTCGAGCAGGCGCTGGTCAAGGTCTTCCGCAAGCAGGTCGCCGCGAATGCGCGCAAGCTCAAGGCCGGCAACGACAAGATCGAGAAGGACGACATCATGGCCGGGCTCACGGCCGTGCTGACCGTGCGCCTTGCGGAGCCGCAGTTCGAGGGCCAGACCAAGGAGGTGCTCGGCACGCCGGCGGTGCGCCAGATCGTCTCCAAGGTCGTGGAGAAGGAGCTCACGGCCGCGCTGACCTCGGGCAAGCGGGAGCAGAAGAACCAGGCCGGACAGGTCCTGGAGAAGGTCGTCGGCGAGATGAAGTCCCGGATCTCGGCGCGCCTGCACAAGGAGACCCAGCGGCGCAAGAACGCCCTGGAGACCTCGTCCATGCCGGCCAAGCTGGTCGAGTGCCGCTCGACCGACGTGCAGCGCTCCGAGGTCTTCATCGTGGAGGGCGATTCCGCGCTGGGCACCGCACGCTTGGCCCGCGATTCCGCCTATCAGGCGCTGTTCCCCATCCGCGGCAAGATCCTCAACGTCCAGAAAGCCTCGCTGCCGGACATGCTCGCCAACGCCGAGTGCGCCGCGCTCATCCAGGTCATCGGAGCGGGCTCGGGGCGCACCTTCGACCTCGACGCCGCCCGCTACGGCAAGGTCATCATGATGACGGATGCAGATGTGGACGGCGCACACATCCGCACCCTGCTGCTGACCCTGTTCTACCGCTACATGCGTCCCCTGGTGGAGGCGGGCAAGGTCTACGCCGCCGTGCCTCCGCTGCACCGCGTGGAGATCATCAACAGCGGCTCGAAGGCCAACGAGATGGTCTACACCTACTCGGAGGCCGAGCTGCATCGCCTGCTGACCCGCCTCGAATCCGAGGGCCGCTCCTACAAGGAGCCGATCCAGCGCTACAAGGGCCTGGGCGAGATGGACGCCGATCAGCTGGCCGAGACCACCATGGACATCCGCCACCGCCTGCTGCGCCGGGTGACCATGAGCCAGGCCGAGGACGCCGAGCGCGCCTTCGGGCTGCTCATGGGCTCGGAGGTGGCCCCGCGCCGCGACTTCATCATCGAAGGAGCCGCTCGACTGGACGCCGAGCAGATCGACGCCTGAGGCCTTCGGCCCGGGCTCGATGCCCATTTCGTGCAACGCCGTGCCTGCGGCAGCTCCTGCGACCTACGCTGAATCCACACCCGCCCGGCGCAGCGCAGGAGCACCCATGGACACCACCGCCGCCTCACAGGACCGCCGCCCGATCACCGTCACCGTCACGGGAGCCGCAGGGCAGATCGGCTACGCCGCGCTCTTCCGCGCCGGAGCCGGAGACCTGTTCGGTCCCCACCAGCCCGTGCGGCTGCGCCTTCTCGAGGTGCCGCAGGCGGCACGGGCGGCAGAGGGCGTGGCCATGGAGCTGTCGGACTGCGCCTTCGACCTCCTCGCCTCCGTGGACGTGTTCGACGACCCCGTCGCCGCCTTCGAGGGCAGCGAGCTCGGGCTGCTGATCGGAGCCCGGCCGCGCAGCAAGGGCATGGAGCGCGCCGATCTGCTCGAGGCCAACGCGGGGATCTTCTCCGAGCAGGGCCGGGCTATCGCCGCGGGGGCGGAGGAGAGCTTCCGGGCCGTCGTGGTGGGCAACCCGGCAAACACCAACGCGCTGATCGCGGCCTCCCACGCCCCCGAGCTGCCCGCCCAGCGCTTCACGGCGCTGACACGGCTGGATCATCTGCGGGCTCAGGCCCAGCTCGCCCTGGCCTGCGGCGGGGCGGCGCCGGACGTCGACGGCGTGGCGATCTGGGGCAATCACTCCGCGACCCAGTTCGTGGATCTCTCCCGAGCCACCGTGCTCGGCGTGCCGGCCGAGCAGGCGCTGGCCGAGCACGGACTGGGGCAGGACTGGATCGCCGAGACCTACATCCCGGCCGTGGCCCAGCGCGGCGCCGAGATCATCGAGGTGCGCGGCGGCTCCTCCGTGGGTTCCGCCGCCCACGCGCTGATCTCGCACGTCCGCCAGTGGAGCCAGGGCACGCCGGAGGGAGAATGGACCTCCATGGCGGTGGCCTCCGACGGCTCCTACGGCGTGCCGGAGGGGATCGTCAGCTCCTTCCCCGTGACCTGCTCGGACGGGCAGTGGTCCATCGCGGACGACTGGCGGATCGATGACTTCGCCCGCGAGCGCATCGATCGCTCGGTGGCTGAGCTTCTCGCCGAGCGCCAGGCGGTGGCCGACGCAGGGCTGCTGGGGCCCGGCCGCTGAGCCCACCGGCTCGGTGGCGCTGCGCCCTGCGCGCCGGGCCCGGGTTGCCAGGGATTGCCAGTGCCGCAGGGCACGAGAGGAGCTCGGCACGGCCCTGACCTGGTGCGCTGGGGCTGTGATCGACGAGACACCGCGCCGGCCCCGTCCGAGCCTCGAGGCGCTCGCGGGCGAGCCTAGACTGGAACGCGTCTGAGGCGAGGCCCGTGATCGTCCGGCGCACAGCCGGCAGGGCCCCGCGAGGAGTCGCATGGACATCGTCGAGATCGCTCGGTGGCAGTTCGGGATCACCACCGTCTACCACTTCATGATGGTTCCGCTGACGCTGGGACTGGGTGCCGTCGTCGTGTGGTTCAACCTGCGCTGGGTGCGGCTGCGCCGCCCGGAGGACCTGCGGCTGACCAAGTTCTGGGGAAAGCTCTTCCTGATCAACTTCATCATGGGCGTGGCCACGGGCCTGGTCCAGGAGTTCCAGTTCGGGATGGCGTGGTCGGAGTACTCGCGGTTCGTGGGCGATGTCTTCGGCGCGCCGCTGGCCATGGAGGGCCTGCTCGCGTTCTTCGTGGAGTCCACGTTCCTGGGGCTGTGGATCTTCGGCTGGGACCGGCTGCGTCCGGCGGTGCACGCCGCCTGTCTCACCATGGCGGTGATCGCCTCGTGGCTGTCGGCCTTCTTCATCATCGTGGCCAACTCCTGGATGCAGCACCCGGTCGGCTATCAGATCATCGACGGTCGCCCCATCCTCGATGACATCGGCGCGGTGCTGACCAACTCGACCGCCGTCGTGGCGATCATCCACACGCTGTTCGGCGCGATCGCCGTGGCCGGGTCCTTCCTGCTCGGCATCGCCTGGTACAAGCTGTGGCGTCGCCGCGCGGACGGCATCGACACCGTGGATGCCGACGGCGTCGTCGTCGTGGGGGAGCTGCCCACCGGGGGCCGCGACCGCACCGACTACACGGTGTGGTGGCGCTCCCTGCGCGTGGGGATCCTGATCGGGATCATCGGCTTCCTGGGCACCGCCTTCTCCGGTCACGCCCAGGCGCAGCTGATGATCCACCAGCAGCCGTTGAAGATGGCCTCCGCGGAGGCGGCCTGCCACGACGGCACCGCCTTCTCCGTGCTCACGATCGGCTCGCCCGGGGACACCACCTGCGACAACGCGCGTACGGTCCTGGAGCTGCCGGGGCTGCTGTCCTTCCTGGCCTACGAGGACTTCACGACCGACGTGGCGGGGCTGAACACGCTGCAGCCCGAGTACGAGCAGATGTACGGCACCAACCTGGCCGACGACGAGCTCTACGGGGACCGCGCCGGTGAGCCGATCGAGTACCAGCCGCTCATGGAGGTCACCTACTGGGGCTTCCGCCTGATGATCACCTTCGGCGGCCTCGCGGCGGCGGCCTGCGCCGGGGCCTGGTGGCTCACGCGCAAGGGCACGGTGCCGCTGTCCAAGCCGCTGATGCAGCTGGGCGTGGTGGGCATCCTGGCCCCGTTCGGCGCCAACGTGGCCGGCTGGGTCTTCACGGAGATGGGTCGCCAGCCCTTCGTCGTGGCGCCCAACCCGGACCTGCCCCTCGATCAGCGGGTCTACATGTTCACCGAGGCCGCGGTCTCGCCGAACGTCACGGCCGGGGAGCTGCTGTTCTCGCTGGGCAGCCTCCTGCTGCTCTACGGCGTGCTGATGGTCGTGGAGGTGGTGCTGATCGCCAAGTACGTGCGCACCGGAGTGGTCGCGGCCATGCCCGAGCTGGTGGAGCACGACGACCATGACGAGCACGGCGACGGCTCCCAGGACGACGTCCTGGCCTTCGCGTACTGAGGAGACGAGAGATGTTCGAGCAGTTCGCAGGACAGCCGGGCCTGGCCACGGCGTGGTTCCTCGTCATCGGGTTCTTCTGGATCGGCTACGTGGTCCTGGACGGCTTCGACCTGGGCGTGGGCATGCTCATGGGCCGGATCTTCGCCCGAGACGATCGTGAGCAGCGCGTGCTGCTCAACACCATCGGCCCGGTGTGGGACGGCAACGAGGTCTGGCTCGTGACCGCCGGGGCGGCCACCTTCGCGGCCTTCCCGCACTGGTACGCCGCCTTGTTCTCCGGGCTCTACCTGCCGATGACCCTTGCCCTGCTGGCGCTGATCCTGCGCGCCGTGTCGATCGAGTACCGCGGCAAGGGCTCCACGCAGGCGTGGTCGAGACGCTGGAACTCGGTCACCGCGTGGTCCTCGCTGGCCATCGCCTTCCTGATCGGCGCGCTGCTGAGCATCACCGCCACCGGCCTGCCGCTGAACGACAACGGCGACCGGGTGGGCGGGGTGGTCTCCTGGCTGAGCTGGCAGGCCGTGCTCGGCGGCCTGGGCATGGTCGGCTTCTGCCTCATCCACGGCCTGGCCTTCATCGCCCTGAAGACCGACGGCCCCGTGCGCCACCGCGCCGGTGCCGCCCTGGTGCGCTTCCTGCCGCTGGGCGTCGCCCCGCTGGCCGTGGTGGTGCTCGTGGTCCAGCTCGCCACCGGCACGGCCCTGTCCTGGGTCAGCACGGGCCTTGCCGTCGTGGCGGTGCTGGGCGCCTGGGCCGCCGGGATGCGCCGGCGCGAGGGCTGGAGCTTCGCGGGGATGGCCGGCTTCGGGGCCTTCGGGCTGCTGGCCGTCTTCCTGGCGATGTATCCGGCGGTGCTGCCCTCCACACTTGCCGGAGCCCCCGATCTGACGATCACCTCGGCCTCGTCCTCGCCGTACACGCTCACGGTCATGACCTGGGTGTCCGCGTTCGGCGTGCCGTTCCTGCTGGGGTATCAGAGCTGGACCTACTGGGTCTTCCGCCGCCGTCTGCGCGCCGAGCAGCTGCCCTCGGGCGGCGATCACGCGCAGCTGAGCTCCCAGCCCACCCGCGCCGGTGTCTGAGCGGGGGGCCTCGGGTCCTCCGCCGCTGGGCCCCGAGGCTCGATCGATCCTGCCGCTGCAGGGCCTGCTGAGCCTGGCCCGCACGGTGGGCATGATCGCCTTCGCCACCGGCTTGGGCGCTCTGCTGGCCCGGCTGGCCGCCGACGGCTTCGCCGCCCAGGCGGCCGCGGGCACGGACAGCCCGCAGGGCCTCGCCGAGTTCCTCGGCAGCGCGGCCGCTCACCTCGACGGCGTCCTGCCCGCCTCCTGGGTGCACGACGGGCCCTGGTGGGCCTGGCCCGCTGTCTGGCTGGCGGTGCTCGGAGCCGTGCTGCGGGCCGGCGCCCAGTGGGCAGCCTCCGCCGCCGCACGCCGGGGCGCGGCGCGTACGATCTCCCGGATCCGCTCGCAGCTGCTGCTGCGCCTGCTGGAATCCGGCCCGGGCCGCGCCGCCGCCGATGACGACGACCGCCCCGAGGACCATCCCGGTGCCGCCGCCGTGCTCGTGGCACGCGGTCTGGACGCCCTGGACGACTACTACGTCCGCGCGGTCTCGGCCATGGTCGCCACCGCGGTGGCCCCTGCCGTGCTGTGGCTGTGGATCCTGCGCCACGACGGGATCAGCGCGGCGATCATCGCCCTCACGCTGCCTCTTGTGCCCCTGTTCATGGTGCTGATCGGGCGCACCACCCAGGACCAGACCCGCCGGGCACAGGATGCGCAGCTGCGGCTGTCCCGGCACATCGTGGAGCTGGCCCGCGGTCTGCCCGTGCTCGTGGGGCTGCGCCGCGACCGCGCCCAGGCACGGGCTCTGGCTCAGCTGGACGACCAGCATCGCCGCCGCACCATGCAGACCCTGCGCTCGGCCTTCCTGTCCTCGCTGGCCCTCGAGCTGATCACGACCCTGTCCGTGGCGCTGGTGGCGGTGTTCATCGGCGTGCGGCTCGTCGATGGCAGCCTGGGCCTGGACACCGCCGTGATGGTCCTGCTGCTGGCTCCCGAGTGCTACCAGCCGCTGCGCGATGTCGGCACCGCCTACCACCAGTCGCAGGACGGCGTGGATGCGCTGCGCCGCTCCCAGCGCCTGCTCGAGGCACCGCGCGGCCGGGCTGTGCCCGAGGCCGCGGAGGGGACTGCTCGGCTGGAGATCCGGGGGCTGCGGGTGCGCCACGACGGACGCCGGGAGGTCATCGGGCCCCTCGACCTGTGCGCTGAGGCAGGGCAGATCACCGCGCTGTCCGGAGCCTCGGGAAGCGGCAAGACCACGGTGCTCAGCGCCGTCGCGGGCCTGATCGCCGGGGCCTCGAGCCTGCCGGGCCGCGACGCCGCGGAGCGTGAGGACGATGGCCCGGGTGCGGGAGTGCTCAGCGGGCGGATCCTGGTGCCGGGGCCGGTGCGCCTGGTCCCGCAGTCGCCGGCCTTCATGGCCGGCACCGCCGTCGAGGAGGTCGCCCTGGCCCTGGCTCCCGGCCTCGCCGACCTGCTCCTGGTCGCCGATGAGCCGATGGCGCCGGCACGACGGCAGCAGGTGTCCGAGGAGCTCTGCGATGCCCGCGCCCGAGCCGCTGATCACCTCGCCCGCCTCGGGCTGGCGGGTCTCGAGCAGACACCGCCGGAGGCGCTCAGCGCGGGGCAGGCCCGGCGACTGGCGCTGGCGCGCACGGCGGCCTCCCTCGAGGCCCTGAGAGGCAGCGATCCCGGTACGACGCCGACCGTTCTGGTCGATGAGCCCACCGCCCACCTCGATGGCGAGGCCGCGCACCTGGCCGTCGTCTGCCTGCGCGAGATGGCTCGAGCCGGTGCCGTGGTCCTGCTGGTGAGCCACGATCGCGATCTGATCGTCTCGGCGGATCGCCGCGTGGAGCTCACCACGGGCGGGAGCGCGACGGACGGAGCGCTCAGCGCCGCCGCGGGGGTACGCCGCGAGCCCAGCACGCAGAGCGAAGCGCCGCGGCACGAGCGTGAAGAGGGGCGTGCGCACGACAGCGAGCACGAGCACCCGGCGGCCGCTGCGGCCCGCGCCCCGGCCACGGCTCCGGCTCGGGCCCGAGCGGCGGCCCCGGCAGCAGAAGGCGCCGAGGTCATGGCCGCCCCGGCGAGATCCGCAGCCGCCGAGCAGCGCCGTCGCGTGAGCCCTCTGGGCACCGTGCGCACCGTGCTGCGTCTGAGCGGGATCTCCTGGCCGCAGGCCGGTCTGAGCGCGGCGCTGGCGGTGCTGACGATCGGCTTCGGTGCCGCGCTGACCGCGCTGTCCGGCTGGCTGATCGTCCGAGCCGGGCAGCAGCCCGGGATGATGTACCTGATGCTCGCCGTGACCGGCGTGCGCTTCTTCGGACTCGGCCGAGCGGTCGTGCGCTATCTGGAGCGGCTCGTGAGCCACGACCTGGCCCTGCGGGCAGCCGGACGGATGCGCCAGAGGGCCTGGAAGGCCACCGGAGGCACAGCGCTGGGGCTTCGGGCACTGCTGAGCGGAGAGGTCTTCCTGGACCGGCTGATCACCCGCGTCGAGGACCTGCGCGATGCCCTGCCGCGCATCCTGCTGCCGGCCGCAGCGCTGGGGCCCGTCCTGCTCGGCGCGGTGCTGGTGAGCCTGCTGACGGTGCCGGAGGCCTCGGCCCCCGTGGCGATCGCGGCCGTGCTCAGCGCCCTGGCCGGGCCCACGCTGGTCCGCGGCCTGGACTCCCGCGCGCAGTCTCGTCAGGCCGCCGCCCAGTCCGCCGCCCTGCGTCTGAGCGCCCGGGCCCTGCATGCCGCCGACGATCTGCGCGTGGCCGATCTGGGCCCCGCGGTGGCTGCTGCGGTGCGCGCCCAGGACGAGCGGGGGCGACGTGCCGCGCAGCGTGCGGCCTGGGCCAGCGGGCTGAGCGAGGCCCTGGCGGTGGCGATCTGGTTCCTGGCCGCGATCGTCGTCGCGGTGCTGTCCTGGGAGACCGTGGCCTCGGGACGGGTCTCGGCCGCCACCGCGGCGATCCCCGTCCTGCTGTGCACCGCCATGGTCGAGCCGACGGCCCAGGGCTTCGAGGCCGCGCGGCAGTGGCCCCGCTTCGCCGAGCTGGTGCGCTCGGTGGAGCAGGCCCAGCGCGGCAGCGCTGAGGACCAGGCCGAGCAGCCGAGGCGGATCAGCGAATTCGAGCGGATCGATCTCGAGCAGATCAGCGCGCGCTGGCCTGGGATGGACCGCGACGCCCTCCACCGCCTCAGCGGCAGCATCCGGCCGGGACGGTGGTGGGGGATCACGGGTCCGTCGGGTGCGGGCAAGTCGACCGCGCTCGCGGTCCTGCTGGGGTTCCTGCCGCCCACCGACGGGACCCTGCGCCTCGACGGCCGCCCCACGGATCCGCAGATGCTGCGCGGGGCCTCGGCTTGGTGCCCGCAGGAGGCCACGATCTTCGACTCGTCGCTGCGCGGGAACCTGGCGCTGGCCCGGGACCGGGAGCAGGCACCCTCCGGGCACGAGATGCTCGCCGCGCTGCAGCGGGTGGGACTCGGGCAGTTCGCGGCTTCGCTGCCCGACGGCCTGGACACCCGTGTGGGCGCCGGCGGTCAGCGGCTCTCCGGCGGTCAGCGCCAGCGCCTTGCGGTGGCCCGGGCGATGCTCACCCGCGCCCCGGTCCTGCTGCTCGATGAGCCCACAGCCCACCTGGACGCCCCGACTGCCGAGCAGGTCATGGCCGCTCTGCACGAGGGCCAGCACGCCGGCGCCCAGGACGGCGCGGTGCAGCAGGATCGGCAGGCGGTCGTCGTGATCTCGCACCGCCCCGAGGACGTGCGGCGCTGCGAGGACCTCACGCGCCTGGGCTGAAGGGACGAGCGCGCCACGCACCTGAGCCCGTCGCGGTGCGCGGGACGACGGCGGCCTGGACGCTGGGGCCTTCAGAGCCTCCGGGCGCGCAGGAAGTCGTGATGCAGCTGCGTGCCGAGCTGGAAGGAGGCCGTGCCCACCCGGACCAGCCCCAGGCGCTCGTAGAACGCGTTGGCCCGCTGGTTCTGGTCGTTGACCTGCAGCCACAGCACGTCGGCTCCGATCTGGCGGCCGGTCTGCAGGCACTGCTCCATCAGGGCGTCCGAGGCCCCGGTGCCGCGGGCCTGCGGCAGCAGGTAGAACTTGGAGAGGAACAGCCCTCGCCCGGTGAGGATCTCCTGCCCGGGATCGATCCCCTCGCCCTGGGGCAGGGGGCGGTCGAGCAGCAGCAGGGCGTAGCCGATCGCCTCGCCGTCGCGGCGCGCGATCAGCACGCGGCTGGCGGGGGAGTCGAGGTGGCCCCGGAAGGCCGCCTCGGACAGGCTCGTGGCCACGAATTCCTCGATCGAGGCGGGATCGGCCTCCGGGGGAGTCGCGTGCACGAAGGTTTGCCGCGCGATCTCGTGCAGCACGGCAGCATCCTGCAGCTGAGCCCGCTCGATCACCGCTTCAGTGGATCCGGCAGCGCTCATCGGGGCTCGCCGTCCGCGGCGGAATCGGAGTCCGAGCCCGCGGCCGGGGCGCTCGAGACCACCGGGGACCATGCCGGGCCGATCGCATCCGGCAGCTGCTCGACGCCCGCCCCGGAGCCGTCGCGCCGGCCGAACTCGGTGGGCAGTCTGCGGGCCACGCCCGCGGCCGAGACCGCCTTGGCGGGACCGTGCCCGGCCCAGGCGAGCACGAGGCCGGTCTCGCCGCTCAGCAGCCGCTGGCAGCGCACGCCGGCGGTCGCCCGGCCCTTGGACGGGTATTCAGACAGGGCAGTGACCTTCACGGAGTAGCCGCCCATCTCGGGCAGCGCCTCGGAGGAACGGGCGTAGGTGACCACCTGGGCATCGGGATCCTGGGAGGCCACGGGGCCGAAGAACAGCACGGTGTCGTCCTCGGCGAGCTTGATGCCCGCCACGCCTCCGGCGGTGCGGCCCTGAGCGCGGACCAGCTCGGCGGAGAACGTCAGCAGCTTGGCCTGGGCGGTGATGAACACGAGCTGCGCGGTCTCGGGAGCCGGGCCCATGCCGATGACCTCGTCGCCGTCCTTGAGGCTGATGACCTCCCAGTCGTCGCGGTTCAGCGGGTGATCCGGGTTCAGCCGCTTGACCACGCCCTGACGGGTGCCCATGGCCACGACCTCGTTCAGCGGCGCGAGTCCGATCAGCCGCTCGCCCTTGGCCAGGGACAGGAACTCCTTGGCCGCGGTGCCCTCCTCGAGCCGGGGGGCACCGTCGTAGGAGCTCAGCGCCGGCAGGTCCACGACGGGCACGCGAAGCATCCGCCCCCTGGAGGTCACGGCGCCGATCTCCCCCCGGGCGGAGGTCGCCACCACGGAGCTCAGGGCGTCGTGCTTGAGCCGGCGCCCCGGCTCGGCCAGCGGCGTGCGGTCCTCGGTGCGCGCCATGCGCCCGGTGCTCGAGAGGAAGACCCAGCAGGGGTCGTCGGCGATCTCCAGGGTTGGCCCGGCCGCTGCCCGGGCGGCGGGGGCGGCCGCCAGTGCGGGAACCTCATCGGCCTCCAGCAGGCGAGTGCGACGGTCGTCGCCGAGCAGCTCGGCGACCGCGGCGAGCTCGCCGGAGACCACCTCGCGCAGCCGGTCCTCGGAGGCCAGGATGGCCTCGAGCTCGGCGATCTCCGCCTCCAGCTGCTCCTTCTCGCGCTCGAGCTCGATCCGGGAGAACTTCGTGAGCTGGCGCAGCCGCAGCTCGAGGATGTGATCGGCCTGCAGCTGCGTGAGATCGAAGATCGTCATGAGGCGCTCGCGGGCCTCGGCGGTGCGATCGGAGCTGCGGATGATCTGGATGACCTCGTCGATGTCCACGATCGCGATCAGCAGGCCCTCGACCAGGTGCAGCCGGTCGCGGCGCTTGCCCAGGCGGTGGGCGGTGCGTCGGCGCACGACCGTGAGCCGGTGCTGGTTGTAGACCCCCAGCATCTCGAGCAGCCCCAGAGTCCGGGGGCGGCCGTCGACCAGGGCCACGTTGTTGATGCCGAAGGACTCTTCGAGCGGCGTGTGCTTGTACAGCGCCGCGAGCACCGCCTGCGGGTTGAAGCCGTTCTTGATCTCGATGACCAGGTTCAGCCCGTTGGCCCGGTCGGTCAGATCGACCACATCGGAGATGCCGGTGAGCTTCTTGGACTGCACCGCGGTCTTGATCCGGTCGATGACCTTCTCCGGGCCGACCATGTAGGGCAGCTCGGTGACCACGATGCCCTGCTTGCGGGCGGTGACCTGCTCGATCGAGACCGTGGCCCGCGTCTTGAAGGAGCCGCGGCCGGTGCGGTAGGCATCGCGGATCCCGTCGAGGCCCACGATCTGCCCGCCGGAGGGAAGATCCGGTCCGGGCAGGTGCTCCATGACGTCCTCGAGGGAGGCCTGGGGGTGCTCGAGCAGGTGCCGCGCCGCGGAGATGGCCTCGCGCAGGTTGTGCGGGGCCATGTTGGTGGCCATGCCCACCGCGATGCCGGTGGTCCCGTTGACCAGCAGGTTCGGGTAGGCCGCCGGCAGCACGGAGGGCTGCATGAACTGGTTGTCGTAGTTCGGCACGAAGTCGACGACGTCCTCGCCGAGATCCGCCGTCAGCTGCAGGGCGGCCGGGGCCAGCCTGGCCTCGGTGTAGCGCGAGGCGGCGGGGCCGTCGTCGAGCGAGCCGAAGTTGCCGTGCCCGTCCACCAGCGGCACGCGCTGGGCGAAGGGCAGGGCCATGCGCACCATGGCGTCGTAGATCGCGGAGTCGCCGTGGGGGTGCAGCTTGCCCATGACCTCGCCGACCACGCGCGCCGACTTCACATGGCCGCGATCCGGGCGCAGGCCCATCTCGTCCATCATGTAGAGGATGCGCCGCTGGACGGGCTTGAGGCCGTCGCGGGCGTCGGGCAGGGCCCGGGAGTAGATCACGGAGTAGGAGTACTCGAGGAACGAGTCCTCCATCTCGCGCGTGACGTCGATGTCGACGACATTGCCCTGGAAGTCCGCGGGCAGCTCGTCGAGCGCCGAGGTCCGGGCCTTGCTCCTGCGTGGGGCCATGGGGTGGTGCTTCTCCTCAACCGCGGGACGGCGCCGCGTCGACTCGCGCTCAGTGCGCGCAACTGTTGCCCGAGTCAGGCGCTCGGGACCGAATCCTCTGTAGCCTTCAGTCTATGGTCCCGGATACCGCACCCGCCGACGACAGCGCCCAGCCCACCAGCCTGCCCAGCGATCCCGGCCCGGGCTATCCCAAGCACTGGGAGGCGGATGTCGTGCTGCGCGACGGTGCCACGGCGCACCTGCGTCCCATCCGCCCGGAGGATCAGCAGCTGCTGCTGGACATGTTCCACCAGCAGTCCGAGAACACGATCTACCTGCGGTTCTTCTCCCACAAGACCACGCTGACCCGCCGCGAGCTGGCCCGCTACACCACGGTGGATCACCGCGACCGGGTGTGCTTCGTGATCCTGCTGGGCTCGCAGCTGATCGGCGTGGGTCGCTATGACCGCGCGGGCTCCGCCCCGGAGGCGGAGGTGGCCTTCCTGATCTCGGATGCGCACCAGGGCCGCGGGATCGGCTCCATCCTGCTCGAGCACCTGGCGGCCGCGGCCCGGGAGAACGGCATCGACCGCTTCACCGCGGAGGTGCTGCCGGAGAACCGCTCCATGCTGCACGTGTTCGTGGAGGCCGGCTACGACGTCGCCCGGCGCTTCGACGACGGCGTCGTAGCCCTCGACTTCTCGATCGATCCCACCGAGCGGTCCCTGTCCGTGATGGCCTCGCGCGAGCACCGCGCCGAGGCCCGCTCGACGGCCCGTCTGCTCACGCCGCGCTCGATCGCGGTCGTGGGCGCGTCATCGGATCCCAGCAACGGCGGGCACACGGTCGTGGCGAACCTGGTGGCCGGCGGCTACACGGGCAGCCTCTACGGCGTGAACCCCACGCCCTTCGAGCAGGAGGGCATGACGCACGCGACGAGCCTGGCGGAGATCGAGGGCGAGCTGGACCTGGCGATCGTCACGGTGCCCATGGACGCGGTGCTCGAGGTCGTCGAGGCCTGCGGCCGCGCGGGGGCCCACGCGGTCGTCGTGATGACCGGCGGCTGGGCGGAGTCCGGCCGCGAGGGCGCCCAGCGCCAGCAGCAGCTCGTGGCCGTGGCGCGCCGTCACGGCATGCGAGTCGTCGGACCGGCCTCGCTGGGGGTGCTCAACCACAGCGCGGAGATCTCCATGGACGCCACGGTGCTGCCTGTGGTCCCGGGGGAGGGCTCCCTGGGCCTGTTCAGCCAGTCCGGTGCCCTCGGCATGCTGCAGACCTCGGCGGCGGTGCGTCACCGGGTGGGCGTGTCCACCATGGTCTCGGCCGGCAACCGCGGCGACGTCTCCGGCAACGACATGATGCAGTTCTGGGAGGATGATCAGGCCACCTCGGTGTGCGGGCTGAACCTGCAGTCCTTCGGCAATCCCCGCAAGTTCTCGCGCATCGCCCGGCGCCTGGCGCTGACCAAGCCGGTCGTGGTCGCCAAGTCGGATGTCGCGGGGCTGCGTCTGCCCCCGGGCCACACCGGACGCACCACGGAGGCCCCGGCCGGTGCCCTGGATGCCATGCTCGATCAGGCGGGTGTCATCCGCGTGGCCACCTCCGACCTGCTCATGGACACCGCGGCCGTGGGCACCTCCCAGACGCTGCCGAGCGGTCAGCGCACCTCGCTGGTCTCCAACGCCATGGCCCTGGCCCGGCTCATGGAGGACACCGCCACCGGGCTGAACATGCCGCTGGCGCGCCTGCGCGACCGTGTGGACACCACCGGCGGCGGTCGTGAGGCCCTGCAGGCGCTGGTGCGCGAGGTCGCCGAGGCCGTGGCGGATCCGCGCAGCGACGCCGTCGTGGTGGCGGCCATGCCGATCCGCGGGATCGCCGGCGACGAGCTCGCCGACGCCGTGTGCGCCGCGATCGCCGACCAGGCCGAGGACGCCGAGCACCCCGGAAAGCCGGTCGTGCTGGCCGTCACCGGCGAGATCGCCGACGGCGCCTCCTCGCGGGTGCACACGGACCCGCAGGGCCGCACGCTGCCGGTCTTCCAGGCGCCGTCTGCGGCCGTCACCGCGCTGCACGGCCTGCAGCGCTGGGCCCGGTGGCGCGAGGAGGAGGACGACCTCGTCACCGTCCCCGAGGACATCGACGCCGAGGCCGCCGAGGCCATGATCGAGCGCTGGTCGCAGGAGGTCCGCGGCGAGATGCTGCTGCGCCTGGACCGCGAGCGCACCGCCCGGCTGCTGGAGGCCTACGGCATCTCGGTGCTGCCCACCGTGCGCTTCACCGAGGCCGACGACGGCCTGGCGGCCGCGGCCAGGCTGGGCTACCCGGTGGTGCTCAAGTCGGCCGATCAGCACCTGCGCCAGCGCCTGGACCTGGGCGGGGTGCGGCTGAGCATCGACACTCCCGAGCAGCTGCGCGAGGCCGTGGCCTCCATGCGCCGGGAGATCGGCGCGGCGGCCGAGCAGCTGGACGTCCAGGCCATGGCCCCCACCGGCCAGGCGGTGGTCCTCAGCGCCACGGAGGACCCGCTGATCGGCCCTGTGCTTTCCTTCGGGGTCTCCGGCGATGCCGTGTCGCTGCTCGAAGACCTGGCCCACCGTGTGCCGCCGCTGACCGATCTGGAGATCCGCCGCATGGTCCGCGAGCCCAAGGCCTCGCGCAAGCTCTTCGGGCACGAGGGCCAGCCCCCGCTGGATGTCACCGACCTCGAGGAGCTGGTCATGCGCGTCTCGCTGCTGAAGGACCGGCACCCGCAGATCGCCCGCCTGGAGCTGAACCCGGTACTGTTGTCGAGTCAGCGGCTGTCGGTGCTGGACGCAGACATCAGGCTGGGCAACGCCCAGGACCGAACGGACAGTGCACGACGAGCGATGCGGAGGTGAGCGGGGCATGAGCGATACCATCGCCGGACGGTACACGCTCATCGATCCCATCGCCCGCGGCGGCTCCGGAACGGTCTGGCGCTCCTGGGACCAGCGCCGCAGCCACGTGTGCGCAGCCAAGGTCCTGCGCCAGCGGGATTCCGCGGACCTCCTGCGCTTCGTGCGCGAGCAGTCCGTCAAGATCGATCATCCGCACGTGCTGGCTCCCTACGGCTGGGCGGCCGAGGACGAGCACGTGGTGATCGCCATGGACCTCAGCGATGGCGGCACCCTGGAGAACGTCATCCAGGACCACGGCGCCTTCTCGGACAAGGTCGCGGAGGAGATCCTGCGCCAGCTGCTCTCGGCCCTGCAGTTCGTGCATGCCGAAGGCTGGATCCACCGCGACGTCAAGCCCGCCAACCTCATGATGGATGCCACGGGCACGGGACGGCCGCTGGCTCGGCTGGCGGACTTCGGCATCGCCACGCAGGGCGAGGATGCCCGTTTGACTCGTGTGGGCACGGTCGTGGGAACGCCCGGCTACATCGCCCCGGAACTGCTCGAGGGAGCGGAGCCCGATCCGTCCCAGGACCTCTTCGCCGCCGGTGTGGTGGCCATGCGCATGGTCAGCCCGGAGGCCGAGCGCGGGGTCGCCCCCACCCCCGAGGACGCGCTCGAGACCTTCGGCGAGGACTCCCTGCTGGGCGCCGAGGTCGCGGCGCTGCTGGATCGCGATCCTGCGGTGCGCCACGACGGCGCCCTGTCGCTGATGGAGCGTCTCGGGGCGTCCGATCAGGAGGACTTCGGGCCGGCGACCACTCGCGACGGCGAGAGCCTCGAGATCTTCCAGACCCTGGACCCGCTGCCGGAGGCCTGGCAGGACATCGTCTCGGGATTCGCCGAGCCGCCCCAGCAGGAGCGCACCGGGCGGGGCATCACCCAGTCCGGTGAGGTGGGCGAGCGTGCCCCCGACTCCGCGATGATCCCGCAGCAGCCCACCGGCCCGCGCATTCAGCCACCCTCGGGCGGTCGGCTGCGCGGGGGCTCCGACACTCCTCCGCCGGGCGGCGAGCCGCTCGTGGGACCCAGCTCCGGCCC
This sequence comes from Kocuria sp. p3-SID1428, assembly GCF_025149945.1. Classification (GTDB taxonomy): domain Bacteria; phylum Actinomycetota; class Actinomycetes; order Actinomycetales; family Micrococcaceae; genus Kocuria. Next base: position 19,044 of record NZ_JALXVH010000016.1, on the reverse strand, counting down.
GGCCGGCACGGCACTGAGGGGCATGCCCTCGGGTCTGAGCGGCGATGGCGGGGAGGTCCCCGCCCAGGCGCCGCCCTTCACCGGCGGGATGCCCAGTGCTGCGGTGCAGGGACCGCTGCCGCAGGGCCAGCACAGCCGTGCGGCCCTGCTGGGCAGCGTCCCCGCAGGGGAGACGGCACGTGCGGCGTCCCCGCAGCGCAGCATCTCGTGGGCCGGTGCCCACACTCCTGCCTCGGTGCCGATGCAGCCGAAGAGCCCGCCGGTCCAGGAGCCGCACCCGGCCGAGGTCACCACCGGGTCGACCCTGCGCGAGCAGCCCGCGGGCCTCAGCGCCCCCCAGCGCCCGGCTGAGGGAGCCTCCCGCGTCGGGGCCGCGAGCGGTCCGCTGGCCTTCATCGGCGTGAACGGAGCCGGAGGCTGGGTCGTGATCGGCTGCCTGGCCGCCGTTGTGCTGGCGGTCGGCATCATCGTCGTGGTGCTGATGAACTCGGGAGGCGGCGAGGACCCGAGCCCGGTCGACCCCACCTCGAGCGCCACGGAGGAGTCCACCGGGGTGCCCACCACCTATGTCACCCAAGATCCCGAGGACTCCGGCCTGGGCGGCTCGCAGCTCGGCGGTCCGGGCAGCGGCGGAAACTCGCTGGGCGGTTGAGCCCGCTGAAGCACTGACAGCCCGCGCGCACGGCCCGGGCTGTTCCACGAACCTCGCAGACACGTCTCTTCAGGAGGGGATCCAGTCAGATGACGCAGTCAGGACCGCGCGGCGAGCAGCTGCGCCAGGACGTCGAGCGCGCCGGCTACTACCCGCAGCTGGTGATCGACGTGGTGGCCGACGCCCTGGATGGAGCGGCCCCCGAATCGCACCTGGTCCAATTGGAGACCACCTTCGACCGCGATGAGATCCACCGCCACATCACGGTGCTCGTGCTGGCCGAGGGCCTTCTGCACATCACGCACGTGGACGATCAGGAGTACGACCAGCAGGGCCAGGAGGTCCTGGCCCTGGCCTCGACCGAGTCGGTCGCGGCGTCCCGGGTCAATTCCGTGACACTCACGTATGCGTACTACAAGCCGCAGCAGTACCGCACGGGTCATCCCATCAGCGAGGTCAATCTCAACATCGCCTGGACCGGCACCCAGAACATCGATCTGCAGCCGGCCGGGTGCGAGGACCCCCAGTGCGAGGCCGATCACGGCTACACGGGGGTCAGCGCCGTGCAGGATGTGGCGCTGCGGATCAGCGCGGAGGCCGACGGCGTGGAGGCCGTCGAGGGCGCACGGGAGTTCGCCCGCAGCCTGCGCCGCAGCGCGGTGGAGCGGGTCGGACGATGACCGGTGCGGCCGAGGGCGCGGACTTCTGGGCCGTCCCGCCGCAGCAGGAGCCTCAGCAGGCGGCCGCGAGGCCGCCGCGCTACGGCGCGCGCAGCATCGCCGATGTCATGACCTCTGCGGCAGCCGCGATCGGGGCCGAGGGGTTCGACGACGTCCTGGGGATCTCGGTCTCGCAGCGCGTCGTCGTCGTTCTCGTCGACGGCCTGGGCCTGGAGCAGCTCGAGGCCCGCAGCTCGTACGCCCCGTTCCTGCGCGGTGCCGAGGACCTCGGCGAGCTCGATGCCGCCTTCCCCTCCACGACCGCCTCGTCGCTGGCGTCGCTGGGCACCGGGCTTCCGGTGGGTGTGCACGGACTGACCGGCTACGACTCCTACTCCCCGCAGCTGGGTGAGGCCGTGAACATGCTCGGCGGCTGGGATCCCCGCGTGGAGGCCCGTGCCTGGCAGCCGCATGACACCGTGCTGCAGCGCCTCGAGGCACAGGGCCTGGACGCCGTGACCGTCAGCCGCGGCAAGTTCCGGGATTCGGCGCTGACCCGCGCTGCGCTGCGCGGAGGGCGCTTCGTCTCGGCCGACGGCGTGTTCGCCCGCACCAAGGCCGCCCAGGAGAACCTGCGGGCCGGTCAGCGCGGAGTCATGTACTTCTACTGGGATGATCTCGACAAGACGGGACACCGCCACGGCTGGGGCTCCTCCGAGTGGATCCACGAGCTCGAGGAGCTCGACAGCTCCCTGCGGCGGCTGTGCTCGCGCCTTCCACAGGACACCTCCGTGGTGCTCACCGCAGATCACGGCATGGTCGACGTCCCACGGGAGGGCCGCGTGGATCTCATGGAGATCCCCGGTCTGCTGGACGACGTACGCACCAGTGCCGGTGAGCCCCGCTGCCTCCAGCTGCACCTGGAGCCCAGCGGGACCCCGGAGCAGCGGCTGGAGCGGCAGGAGCGGGTCCGGCAGCGCTGGGAGGCCTCGGTGCTGGGGGAGCGCGTGCGCGTGCAGACCCGCGAGCAGCTGCTGGAGGCCGGCTGGTTCGGGCCCGTCGAGGCCCTGCGTCCTGAGGTCATCGGGCGGATCGGCGATGTGGTGATCACCCCGCTGGAGGACGGCCTGGCGCTGCACGACCTCTCGCGCATCGGCGCGCAGACCCTGGGGATGGTCGGCCAGCACGGCGCCATGACGCCGGCGGAGACCCGGGTCCCGCTGCTGCGCCTGAGCTGAGTCCAGGGTCGGCACCGCACCATCAGATCGGCCCCCCCTGCCTCGGTGAGGCAGGGGGCCGACTCGCTGAGCGGAGGCGTCAGTCGTTCTTGGCGCCGAAGACGATGTCATCCCAGCTGGGCACCGAGGAGCGTGTGCGCTTGGCGCCGCCGACCCGCCCGCGCGGTCGGGGACGACGGTGTCCGTCCTCCCGATCGTCCTGCCCCGCGTCCTCGGAGGTCTCCTGCTGGGAGGGTTCCGCTGCGGGCAGATCCTGCTGCTCATCGTCCTGCTGGGGCGTCTCCGGCGCGGAGCCCTCGGGCGTCTCGTGCGCGGAGGGCTCGGGCGAGGGCACCGCGTTCAGCCGGGGCGCGACCGGCTCGGGTGCGGTGTCCTCGTCGGTGATCTCCACGATGTCGGCGTGGTCCTGCCGGGCGCCGGCATCGGCGCGGCCCAGGTGGTGGATCGTGGCCTCGTGGTGGTGGGTGGGATCCGAGTCCTCGGCCTCGGCGGCCTCCGGGGCGCGGTCCTGATCGACCGGCCGCTGGGGCTGCTCGGGCTCCTGGGACGACGCGCCGGTGCCCTCGGCCGCCGAGGCTGCAGCGCTGTCCGCGGACTGGGCGGTCTCGGACGATTCGGCGCCGGAGGAGGAGCCCTGCTGGGATCGGCGGCCCGGCTGGATCGTCTGATCGAAGAGCTGGGCGTCGTCCGGGGCGGAGATCGGGCGCGGACGGGAGTCCATGTGGCCCATGGAACGGCCCAGGATCTCGGCGAGCTGGTCGTCGGAGACCTCGTCGGAGCCCAGGCGCTGCCCGCGCCGGGAGTTCAGGACCTCGAGCAGCTGCTCGGTGGTGCGGGTGTCATCCTCCCGGTGCAGGCGGGCAGCCTCCGCCTCCGCCGCGGGCCGGAGCGCAGGAGCCTGCGGCTGTGCCTGCGCGCCGGGCTGCGCGGTGTCATGGGCCGCGCCCGAGGAGGCGTCGTCCTCCGGGGCGGCCGTGGCGCTCGAAGCAACGTCCGAGGACCCGGCATCGGCGGCGGGGCGGCGCTGGCCGAAGACATCGTCGCGCGGAGCCTCGGGCTCGTCGTCCTGGGTGAGGTGACGGGCCCAGCCCGGCTCGGGGCTCACCGAGAGGTTGGCGGGATTGAACACCCACTGGGCCAGCGACTGCTGATCGACCAGGTCCTGCGGGGCCTTGGAAGGATCGACCACGCGGAAGCGCACGGCCACGGTCCACAGCAGATCGGGGCGCTGCCAGGCATCCCAGTCGAAGGAGGTCGCCGCGATCCCGAGCTGCGGGGCCCGGGCCTGCAGGGTCTGGGCCAGGCTCAGCGGTGCGCTGTCGAAGGCCGAGCGGTAGCCCTCGGTGCGTCGGGCTCCGAGCTCGACCTTCTGGGCCTCGTGGGCCATGTGCGAGCGCTCGGCGAGGATCGGCCACTCGTAGCGGCGCACGCGCTCGGGCTCCCAGCCGGACTCCTCGACGATCTCGTCCAGGGTGGCGCCCGAGCGGAAGCGGGCCTGGATGTCGCGGGGGCCGAACCCCGCTCCCTGGGGCTGGCGGCGGGCGGGGGCGCGACGGGCCCGCTGGACCGCCTGGCGCAGCTGCTGATCGACGGCCAGGAGGTTGCGGCGTCCCGAGGAGTCGCTGAGCACCAGGTGCTCGCCGTCGTCGTGGACGCCTTCCAGGCGCAGCTCGTCCATCCTTCTCCAGCCTTCCGCAGGTGTCGTGGTCCGGGGGACGCCGTCCCTGGACCGCCTCTCGGCGGTTGCGGTGCCGGCCCAGCCGGCGGACGCGTCCCGGTCCGCATCTGCGCAGAGTCTAGTGGTCGTGGGCTCGCCGCGCGCATCGGAGGCAGGCACGGCGCGCTGCGCTGGGGTGCTGCAGCACCGCCGCAGGCCGTACAGGAGAGGGTCTCGGCGGCAACACCTCGGCAACTTTTCCGTCGTGAGCGGACGTATTGGTCTTTCCGGAGCCCATAGTGAACAATCCTCCACACGTGAGGCTGGTGCACGCTGGCGAGCCCGCCCTCCACGGGCCGCGGACAGCGGCAGCCGGGCCTCATGTCGACGTCTTCACTGCAAGGATTAGGGATCACATATGGCAACTGATTACGACGCTCCCCGCAAGCAGGAGGAGGAGCTCAAGGAAGACTCGATCGAGGAGCTGCAGACTCGACGCAACGAGACCCAGCACCCCAGCGCGGATGAGGACGATGAGGCCACGGCAGCCGACAGCTACGAGCTGCCCGGTGCCGACCTCTCCCACGAGGAGCTCTCCGTCGTCGTGCTTCCCGCGCAGGAGGACGAGTTCACCTGCGGGTCCTGCTTCCTGGTGCGGCACCGCTCCCAGATCGCCGAGGAGAAGGACGGGATGAAGATCTGCGTGGAGTGCGCAGGCTGAATCCGCCGGCATCTGATCGCGGGCCCGCAGCGCACTGCGCCTGAGGCTCGCACGTCGTGCACGAAGCCCTCGACCGCTGCGGCGGTCGAGGGCTGTTCCGTTCCTGCGCTGCTGTCCGGAAGCCTCAGCTCACCAGGGCCTCGGCCAGCTCGTGCGGGCGTCGCGTGGCGGTGAGCCAGTACGGCGTGGGATCCACGGGGTCGGTGATCTCGATGCGGCACATGCCGGAGGCCGAGGCCGAGAAGTTCATGTAGGACCGGGCGTCCAGCTCGGGACCGCGGACCCGGCGGACGTCCTCGGCATCGGTGAAGGCCTCTACCTCGCCCACGAAGCGGCGCTCGATGCTCGCCCGCCCCACGCGCAGGGAGTCCTCGGTGACCACGATCGATGAGGCGCGGGCGTAGGCGATGACCGGGGCTAGGATCAGGACGATGACGGCGCCGAGGATCCCGAGCCAGGTCGCGATGGGAACCAGCGCGATCAGCACGGAGCCGGCCAGGCCCAGGAACAGCAGCCACATCCACCACGCCGGGTTCAGCTTCTCCCGGAACAGCACTTCATCCTCAGTCATGGCAGACATCATCCCACGCGCGCAGCGCCCCAGCCGACGCCCCGGGCCGTCGGCGGGTGTCTGCCGCCGATGCTGCGTCTACAGTGGGGCACTGTGCTGACCGACCCCTCACGACCCCAGGACCACGACGGCCCCGAGCCGCTGCGGATGCAGGTGCGCCGACTGGACGCCGAGCTGCCGCTGCCGACCTACGCGAAGCCCGGCGACGCCGGGATGGACCTGCGCGCCAGCGCAGACGCGGTGCTCGAGCCCGGTGGCCGGGCCCTGATCGGCACCGGTCTGGCCGTGGCCGTTCCGCCCGGATGGGTGGGACTCGTCCATCCGCGCTCCGGGATGGCCGCCAAGCACGGCATCACGGTCCTCAACGCCCCCGGCACGGTGGACTCCGGATACCGCGGCGAGATCATGGTCACGCTGCTGAACACGGATCCGCAGGAGCCCTTCCGCATCGGGCGCGGCGAGCGCATCGCCCAGCTGCTGCTGCAGCGCGTCGCCCAGGTCGAGCTGGTCGAGGTCGACGAGCTCGAGGGGTCCGACCGCGGCGAGACCGGATTCGGATCCTCCGGGACCCGCTGAGACCCCGCCGCGCACCGCGCGGCTCGTGACGAGCACCGGGCCGAGCCCGGGCAGCGCCGCCGTCTGGGGCGGCGCACAACGCTTCAAGGAGGCACCGACGTGTTCGGACGCAAGAAGAAGGCGGCCGCCGAGACCGCGGCCCCGGTCGAGCAGACGCCCGAGCAGGAGCAGGACGAGGCCCCTGCCGACCTGCGCGCTCGCGGGCCGTGGGACATCTCGCAGATCGAGGATCGCGAGGGCCGCATGGACTTCGGCTCCCTGCTGATCCAGCAGCGCAAGGGGCTCGGCATCCGGCTGGAGGTCAATGAGAAGGGCAACCGCCCGCGGGCGGTCAACCTGGATCATCAGGGCTCGACCGTGCAGCTGCAGGCCTTCGCCGCCCCGCGCACGACCGGGATCTGGGAGGAGATCCGCAAGGACCTCGTGGACTCGCTCCAGCGCAGCGACGGGGCCCCCCAGGCGGTCGAGGGCCCGTTCGGTACGGAGCTGCGAGCCCGCTTCCCAGCGACCTCCAGCGACGGCACCAGGGGATACCGGCCCGCGCGCTTCATCGGCATCGACGGCCCCCGCTGGTTCCTGCGCGCTGTGATCTCCGGACCCGCGGCCATCGAGCCCACGGCCTCGGCCGAGTTCGACGAGCTGATCCGCACCGTGATCGTGCGCCGCGGCGCAGATCCCATGCCCCCGCGCGACCTGCTGCCGCTGCAGGTCCCCGAGGGCGTGGACGCCAAGCCGGTGGCCAAGCGGCGCGCCGTGCGCCGTCAGGGCCAGGGCCCGTCGCAGCCCGCCGGAGGCAGCGGCTCGGCCTCTGGCGGCCCCGCCCCGAAGGCCCCGCCGCAGCGCGGCCCGGAGATCACCGAGACCCGATGAGCACGCAGAACACGACTTCCGCCTCCTCCGGGCACGAGACGCAGCGAGAGGACCAGGCCGAGGACTGCCTGCACCCGGGTCCGGCACCGGTCACGGCCTCGCACCCGCGCATCGTCGCGCTCGAGGAGCCGGCGGCCTCGCTGGCCGAGGCGCGGGCGGCCTGCGGCGAGGACCGCGGCTCGCGCGGCGGGGCCCGTCGACGTGTGCGCGCCACCGGGAGGGTCGCCGAGATCCGGGTGGCCGCGGCCACCGAGCGTCCCGCCTGCGAGGCCCTGCTGCTGGTGCAGGAGGACAGCGACCCGGAGGCCCGGGCCACGGCCCTGCGCCTGGTCTGGCAGGGCCAGCGCACCGTGCCGGGGGTCCGCGCCGGCACGGAGCTGTCGTGCTCCGGGCTGCTGTGCAGCGCAGGGGACCAGCCCACCATCTTCAACCCGCGCTTCGAGATCATCGCCCGGAAGGCCTTGACATGACCACGCCCGCCTCGGGACCCGAGCAGGAGCCGCAGCAGGATCGGGACGAGAGCCAGAGCCAGGCTCCGGCGCCCGAGCAGCGCGCCACGATGGCGCAGTCCATGACGGCCTATGCCCGCAGCTCTCGGGTGCGCCGCAGCGAGTCGGGTCAGCTCGATCTCCTGCACGCCGTCGGCGGCTGGCGAGGGCTCGCCGAGGCGATCGTCCCCGGCGGTGTCTTCCTGAGCGTCTACATCCTGAGCCAGTCACTGGGCATCGCCCTGGTCTGCGCGCTGGCCGCCGCCGGTCTGTTCGCGCTCACCCGGCTGATGCAGCGTCAGAGCCTGCTCCAGGCGCTGGCGGGACTGATCGGCGTGCTGGTCTGCGCGTTCTTCGCCTGGCGCAGCGGCGAGGCGATCGACTACTACGTGACCGGCCTGTGGATCAATCTGGCGTACTTCCTGGCCCTGGCGCTGTCGATCGTCGTGGGGTGGCCGCTGCTCGGAGTGCTGTTCGGCTTCGTGCGGGGCGAGGGGATGGACTGGCGGCAGGACCCGCACCGCATGCGCGGCTACCGGATCGCCACCGGCCTGCTCGTGGCCATGTTCGCTGCCCGCCTGATCGTGCAGTGGCCGCTGTACCTGGCCGATCAGGTGACGGGCCTGGGCATCGCCCGGCTGGCCATGGGCGTGCCGCTCTACGCGGCCGTGCTGTGGATCGCGTGGCTGATCTCGCGTCCGGCGGCCGTCGACCCGGAGGTCCCGGAGGACGCGCTGCAGCGCAGCGACCGGCAGGAGCCTCGCGAGCCCCGCTGAGGCCGACCACCCCGGCGCGTCACTGCAGTGCGGAGCCGGTGGGCTCGCCGGCGATCGACTCCCCGAAGGCATCGTCCTGCACATCCTCGGCCCAGGGCAGCTGCTTCTCGCCGCGTGCCGAGGCCGAGCCCAGCAGCTCGCGCAGCTCGTCCTCGCCGTCGCCAGAGACCAGGAAGAACAGCTCGTCATCGGCCTCGATCACGTCGTCGCGGCTGGGCGCCAGCGGCTGCCCGTCGCGCAGGATCGCCACGGGAACGGCCTCGGCCGGCCAGGTCACGGTGCCCACGCGCGAGCCGATCGCGGCATGGTCCGAGGGCACCGTGAAGGCGCTGATCGAGGCAGCGGCCTGCTGCATGGTCAGCACGCGCACGACGTCGCCGATCTCCACGGCCTCCTCCACGAGCGCGGTCATCAGCCGCGGGGTGGACACCGCGACATCGACGCCCCACGAGTCGTCGAACAGCCACTCGTTGCGGGGGTTGTTCACACGCCCGACCGTGCGGGGCACGCCGAACTCCGAGCGCGCCATCAGCGACACGACCAGGTTCACCCGGTCATCTCCGGTCGCGGCCACGACGACCTCGGTCTCATCGAGCCCGGCATCGGCCAGCACGCGCAGTTCGCAGGCATCGCCCACGCTCCAGCTGGCGCCGGGAGCATCGACCCGGCCCACGGCCTCCGGCTTCTCGTCGATGATCAGGACCTCGTGACCGCTGCGCGCCAGCTCGCGGGCGATCGAGGAGCCCACGGCGCCTGCTCCGATGACGGCGACCTTCATCGTCGTGCCTCCGCTGAATCGACGGGTCCGAGCAGGCCCTCCTGGCCGGCATCGCGGATCTCGGGGGAGGGCTGCGCGGCCAGGACGCGCACGATGTCGTCGATCTCATCGACTCGCATCATCGCGTGGACCAGATCGCCCTTCTGATAGGTGGTGCGGGCGCCGGGCAGAATGCCCTCGCCGAAGCGGGTGATGAACGCGACGCGGACGTCTGCGGCCTTCTCGATGGCCGCCAGCCGCAGACCGGCCCAGCTCTCGTGCAGGGTCAGCTCACCGAGCTGCAGGCGGCCCGAGGCCTCCTGGAAGTCCCCGGAGATCGACTGCTCGGGCAGCAGGCGGCGCAGCACCTGATCGGCGGTCCAGCGCACGGCGGCCACGGTGGGCACTCCCAGCCGCTGATAGAACTCGGCCCGGGCGGGGTCGTAGATGCGGGCGACCACATGGGCGACGTCGAAGGTCTCGCGGGCCACCCGGGCGGCCAGGATGTTCGAGTTGTCCTCCGAGGACACCGCTGCGAAGGCGTAGGCGCGCTCGATCCCGGCCCGGCGCAGGACGTCGCGGTCGAAGCCGTGGCCGGTGATGCGCTCGCCGTCGAAGGAGCCGTGCAGCTTGCGGAAGGCCTGCTCGTCCTGGTCGATCAGGGCGACGGTGTGCCCGGAGTCCTCGAGGGCGCGGGCGGTCATGGCCCCGACGCGCCCGGCTCCCATGATCACGAAATGCGGCATGGGGCCAAGGGTAGGTCACGCGAAGCCCTAAGCCGTGCGCGAGCCACTAGCCTGTCCCCGTGATGAAACTGAGCGCCCTGCGGACCGCTCTGGTGGGCAGGCCCTACCGCAATGAGCTCTACGAGGACACAGCCCTGTCCAAGCGCGCGGGGCTTCCGGTGTTCTCGGCCGACGCGCTGTCCTCGGTGGCCTACGCCCCGGACGAGATCGTGCTGACCCTCGCCCTGGCCGGGGCCTCGGCCGTCCTGATCTCGCCGTGGGTGGGCCTGGCCGTCGTGGTCGTCACCGTGATCATCGTGCTGGCCTACCGGCAGAACCTGCGGGCCTACCCCTCCGGTCAGGGCGATTACGAGATCGCGACCGCGAACCTCGGCGATCGCGCCGGCGTGGTGGTCGGGGCCTCGCTGATGATCGACTTCACCCTGGTGGTCGCGGTGTCCATGTCGGCGGCCTCGCAGTACCTGGCCGCCGCCTTCCCGCGGCTGATCGACCTGCGGCTCGAGCTCGCGCTGGCGGGGATCCTCGTGGCGGGGCTCGTCAACCTGCGCGGTCTGCGCTTCATGGGCCGCGCCGCGGCCGTGCCGACCTACCTGTTCGTGGCCGTGCTGCTGGCGATGATCGGCACCGGCCTGTACCAGTCCGCCGCCGGGACCCTGGACCGTGCGGCCTCGGCGCACTGGGAGGTGCTGCCGGTGGAGGCCCCCGACGGCGGCTGGACCGGAATGGCCCTGGCGATCCTGGTGCTGCGGGCGTTCTCCTCCGGCGCGGTGGCGGTGACCGGCGTGGAGTCGGTGGCCGGGTCCGTGCCGTTCCTGCGCCGCCCGCGCGCCGCCAACGCCCGGATCATCCTGACCGTCATGGGCGTGATCTCCGTCGTGCTGCTGCTGGGCACCGTGTACCTCGCACGCGCCACGGGGGTCCAGCTCGTGCTGGATCCCGAGCGCCAGCTGCGCATGGACGGCCACGCCCCGGAGGCGGACTTCTATCAGAACCCCGTGCTCGGGCAGCTCGCCCGGGCGATCTTCGGCCTGGACACGCCGCTGTACTACGTCGTGATCCTGGCAACCGTGCTCGTGCTCGTGCTGGCCGCCTCGACCGCGTTCACGGGCTTCCCGGCGCTGGCCTCCCGACTTGCCCGCGATTCCTCGCTGCCTCGGCAGTTCGCCGCCCGCGGCGATCGCTTCGCGTTCACGAACGGGATCGTGGTGCTGCTGGTGGTCGCGGCGGTGCTCACCGCGATCTTCGGCGCCAACGTCAACGCCCTCGTGCAGCTCTACGTGGTGGGCGTGTTCTTGTCCTTCACGCTCACCCAGTTCGGCATGGTCCGGCACTGGCGGCGCCACCGGCGCGCCGAGCCCACGGTCTCCGGGCGGCGCCGGATCGTGGCCTTGCTGGGGCTGGCCGTGCTGGCCGCGGTGATCTCGGCCGCCGTGCTGGTGGTGGTCATGACCACGCGGTTCACCCAGGGCGCCTGGATCACCGTGGTGTGCATCGTGGCGCTGTCGCTGTTCATGAGCGGCATCCGACGGCACTACGACGCCGTCGACGACGCCCTCCAGCTGGCTCCCGACTCACCCGTGCTGGCGCTGCCCTCGCGGGTGCACGCCATGCTGATCGTGCCGTCGGTGCGCAAGCCGGACATGCGCGCCCTGGCCTATGCCCGGGCCTCGCGCCCCTCCACGCTCGAGGCCCTCGTGGTGGACGTCTCCAGCGCGCGCACCGCGCGGATCCTGGAGGAGTGGCAGCGCCTGGAGATCCCCGTGCCGCTGCGGGTGCTGGATGCGCCCTACCGCAGCTCGACGCAGCCGGTGATCGACCACCTGCGCCGGGTCCGCAGGCGCTCGCCGCGCGACCTGGTGGTGGTCTATCTGCCGGAGTACGTGGTCTCGACCTCCTGGGAGCGCTTCCTGCACAACCAGGCCACGGGAGCGCTGCGCAGCCGGCTGCGCCATGAGCGAGGTGTCATGATCGCCTCCGTGCCCTGGCACCTGAACACCCTGGGCGCCCAGGTCTCCTCGGCCGAGGAGGCCCCGCATGAGGACGCCCCGCACGCGCAGGCTCCACCCGAGCAGACCTCCGTCGAGGAGTCGACGCTCGAGCAGGCCCCGCAGCCGGGACCCGTCGAGGTGCCGGCCCAGGTCACCGGGCGCGCCGCCCGTCGGCGACGCCGCCGCCGGGCCGAGCGCGAAGCGCTGGCCGCCCGCTCCCGCACCGCACCGAGAGATGGACACGACGCATGACGCAGACCCCTCACGACCTCGAGCTCGAGCTCGGCCCGCCGGCCCACGGCGGGCACGTCGTGGCGCGCACCGAGGAGGGCAGGGTGGTCTTCGTGCGCCACGGAGCTCCGGCCGAGCGCGTGCGCGTCCGACTCACGGAGGCCCAGCACGAGGCGCGGTTCTGGCGCGGCGACGTGATCGAGGTCCTCGGCGCCGCGCAGGGGCGCCGCCGGAGCCACCCCTGGGAGCCGGCTGATTCCCTGCTGAGCTGGGCCTCCGGGCGCGCTCCGGTCGGGGGAGCGGAGCTCGGGCACCTGGAGCTGGGGCTGCAGCGGAGGCTGAAGACCGAGGTCCTGCGGGAGCTGCTCGGCGGGATCGGGGGCTTCAGCGCGGACCAGCTCGAGGCCCTGGACCCGCGGGTCGAGGCGCTGCCAGGGGAGTCGGACGAGGGCCTGGGCTGGCGCACCCGCGCCCGCTTCGCGGTCGATGACCAGGGCCGAACCGCCATGCACCCTCACCGCAGCGAGCAGCTGGTGCCGGTGGAGGACTTCGCGCTGATGAGCCCTGCGCTGCGCAGCCTGCAGGTGGGGCGGATCGACTGGTCGGGGGCCAGCCGGCTGGAGCTGGCGGATCCCTCCGACGATGCCCCCATGGTGCTCGTCACGGCTGTCCACCCGTGGTCCGAGGACCTCGTGCGGCGGCTGCGCGAGCACGCCCTGCCGACGCTGCAGAGCGCTCATGACCGAGCCGGGGGAGACGGCGAGGTCGGCCTCGTGCTCCAGGCCGACACCTCCGGCAGCGCGCCGCGGCGCGAGCCGCTGGTGCTCAGCGGCACGGGTGTCTCCCGCGAGCGGATCGGCCGGCGCGGCTGGGAGGTCTCTGCCGGCGGCTTCTGGCAGATCCACCGCGGCGCCGCCTCGCATCTGCTCGGGCTCGTCGAGCAGGCCTCCGGGCTGCAGGAGGGCGAGGCCGCGCTCGATCTCTACTCCGGTGCGGGACTGCTCACGGCTGCGCTCGCAGACGCCGTGGGGGAGGCCGGCTCGGTGCTGGCGGTCGAGGGCTCACCGCTGACCTCGGCCGATGCCGCCCGCCGCTTCGCCGCCGAGCCGCAGGTCGAGACGGTCACCGGCTCCGTGGAGGACGTCCTGGCCCGACGCTGGCCGCAGCGGGTGCGCAGCCCGCAGCGGTGGCGCCGCGGCGCCCGGGGCTCGCGGGCTCGGCGCGCGCCGTCGTCGGCACCGGCGCGGCGCCCGGACGTCGTCGTCCTGGATCCGCCGCGCGCGGGTGCGGGGAAGGCGGTGGTGGATGCGATCGCGGCCCTGGAGCCCCGGCGGATCGTGAGCGTGTCGTGCGATCCGGCCACCGCCGCGCGCGATCTGGCCCGCTTCCGCCATCGCGGCTGGGAGGCGCGCAGCCTGCGCGGGCTGGACCTGTATCCGAACACGCATCACCTCGAGACGGTGACGGTCCTGGAGCGCAGCTGAGGGTCGCCTTATTTATCATAGATGAAGCCGGGGCGGGAGATTCGGCGAGAAATCCGCGTCCGGATGGGGATATATTGGCAGGAGTCCGCCGAACCCGCGCTGCTGCTGTCCGGCCCTCCACCGAGGTTCCGACAGCGTCCCGCGCTCGGCGATCCACTACCGCGGCGAGAGGAGTTCCGGGCAGATGAGCACCCTGGACAGCTTCGGGGCCAAGGACGTCCTGGACGTCAATGGCACCCAGTACGAGATTTACCGCCTCAAGGCGCTGAAGGGCGCCGAGACCCTTCCCTACAGCCTCAAGATCCTGCTGGAGAACCTGCTGCGCACCGAGGACGGTGCCAACGTGACCCAGGAGCACATCGAGGCCCTGGCCCAGTGGGACTCGGAGGCGCAGCCGAACACCGAGATCCAGTTCACGCCCGGTCGCGTGATCATGCAGGACTTCACCGGCGTGCCCTGCATCGTGGACCTGGCGACCATGCGCGAGGCCATCGAGGACCTCGGCGGAGACGCCTCCCGCGTCAACCCGCTGTCTCCGGCCGAGCTGGTCATCGACCACTCCGTGCAGATCGACTCCTTCGGCAATGCCGATGCGATCGAGCGCAACATGGACATCGAGTACCAGCGCAACGGCGAGCGCTACCAGTTCCTGCGCTGGGGCCAGACCGCCTTCGACGACTTCAAGGTCGTGCCCCCGGGCATGGGCATCGTGCACCAGGTCAACATCGAGAACCTGGCCCGCGTCGTGATGACCCGCGAGGTCGACGGCGTGAACCGCGCTTACCCGGACACCTGCGTGGGCACCGATTCGCACACCACCATGGAGAACGGCATCGGCGTCCTGGGCTGGGGCGTGGGCGGCATCGAGGCAGAGGCGGCCATGCTCGGCCAGCCGATCTCCATGCTGATCCCGCGCGTGGTGGGCTTCAAGCTCACCGGCGAGATCCCGGCCGGGGCCACCGCCACGGACGTCGTGCTCACGATCACCGAGATGCTGCGAAAGCACGGCGTGGTCGGCAAGTTCGTCGAGTTCTACGGCGAGGGCGTGGCTGCCGTGCCGCTGGCCAACCGCGCCACCATCGGCAACATGTCCCCGGAGTTCGGCTCGACCGCCGCGATCTTCCCGATCGACGACGTCACCATGGACTACCTGCGTCTGACCGGCCGCCCCCAGGAGCAGATCGACCTGGTCGAGGCCTACGCCAAGGAGCAGGGCCTGTGGCACGACCCGCAGGAGGAGATCCGCTTCTCCGAGTACCTCGAGCTGGACCTTTCCACCGTCGTGCCGTCGATCTCCGGGCCCAAGCGCCCGCAGGACCGCATCGAGCTGGACAAGGCCAAGGGCACTTTCGAGCGCGACGTCCAGAACTACGTCTCGGACAAGACCCCTGAGTCGGCCAGCGTCTCGATGGAGGACGGCCGCGAGTTCGAGCTGGAGAACGGCGCGGTCTCGATCGCCTCGATCACCTCCTGCACGAACACCTCGAACCCGTCGGTGATGATGGCCGCGGCCGTGCTGGCCCGCAACGCCGTCGACAAGGGCCTGGCCTCCAAGCCCTGGGTCAAGACCTCGATCGCCCCGGGCTCCAAGGTCGTGACCGACTACTACGAGAAGTCCGGCCTGATCCCGTCGCTGGAGGCCCTGGGCTTCTACATCGTGGGCTACGGCTGCACCACCTGCATCGGCAACTCGGGTCCGCTCGAGTCCGAGATCTCGCAGGCGGTCCAGGACAACGACCTGGCCGTGACCTCGGTGCTGTCGGGCAACCGCAACTTCGAGGGCCGCATCAACCCGGACGTCAAGATGAACTACCTGGCCTCCCCGCCGCTGGTCGTCGCCTACGCCCTGGCCGGGAACATGGACTTCGACTTCCAGAACGAGCCGCTGGGCCAGGACTCCGAGGGCAACGACGTCTTCCTCAAGGACATCTGGCCGGATCCCACGGAGGTCCAGCAGATCATCGACGACTCCATCGAGACGGACATGTTCACCGACTCGTACGGCACGATCTTCGACGGCGATGAGCGCTGGCAGTCCCTGGACACCCCCACCGGCAAGACCTTCGAGTGGGATGAGCAGTCCACCTACGTGCGCAAGCCCCCGTACTTCGAGGGCATGACCATGGAGACCTCCCCGGTCACCGACATCGAGGGTGCGCGCGTGCTGCTCAAGCTGGGCGATTCGGTCACGACCGACCACATCTCCCCGGCCGGCTCCTTCAAGTCGGACACGCCCGCGGGCAAGTACCTCATCGAGAACGGGGTCGAGCGCAAGGACTTCAACTCCTACGGCTCGCGCCGCGGCAACCACGAGGTCATGATCCGCGGCACCTTCGCCAACATCCGCATCAAGAACCAGCTCCTGGACGGCGTGGAGGGTGGTTTCACCCGCGACTTCACCCAGGAGGGCGGCCCGCAGGCCGCTGTCTACGATGCCGCGATGAACTACCAGGAGGCCGGCACCCCGCTGGTCGTGCTGGGCGGCAAGGAGTACGGCTCGGGATCCTCGCGCGACTGGGCCGCCAAGGGCACCAGCCTGCTGGGCGTCCGCGCGGTCATCACCGAGTCCTACGAGCGCATCCACCGCTCGAACCTGATCGGCATGGGCGTGCTGCCGCTGCAGTTCCCGCAGGGCGAGTCGGCGGACTCGCTGGGGCTGGACGGCACCGAGACCTTCTCGATCTCGGGCGTCACCGAGCTCAACGAGGGCCGCACCCCCGAGACCGTGAAGGTCACCGCGGCCAAGGAGGACGGCTCCACCGTCGAGTTCGATGCCGACGTGCGCATCGATACCCCCGGCGAGGCGGACTACTACCGCAACGGCGGCATCCTGCAGTACGTGCTGCGACAGATGGCCAGCAGGTGATCTGAGGATCGCACCGCGCACGAGCGCCCCGTCAGGCTCCGGCCCGGCGGGGCGCTCGTGCGTGCGAACGTCCTCGCGGCAGGTCCCGGCCTGGTGCGTCGGATGCCGGCGGTAGCATCAGCTGATACGAAGATTCGCTGTGCGCGGCCTCGTCGAGGAGGCCGCGCTGCAAGGAGAAGCATGTCGATCTTGGAGGGCATCCGCGGCCCGGAGGACCTCAAGGCCCTGGCGCCCGAGCAGTTGGGAGAGCTGGCGGAGGAGATCCGCAGGTTCCTGGTCACGAACGTCTCGGCCACCGGAGGGCATCTGGGCCCCAACCTGGGCGTCGTCGAGCTCACGCTGGCGCTGCACCGCGTCTTCGACTCGCCCCAGGACCCGATCGTCTACGACACGGGCCACCAGTCCTACGTGCACAAGCTGCTGACGGGGCGCCAGGACTTCTCCACGCTGCGCCAGCAGGGCGGCCTGGCGGGCTACCCGGATCGCGGGGAGTCCGTCCACGACGTCGTCGAGTCCTCGCACGCCTCATCGTCGCTGTCCTGGGCGGACGGCATCTCGCGGGCCTTCGCGCTGACCGGGCAGAAGGACCGCACCGCGGTCGTGGTCGTCGGCGACGGCGCCATGACCGGCGGCATGACCTGGGAGGCGGCCAACAACATCGCCTCCGATCCGGATCGCCGCGTGGTCATAGTCGTCAACGACAACGGACGCTCCTATGCCCCCACGGTCGGCGGGCTGGCGCGGCAGCTGCAGGAGCTCAAGGCGGACGTCCAGCAGTCGGTGGACACCGTGCGCACCGACCGGCGCTACGAGCGCGTACTCACCTCCGTGAAGGAGTCGCTGCAGAACTCCGGGCCCGTGGGCCAGGCGACCTACCGCGGGCTGCACGGCATGAAGGCCGGGCTCAAGGACGTGGTGGTCCACAACGGACTGTTCGCAGACCTCGGCATGAAGTACGTGGGCCCCATCGACGGCCACGACCAGGAAGCCCTGGAGCACGCGCTGCGCCGGGCCCGCGACTTCGGCGGGCCGGTGCTCGTGCACACGATCACCGAGAAGGGCCACGGCTACGCCCCCGCCGTCGCCGATGCGGACGACATGTTCCACGCGGTCGGCACGATCAACCCGGAGACCGGCCAGCCCACCAGCGCCAGCTCCGGGCGGTCCTGGACCTCCGTGTTCGCCGAGGCCATGGCCGAGGCTGCGGATGAGCGCGAGGATGTCGTGGGCATCACCGGGGCCATGACCATCCCCGTGGGCCTGAACCTCATGCAGGCCAAGCACCCGCAGCGGGTCTTCGACGTCGGGATCGCCGAGCAGCACGCCCTGACCATGGCCGCGGGCATGGCCTACGGGGGACTGCACCCGGTGGTCGCGCTGTACGCCACGTTCCTCAACCGCGGCTTCGACCAGCTGCTCATGGACGTGGCGCTGCACAAGGCCGGCGTGACCCTCGTGCTCGATCGCGCCGGGGTCACCGGCCCGGACGGCCCCAGCCACCACGGCATGTGGGACCTGGCGCTGCTGCAGATCGTGCCCGGACTGCACCTGGCGGCCCCGCGCGATGAGCCCAGCATGCGCGAGGAGTTCCGCGAGGCCCTGGACATCGACGACGCTCCCACCGTGCTGCGCTACCCCAAGGGCTCCGTCTCCGAGCCGATCCCCGCCCTGCAGCGGCTCGAGGACGGCGTGGAGATCCTCCTGCGCACCACGGGCGCCGTGGAGCCGGAGGCCGAGCCGGAGACCGAGCAGCCGGCGGACGGCGAGGACTCGGCCCGCGAGAAGCGCGCAGAGCAGACGACGGGAAGCGGGGAGGACACCGACGTCCTGCTGGTCTCGGTCGGCGCCATGGCCCCGCTGTGCCTGGAGGTGGCCCGGCGCCTGGGCGATCACGGGATCTCGGCCACCGTCGTGGACCCGCGCTGGGTGCTGCCCGTGCCGGCATCGCTGTCACAGCTGGCCGCGGGGCACCGCTTCGTGGTAGTGGTCGAGGACGGCGTGCGCTCCGGCGGTATCGGCAGCCTCATCCGCCAGTCCGTGCGCCGGGCCGGTGTGGACACCGCGCTGAACGAGGTCGGGCTGCCCACCGAGTTCCTCACGCACGGCTCCCGCGCCCAGGTGCTCGAGCGGGTGGGCCTGACCGCCCAGCAGATCACCCGCGACACCGTCGACTCCGTGCTCGGCACCCGCGTGCCCTACGCACGTCCGGTCGGGGAGGACACGTCTGCGATCCGCTTCGGGGACCGTACCGGCGCCTGAGCCGGCGGCCGGGAGCTCGACTGAGAGATCACGGGGCCGCCGCGCCGACGACTGCGTTGTCCGGCGCGTGCCTCGTCAGTAGGCTGAGCGGCGGAACGCGGGTGACGAGACCCGTGACACGACGAGAGGCAAGAGACATGTTCAAGAAGGCCATCTTCGTGGCGGGCCTGGCCATCGGCTTCGTCGCCGGCTCGGCCGCAGGCCGCGAGCCGTTCGAGCAGATCAAGTCGCAGGTCCTGGGCGCCACCAACGACCCCGAGGTCCGCCGCAAGGTCTCCGAAGGCGCCGACAAGGCCAAGGCCACCGTGCAGGAGCAGGCTCCGGTCGTGGCCGAGAAGGCCAAGGAGACCGCTGCGAACGCCGCCGACAAGGCCAAGCACACCGCCTCCAGCGCTGCTGAGAAGGCCAAGGGCTCCACCGAGGGCGACGCCACCGGCGACCTGAGCGCCTCCACGAACTCCCCGGAGACCAAGCACCTCTGAGCGGACGGAGCTTCCTGACCGGA
>NZ_JALXVH010000015.1 GCF_025149945.1 Kocuria sp. p3-SID1428 | reverse complement strand
ATAGAAGTGTCCCCTATATTGGGTGGTGTCGCGCGTATCGGCCCGAGGACGTCCCCCGTATGTGTTCTCGGATGATTCCCGCGCGCGATGGTGCGTCCCGTTCCCCCGATGCGGACGCCAGAACGGGCCCTGCTGATCCCCCAAGCGGCAGGGCCCGTTCGCATGTCCGGACTCGGATTTCCAGAGCAGGCTCTCAGCGGCGCTGACCGCGGATCCAGGAGGAGTCGTAGCCGTCGCCGGGGCGTCGCGGCGGGCGGTTCTCGAAGCGCTCGGGATACTCCTCGGCCCAGTCCACGCGGCGCAGGGGGGCGTCGTCGTCATCGTGGACCGTCAGTCGGGAGGCGGCCACGAGTCCGAAGCTCAGTCCCGCGAAGGTGACCAGGGTCGCTGCGCTGACGAGCCAGACGATCGTCCAGGGCGAACCGGATTCCGGTGCGGCGCCGTCGGTCCAGAAGGCAGCCCCCAGGAACACGAGCGCCAGGATCAGCACGGCGGAGGGCAGCAGCCACAGCGCTCGGCCGCGACGGTGCTCGCGGACCGGCAGGCGCAGCCCGGCCGGCACGCCCATGCCCACGGCCAGGAAGCCTGCGGCTCCCAGCACTGCCGGCAGAAGGCCCAGGGCTCCCAGGACGGTCCGGCCCGTGGTGGACAGCGAGGCGCACAGCAGAAGTCCCAGGCTGATCATGGCCAGGGAGATCCCGCGCACCGCGCGGCGCCGCGCGCGGACGGCCCGCACGTCCATCGTGGTGCGATCGGTCTGCTGGGCGTGGTCGGGGCGCTCGTTCACGGGGGGTCATCTCCTGGCGGTTCTGCCCCGTCCGCGGTCCGCGGAAGGAGCTGGGTCCGGTTTTTCAGGATACGACCGGGGCCCCGTCCTGCTGGGCGAGGTCCAGTCGGTAGAAGGTGGTGCCGTGCAGCGGTGACCCGCCCACGCGCTCAAACTGGCGCGAGGAGCCTCCGTTGCCCTCGATGATGAAGGTCACCAGCAGCCGGCGGTAGCCCTTCTCGCGCAGGCGGGCCATGATCTCCTGGCTGAGCATGGACAGCAGGCCCGTGCCCTCGTGCTCGGCGCGGGTTCCCTGCACGATCAGCAGGGCCTCGCGGCGATAGCGGCGGTGGCGCGCCAGGAGCTTGACCTGATCCCACAGGCGCATCCGCCCGCGCGCCTCGCGCACCGCAGGGGAGATGTTCGGGATGCAGATGAAGTGTGAGGCGATCCGGCCGCTTGCCCGGTAGCGCAGCAGCCCCACGATCTCCAGGTCCAGCATGATCGACAGGTCCTTGACCGAGGCGGCGAACTGCTCCTCGTCCATCGGCGTGAAGTAGTGCTGGCGGCCCATGGCCTCGTTCACGGCGGCCGCGATCTCCGGCAGGGTCGCGTCCACCTCACGGCGGCGCAGCCGCACGAGCTCCACGCCTCGCGCCTCGAGCTCGGCCGCCTCCGGGCGGCGCAGCTGCGCGCGGGTCAGGTCCACGCTCCAGGTCGCGCCCTCGGTCCAGCGCTCGAAGCCCAGCGCCTCGTAGCTGTCCGGGACGCGGCTGGGGTTCCAGGGCTGATCCAGGAACGTGGGCTGGGAGAACCCGCTGGTGATCACGCCGCAGCGCTCCTGCCCGTCCAGGGCCACCGGGCCGAGCAGCTGCCGTTTGCCCAGGGCCCGCCCGCGCTCGGCCGCCCAGGTGGTCAGCGTCTCCAGGCAGGCGTGGTCGGCGAACTCGGTCGCGCCGAAGAACAGGGTCGGCACGCCCAGGCGCTGCTCGAAGGCGTCGTGGGTGTGCACGCACGAGCGCGCCCGCACGGCGCCCTCCTGGTCGCGGATCAGGACCAGATCGATGCGTCCGGGGTGGCCCGTGCGGCCGTGGAACCAGCCGCGGATCGTCTCCTCCATGATCGGCATGTGCAGGTGCGCGGGATGCAGCTGCCAGGGCAGGTCGATGAACTCCTGCAGCTGCGCCTCCGTCCGCACGATCTCGACGCGAAGTCTCTGGCTCATGGGTGCTCTCCCTGACTGGTCCGCGCGAGGCGGGCTGGGTGGCGACGAGGTGGGGGGCGGCCCCGCTGTCCGGGGGCGGGTGCGGGTCATCTGTGCGGGATCGTACGGGACGCTCACTCGGCATCGGCCGTGAGTCGGGTCATGGATCTGGCCGAATCCCGTTTGGTGACGTATCATCTAAAGCAGGATCGGGTCGACCGCCCTGTGCTCCGGCGCGGAGCCGTCGGCCGCATTCGCGCGAAGACGGAGGCAGACATGACCGAGCTGACGACAGCAGGAACAGGGCACAGCACCAAGGGCGCCTATGTGCACCAGGGCGAGGAGTTCGACCGGGACACCAACTACATCGAGGATCGGATCGTGGCGGATCCGTCGTCGGCGCAGCTCAGCGAGGGCGCGCAGGCCTGGCCGGTCGAGGCTGGGCGCTACCGCCTGGTCGCCGCGCGCGCCTGCCCGTGGGCCAACCGCACGCTGATCGTGCGCCGCCTGCTCGGGCTCGAGGACGCCATCTCGATCGGCCTTCCGGGGCCCACTCACGACGTCCGCTCGTGGCGCTTCGATCTCGACGAGGGCGGGAAGGACCCGGTGCTGGGCATCGAGCGGCTGCAGGAGGCCTACTTCGCCCGATTCCCCGACTACCCCCGCGGCATCACGGTGCCGGCGATCGTCGACATCCAGACCGGCGCGGTCGTGACCAACGACTTCGCGCAGATCACGGAGGACTTCGCCAAGCAGTGGACGGCCCATCACCGCGAGGGCGCCCCGGACCTGTGGCCGGCCGAGCTCGAGGACGAGATGCGCACGGTCATGAAGCGGATCTACACCGAGGTCAACAACGGGGTGTACCGCGCGGGCTTCGCCGGCTCGCAGGAGGCCTACGAGAAGGCCTACGACCGGCTGTGGGTCGCGATGGACTGGCTCGAGGAGCGCCTGAGCGATCGGCGCTACCTCATGGGCGAGCACATCACGGAGGCCGACGTCCGCCTGTTCACCACCCTGGTGCGCTTCGATCCCGTCTATCACGGGCACTTCAAGGCCTCGCGGAACAAGCTGACGGAGATGCCCAACCTGTGGGGATACGCCCGCGATCTGTTCACGACCCCCGGCTTCGGCGACACCGTCGACTTCCAGCAGATCAAGGAGCACTACTACATCGTCCACGAGGACCTGAATCCCACGCAGATCGTGCCGGTCGGGCCGTCGCTGGAGAACTGGCTCGAGCCCCACGGGCGCGAGTCGCTGGGCGGCTCCGCATTCGGTGAGGGCACCGCCCCGGCTCCTGTCCGCCCCGTCGAGCGCGTGGACCCGGCGCACACGCCCCTGGGCGCCTGAGCCGGGGCGCATGCCCCGGGGCATGACCTGCGTCCCGCGGCCCCGTCCCGGGGGCGGCGACGGCGGTAGGCTGGTGGGTCGAGACTCACCCGGCCGATATGCAGACCGCCACCCGGTCCTCGGCCCGCCCCTCATCTCCGCGAAGGAAGCTCCTTTGACTCCGTACCGCAATCAGCGCGCCGCCGCCCTGCCGGCCCGGCTCTCCCGCTCTGTGCTCCTGGTCGGTGCCGGCGACCCCGAGGCCTTCGCCCCGGCGCTGGCCTCGGAGGCCGACTCCGTGATCTTCGACATCGAGGACGGTCTGCCCGAGGGGCAGAAGGAGCAGGGGCGCGCCGATGTCGTCGAGGCTCTGAACCAGGGTGCGGGGGCGTGGGTGCGGATCAACGACATCCACTCGGAGCACTGGCAGGCGGATCTGGATGCCCTGTCCGGGGCGCGCAACCTCCGCGGGATCATGCTGGCCAAGACCGAATCGCCCGATCACATCACCCGCACCGCCATGATGATGCCGGCCGGCACCCCCGTGATCGCGCTGATCGAGTCCGCGCTGGGCCTGGTCAATGCCAATGACATCGCCCGGGCGCCCGGTGTGTTCCGCCTGGCCTTCGGCGTGGGCGACTTCCGCCGCGACACCGGTGCCTCCGCGGATCCCATGGCCCTGGCCCACGCCCGCTCGACCCTGGTGGTGGCCTCCCGCGTGGGCGGCCTGCCCGGCCCGATCGACGGCCCCACGCCGGGCGCCTCCGGTGAGCAGCTCGACGAGGCCTGCCGCGTGACCCAGTCCATGGGCATGACCGGCAAGCTGACCCTGGATCCTGCCCAGACGGAGCCGATCAACTCCGGGCTGGCTCCCTCGGAGCAGGAGGTCGCCTGGGCCCGCGAGCTGCTCGATGAGTACGAGTCCGGCGTGGTCGGGACCATGGACGGCAGCTACCTGCCGCGCCTGGCCCGCGCCCGCAAGGTCTCCGATCTCGCCGCGACCTACGGCCTCTGGAACCGCTGAGCACGCTGCGCTGAGGCCCGCCGCGCGCCGCTGACCGGGCCGCGGGGTGCCTCGGCGGTGTGAGGGGCGACTCATCGAGGCGCTCGAGCCGACCGATACGATGGCGGCATGGATCAACCCCAGGACGGCCCGAGCACTTCCGCAGGCCCTGCCGACACCCACGCCGCCCCGTCCGGGCAGACGCTGCGGCGCCTGGCCGAGCAGCTGGGCGTCAGCACCAGCTACGACGGCTTCGACGGGCAGGAGACCCAGGTCGACGACTCCACACTGAGCTCGGTGCTCAGCGCGCTCGATCTCGACGTCTCCTCCGAGCAGGCCGCGCAGGAATCCCTGCAGGAGCACCTGGATGCGCCCTGGCGCAGGCTCCTGCCGCCCGTGGTCATCGCCGTGGAGGGTCGCGGGGACTCCTTCCCCGTGCACGTCCCCTCGGGCAGTCAGCCCACCGTGGAGCTCTTCGTCGACGGTCAGGTCAGGACCCTGGAGCCTGTGCCGGACAGTCTGCGCACCCGCGAGGTCGACGGCGAGCCGGTCGACCGGATCCTCTACCGCCTCCCCTCCGATCTGAGCCCCGAGTGGTATGAGCTGCGGGCCAGTGCCCCGGAGCTGGACCACGGGGTGCCCACCGAGATCGAGCTGGCCGTGACCCCAGCCCGGCTGTCCACCACGGATCGCCTGCAGGATCGGCGCCGCTGGGGGTGGGCGGTGCAGCTGTACTCCGTGGCCTCCAACCGCACCTGGGGTGTGGGCGATCTCAACGATCTCGCCGGTCTGGCCGCGATCGGCGGCGAGCAGGGAGCGGACTACATCCTGATCAACCCGCTGCACGCCTCCGAGCCGGTCCCGCCGCTGGAGGCCTCGCCCTACCTGCCGGTGACCCGCAGGTTCTTCAATCCGCTGTACCTGCGCATCGCCGGCATCCCGGAGATCGTCTACCTGCGCCCTGGGGATGCCGAGGTCGTGCAGACGCTGGATGCCATCCAGCGCCGCGGGATCCTCGAGGTCGATGACATCGAGCGGGACCCGGTCTACGCCGCCAAGCTCAAGGCACTGGAGCTGCTGTACACCGTGCGCCGCTCGGCCCAGCGCCAGCAGCAGCTTCGCCGCTTCGCCGCCGAGGGCGGTCAGCAGCTGCAGGACTTCGCCCTGTGGTGCGCGATCCGCGAGGAGATCGGCAAGGACTCGCCGCTGTGGGCGGACGAGGCCGCCGGCCCGGACTCGCCATATGCGCTCGAGGCCCGCACGCGCCTGCAAACCCGCATCCACTTCTACATCTGGCTGCAGTGGCTGCTCGACGAGCAGCTGGCCAGCGCCCAGCATGCGGCCGTCTCCGCCGGCATGGCCATCGGCGTGATGCACGACCTGGCCGTGGGCGTGTCCAAGGACGGCGCCGATGCCTGGTCGCTGAACCGCTCCCTGGCCCGCGGGGTCTCCGTGGGGGCGCCGGCTGATATGTACAACCAGCAGGGTCAGGACTGGAGCCAGCCGCCGTGGCACCCGTTGCGCCTGGCCGAGTCCGGCTACCGCCCCTGGCGGGAGATGCTGCGCGGGATCTTCCGCCATGCCGGCGGCATCCGGATCGATCACATCATGGGTCTGTTCCGGCTGTGGTGGATCCCGGAGGGCAACCGCGCCTCCGAGGGCGCCTACGTCTCCTATGACCACGAGGCCATGCTCGGCATCCTGGCGCTGGAGGCCCAGCGCGCCGGTGTGGTGGTGGTGGGGGAGGACCTCGGCACGGTCGAGCCGTGGGTGCGCGAGGAGCTGGCCGCCCGGGGCGTGCTCGGCACCTCCGTGCTCTGGTTCGAGACCGAGGGCGATGGACCCAAGGATCCCCGCGACTACCGCGTGGAGACCATGGCCTCGGTGGGCACGCACGACTTCCCGCCGACCGCCGGATACCTCCAGGGGGTCCAGGTCGATCTGCGCAATGACCTCGGGCTGCTCGAGCGCCCTGTGGAGCAGGAGCGAGCCGAGGCGGAGCAGACCCTGCAGCGCTGGCTGGAGGCCGTCCGAGCCGAGGGGCTGCTGCCCGAGGGGGCGAGCGAGCAGCAGACCGTCGAGGCGCTGCACGCCTACCTGGGGCTGGCTCCGTCGCTGCTGCACTGCGTCCAGCTCGTCGACGCCGTGGGCGAGCGCCGCGTGCAGAACCAGCCGGGGACCACCGACGAGCAGCACCCGAACTGGCGCATCCCGCTGGCCGATGATCAGGGCCGCCGCGTGCTGCTCGAAGAGATCCAGAGCTCGCAGCGCGTGCGCTCGCTGTCCGCGGTCATGAACCGGGCCCTCGGGCGCGGGATGCGCAGGCAGGACCGCGACGGAGCGCCCTCGCAGCCTCGGACCATGGACCCGGACGCGCCCACCGCGCCCTGGATCACCGGCTCGGTGCCCCCGGTCGAGGGCTGATCCGCGCGGCGGGGTGTGGGTGATCCCACCCTGCTCCGGTTGGTCTTCCGCGCCGTGTCGATTAGACTGGGCTCTCGCCCCATCCCTGTTTCGGGCCCCATCGCGAGTCCGGACGGCACCCGGGGAGGGGCGGCATCCGCCCGTACGGGGGGATGTGGAAAGTTGCGGGCAACCCGGCGTCAACCTACTATCTAAGGCTGTCGTGTGGTGGAGTCCACCTTCCGGCACCAAGATCTTCACCGTCGTCATGGCGGACCCCTGACGGTTACCCACCGTGCCGGGCCCGAGTGTGGGCCCTGGGTTCATGAACGGTGGCTGTACTCAGGTGACGGGACGCCCTGGCCGCTGCCGCAGTTGCATCCGTGCATCAGCGCGCACCACAGCGTGCCGTCATTCGTCGACATTTGGAGGAGAGCACAATGGCAGCGTATTGCCAGGTGACCGGAGCTCAGCCGGGCTTCGGGCACACCATCTCGCACTCGCACCGCCGCACCAAGCGCCGGTTCGACCCGAACATCCAGAAGAAGCGCTACTGGGTCCCGTCCCTGCGCCGCAACATCACGCTGAACCTCAGCGCCAAGGGCATCCGCGTCATCGACGCCCGAGGCATCGATGCTGTCGTCGCCGAGATGCAGGCACGAGGGGAGAAGTTCTGATATGGCCAAGGATAAGGACGTCCGTCCCATCATCAAGATGAAGTCCACCGCCGGCACCGGGTACACCTACGTGACCCGCAAGAACCGTCGGAACAACCCGGACCGCATCGTGCTCAAGAAGTACGACCCGGTCGCCCGCAAGCACGTCGATTTCCGCGAGGAGCGCTGAGATGGCCAAGAAGTCCAAGATCGCCAAGAACGAGCAGCGCAAGGTCATCGTCGCCCGCTACGCCGACAAGCGCGCGGAGCTGAAGAAGACCCTGATCGACGAGAACGCCTCGGATGAGGCCCGCGAGGCCGCTCGCCTTGGCCTGCAGAAGCTCCCCAGGAATGCTTCGCCGGTCCGCGTGCGCAACCGCGACCAGATCGACGGCCGCCCGCGCGGCACCTTTCAGAAGTTCGGGATCTCCCGCGTGCGCTTCCGGAACATGGCCCACAAGGGCGAGTTGCCGGGCATCACCAAGTCGAGCTGGTAATTTCCCGTTCGGCGGGCATCTCTCGATGAGATGCCACTGAGTAGACCCCACATCTTCAGGAGGACTGCAGTATGGCTAAGAACCGCAGCGAGATCGTCGCCGAGATCGCCGAGAAGGCCGACACCACCCAGGCGCAGGTGAACGGCGTCCTGGACGCCCTCTTCGAGGTCCTCGAGACCTCGGTCGCCCAGGGCGAGAAGGTCACCATCCCGGGCTGGTTCTCCGTCGAGCGCACCGTCCGCAAGGCGCGCACCGGACGCAACCCGCAGACCGGCGAGTCCATCGAGATCCCCGAGGGCCACTCGGTGAAGCTCTCGGCCGGCTCCAAGCTGAAGGCTGCGGCCTCCTCCAAGTGATGCCGTACGACTGAGCAGCTGGCCTGCTCGGTCTGAGCGATCCAGGGCGGCTCCCCCACACGGGGGAGCCGCCCTGAGTCGTCTTCCGGGCCTGTGCGGATGATGGGCCGACGCGGCTGTCGGGTCGCGGCAGCCGGTGGCTGCGGTTGCGGCCGGGATTCGCGGGGGAGTCCGCCGTCGCGTCATACTGTGGATCGACTGCCGAGAGGGCCGACCCGCGTCCTCCGCCACCCGCGTTCGAGGCCCGAAGGAGGAACCGACGTGATGACCGCGCGCTGCCTCCGCCTCCTGCGCGGCTGGACCGCGGCATCGGTGGCAACGGGTGCGGCCGTGCTGGGGCATACCGTGGCCGGAGGCCCGTGGCCCCCGGCGCTGCTCGTGGCGCTGTGCATCGCGCTCTCAGCCCCGGTGTGCATGCTGCTGGCGGGTCTGCGGCTGCCCGCGATCGGGCTGATGCTCTCCGTGGCCGTCTCGCAGCTGCTGTTCCACGGGCTGTTCTCCGTCTCGGGGACCATGAGCGCTGTCGTGGATCACACCTCGCACGCCGGGCATGCGGTCGCCTCGGCAGGGCCCGAGCTGGTCCTGCAGTCCACTGGCGCTCACGTCCACGGCCACAGCGCGCTCGAAGTCCTTCTGCCCGCTTCCCTCGGGCCCTGGCTCATGCCGAGCCTGCATGTGGCCGCGGGCATCCTGACGGTGCTCGTGCTGCGCCACGGGGAGTCGCTGGCACTGCGGATCGCTGCGAGCCTTCTGATCCGCGCCCGAGGCCTGATCAGCGCGGCCACGGATGTGATCGCGGTGCCGCCGCGCTGGCGCTGCCGCCCGACCGGCCAGCTGGTCCTCCCCAGGGCGCGTGCGGTGCTGTCCTGGCAGCGCTATCGAGGGCCGCCGGGGTTCGCCATCGCCGTCTGAAGGACTCCACCAGACCGGCTGCCCGGAAGGCAGCACGGTCCCGCAGGCCCGCCGCTGCTGCGGTGCGCCCTGGTGTCCGCGCCCTAGGGCCATGCCCGGCACAGCGCTCCATCGCAGCAGCGCATCGCAGCGCCGCGGGGCAGACGACGACGGATCCGAGACGATCCCCGCCCGCGCAGCAGAGAGCTGTTCAGGGCTACCGCACAGCATCGGCCGTGCTCGCGTGCCCAGCCGCACGCGGAGCGCGGCACAGGAGGAATCATCATGTCCAGCAATCCCACACAGACCAGCGGCCCGGGCGCCTCGAAGCGCGCTGTCCGGCGAGTCGCCGGCGGCTTGGCGGTCACCGCCCTGCTCGCGGCGCCTTCACCGGCTCTGGCCCACGACAGCTTCACCGGCTCCACTCCGGAGAACGGAACCACGACCGCCGAGGCGCCGCAGGAGGTCCAGCTCGGCTTCTCGGCCGAGCCCCAGGACGTCGGGCTCGAGATCCGCGTCAGCGGTCCCGACGGCTCCGATGTCACGGACGGAGAGCCCGAAATCGCAGGCAGGACCGTGACCCAGGCGCTGTCCGAGGAGGCCTCGGCGGCGGGCGAGTACTCCGTGGTGTGGCGGGTGGTCTCCTCCGACGGCCACCCCATCGAGGGCGCCTACGACTACACCGTCGAGGGCGAGACCGCTGCCGACGGGCAGTCCGCCGAGCCGACGCAGGAGGCTCCTTCGGAGGCCGCCGGATCCGCCGAGACCGACGAGGCGTCGCACAGCGCCGCCCCTGAGGCCGACACGTCCGCGTCGGACACTGCGGAGGACAAGGGCTCCGGTCTGGCCGTGTGGCTCGTGGTCGGCGGCAGCGTCGTGCTGCTCGGCGCGGTCGCGGCCGCCGTGGTGATGATGCGGAGGATGGGACGATGAGCGCACAGATCACCGCAAGCCATCGACTGCTGCCCGCCGCGGTGGCAGCCAGCGGGGTGTTCCTGCTCGCCGGCTGCGCCGGGGGACAGGACGCACAGGACACCGCTGCCGCCTCCGGTGCCGCCTCATCCAGTGCGCAGGCGCAGGACGGCGATCTGCTGCGCGTCGAGCAGCCGTGGCTGAAGGCCGCCGACTCCGGCATGACCGCCGCGTTCGGTCAGCTGCACAACGACGGCGACACTGCTGTCACCCTGACCGGTGCCTCCGCCGACGGCATCGCAGGAGTGGTGGAGCTGCACGAGACCGTGGCGGATCCGCAGACCGGCGCCACCAGGATGCAGGCCCTCGAGGACCAGATCGTGATCGAGCCGGGGGAGACCGTGGAGCTCGTGCCCGGAGGGAACCACATCATGCTCATGGACCTGCAGTGCGCGCCCATGGCCGGCACCGAGCTGAGCGTGCAGCTGCAGTTGGAGGACGGCCAGAAGCAGACTCTCGAGCTGCCCGTGCGCGACTACACCGGCGCCCAGGAGGAGTACGCCCCCGGCGAGGAGCCCAGCGCGGGCGAAGTCGTGGAGGAGTCCGAGACCGCCATGGATTCCATGGACGGCATGGACCAGGGCGAGATGGATTCGATGGAGGACCCCTCCGCTCAGGGACTGCCCATGTGCGAGGAGGCTGCCTGATGCGCCGCGGCCAGGATCCTGCTCCAGGGCCCCGCGCCCGGGAGCAGGATCCGGCCGCGGACGGGGGCGGCTCAGCGCAGCCGCCCTGGTCCGCGGCGGGTGCGCCGCAGGACGGCTCTGCCTCCTCGCGGGGCCTGTCCCGTCGCGGGCTGTTCGCCGCCGGCGGCGGCGTGGGCGCTGCTGCCGCCGCCGGCCTGGGTGCCGTGGGCCTCGGCGCCTCCCGGCCGGCCGAGCCGTCGCGCTCGGCAGCGCAGTCGTCCGACGAAGGCCGACCCGTGTTCGTCGGCGGGCGCTGCGAGCCGTTCCACGGAGGGCGCCAGGCCGGCATCGACACCCCGGCCCAGGGTTTCGCCGCCTTCCTGGGCATCGACCTGGCCGAGGGCAGCACCCGCGATGACATCCGTCGGATGCTGGTGGTGCTCAGCCAGGACGCCGCCGAGCTCACCGCAGGCGAGGCCCCGATCGGGGATCAGGAGCCCGAGCTGGCGCTGAACCCCTCTCGGCTGACGGTCACCTTCGGCTTCGGCCCCGGACTGATGCGGCTGCTGGCTCCGGAGGCCGCGCCATCGTGGCTGGCCCCGCTGCCCGAGTTCTCGGTCGATCGGCTGCAGCCGCGCTGGAGCCACGGCGACCTTCTGCTGCAGCTGTGCTGCGAGGACCCCCTCACCATGGCCCATGCCCAGCGCGTGCTGCTCAAGGACGTCCGCAGCTTCGGGACGGTTCGCTGGGTGCAGAACGGATTCCGCACGGCGGCCGGCGCTGAACCGGCGGGGACCACGCCGCGCAACCTCTTCGGGCAGGTCGACGGCACCGTCGACACCGCCGCGGGCACCGACGAGCACGAGCGGATCGTGTGGGGTCAGGGCGAGGACGCGTTCGAGCCGTGGATCCGGGACGGCACGTCGCTGGTGCTGCGTCGGATCCACATGAACCTGGACACCTGGGATGAGGTGGATCGCGTGGGCCGTGAGGACGCCGTGGGCCGGAGACTGGACGACGGAGCACCGCTGACCGGGGAGCACGAGCACGACGAGCCCGACTTCGAGGCCACGACCCCGCTGGGGTTCCCCGTGATCTCCGGCTACGCGCATATGCGCCGAGCACGGCACCCCGATCAGCGGGTGCGCATCCACCGGCGGGTCTACAACTACGACCAGCCGGTCAGCGGGGCCGAGGGGCTGGCGGCCGAGGGCGGCGCGGAGGGCGGGGTCAGCGACTCCGGGCTGCTGTTCGCCTCCTACCAGGCGGATCCGACCGAGCAGTTCGTGCCGATCCAGCAGCGCCTCGACGAGCTCGACATGCTCAACACCTGGACCGTGCCGGTGGGATCATCGGTGTTCGCGATCCCGCCGGCCTGCGAGCCCGGGGGATTCGTGGGAGAGCAGCTGTGGTGAGACCCTCGGGACAGCGCTGCGTGCGGCGGCGCCCGATCGTGCCGTCGCCGCAGGCAGGGCAGGATCGGGTGCGCGCTCGGGCAGCGGGCACAGCAGCACGGACCGCGGCGCGCAGCGCGCCGGTGGAGAGGACAGCATGAGCAGCACGGCCAGAAGGACCGCGGCCGCAGGCCGGGGCGGGCGCACCGCCGAACAGGTCGCCCCGGGGCACGGCGGATCCGCCTCGCCGCACCGGGACGCTGCGGCGGCACACGGACTGTCCCCGTGGTGGATCGCCGCGGGGCTCGTGGCGCTGCTGCTGGCCCTGCTCGGGGCCCTGGCCTTCTCGGGAGCCTCTGCCCCGCAGGAGGTCGCCGACCCGGGTGCGGCGGTGCGCTGGGGGCTGCCGGTCGCCGAGGCGCTGCGGGACACGGGCATGATCGTCGCGCTCGGGTCCGTGCTGCTGGCCGTCTCGGTCCTCCCGCACCGGCAGCGTCCTGCTGCTGGACGCCGCACGCCCCGTGCCCGGGAGCTCGCGCAGTCGCCTGAGTCCCCGCTCTTCGCGCGCACCGTGGCCCTGGCGGGGGCCTCGTCGATCGTGTGGACCGTGGCCTCGGTCGCGGTGCTGATCCTGACCTACGCCGATGTCTCCGGGGTGGCGCTGTCGGCCAGCTCGGACTACACCCGCCAGCTCGTGAGCTTCGCGACCGAGATCCCCACAGGGCAGGCGATCGCCGTCGGCATGATCGTCGCGGCCGTGACCACGACCCTGCTCTTCGGTCTGCGCTCCCGCCTGGGGCTGGCCGCGGCCATGGCCGTCGGCTGCCTCGGGATCGTGACCATGGCGCTGAACGGGCACAGCGCAGGCGGCGACGATCACATGGGAGCGGTCAACTCCCTGGGCCTGCACCTGCTCGGCGTGTGCCTGTGGGCGGGCGGGCTGGCGGCTCTGGCATGGATCTCGCCGCAGCTGGCCGCCGACACCACGACCACGGCGCTGCCGATCGGCACCCTGGGACGTCGCGGCGCCGATGCCGCGCATGCCGCGCGCGGCCGTCGCGTCCCCACGATCGCGGTGGTGCTTCATCGGTTCTCGACCCTGGCCCTGTGCTGCTACGTGCTCGTGCTGGCCTCGGGGATCATCAACGCCGGTGTGCGCATCGGCACCTGGGAACAGCTCAGCAGCGACTACGGGGTGCTGGCTCTCGTCAAGCTCCTGCTGACCCTGCTGCTGGGCGTGGCCGGGTTCATGCACCGCCGAGCGGTGATTCCCGCGCTCGAACAGGGGAGGGTCTCGGCCCGGCGGGCCGTGTGGCAGATCATCCTGGGCGAGCTCGTGGTCATGGCCGCGCTGATCGGCGTGGCCGTCGCCCTGGGCAACTCGGCGCCGCCGGTGCCCGAGGAGCTCTCCGAGGACGCCTCCCCGGCGCGGATCCTCACCTTCTACGAGCTGCCCCCGGCGCCCACGCCCGAGGGCCTGGTCACCATGTGGCGCTTCGACTGGCTGTGGGTCGCGGTCATCGCCGTGCTGGGACTGTCCTACGCCTGGGCGCTGTGGAAGCTCGCGCGCACCGGCGGGCGATGGTCGCCGCTGCGCGCGGTGTCCTGGTTCCTGGGGCTGGCCATGCTGATGTACGCGACCTCTGGCGGCCTGGCCATCTACGCGCGGGTGCTGTTCTCCGCGCACATGGTCGAGCACATGTCCCTGACCATGATCATCCCCGTGTTCCTGGTCCTGGGCTCACCTGTCACCCTGCTCCTGCGGGCGCTGGAGCCGCGCCAGGACGGCACCCGCGGACCCCGCGAGTGGATCCTGCGCCTGGTCCACTCCACCTGGGGCAAGGTGGTCACCCACCCGATCTTCGCCGCGGTGAACTTCGCGGCCTCGATCGTGATCTTCTACTTCACGGACCTGCTGTCCGTGACGCTGCGCTATCACGTGGGCCACGAGTTCATGATGGCCCACTTCCTGTTCACCGGGTACATGTTCGCCCTGGTGCTCGTGGGCCAGGACCCCATCCCGTACCGCCCGCCGCACTTCATGCGCCTGGTGCTGCTGATCGCCACGATGGTCTACCACGCGTTCGTGGGCGTCACCATCATGGGCATGGACGTCCTGCTGGAGGCCTCCTGGTTCGGCAACATGGGACGGCCCTGGGGCGCCTCGGCCATCGAGGACCAGCAGCTGGGCGGTGCCCTGATGTGGGGCATCGGCGAGCTGCCCACGGCCATCCTGGCCGTCATCGTGGCCGTCCAGTGGGCCATGGACGGCCGACGCGAGAACCGGCGCGTGGACCGCGAGGCCGAGCGCACCGGCGATGCCGAGCTCGAGGCCTACAACCGGATGATGCAGTCGCTGGCCGACCGCGACCGCGGCTAGGGTCCAGGAATACCCCCGCGCCCGCCGGGGGTTGTTCCAGCGAGCAGGCCCGAGGCAATCGGGCGCCAGGATCGTCGAAACGCACGAGGAAGAGGACCCCAGATGAGCGCGCAGTCCCGTGTCCGAGCATCCGCCCTGACAGGCCGAGCCTGGCTGAACACCGGCGGCCAGGAGCTCGACTGGCAGAAGCTGCGCGGCAAGATCGTGATCCTGGACTTCTGGTCCTTCTGCTGCATCAACTGCCTGCACGTGCTCGATGAGCTGCGCCCGCTCGAGGAGCGCTTCTCCGACGTCCTGGTCACCGTCGGCGTGCACTCGCCCAAGTTCGAGCACGAGGCCGACCCCCAGGCGCTGGCCGCAGCGGTGGATCGCTACGAGATCCACCACCCGGTGCTCGATGACCCCGAGCTGGGCACCTGGGACGCCTACACCGCCCGAGCCTGGCCCACACTGGTCGTCGTGGACCCCGAGGGCTACATCGTGGCCCACCTCTCCGGGGAGGGCCACGTCCAGGGGATCGTCTCGCTCGTCGAGGAGCTCGTGGACAAGCACGAGGCGGCCGGCACGCTGCACCGCGGCGACGGCCCCTACGTCCCCCCGGAGACCACCGACGGCGACCTGCGCTTCCCGGAGAAGGCCGTGGCCCTCGAGGACGGCACCGTGGTCGTGGCCGACACCGGCCACCACCGCCTGGTCCGCATGGAGGCGGACCTGCAGACCGTGCGCTCCGTGATCGGCGACGGCACCCGCGGCCACGCCGACGGCGACCCCGCCGCCGCCCGCTTCAACGAGCCCCGCGGACTCGCCCTGCTGCCGCAGCGGGTGCGCGAGCAGGTCGGCTATGACCTGATCGCGGCCGACACCGTGAACCACCGCCTGCGCGGCGTGCGCCTGTCCGACGGTGAGGTCTCGACCCTGGCCGGCAGCGGCGTGCAGCGGCTGCTGGACTCCGAGCGCGCCAAGGGCGTGGACGCCGATCACATCGACCCGGAGGCCGGCCCGTGCGAGGTCGCGCTGTCCTCGCCCTGGGATGTCGTCTGGTCCGCTGCCGCCGACACCCTGGTGATCGCCATGTCCGGGACGCACCAGATCTTCACCTTCGAGCCCCGCACCGGCGCGCTCGCCGTGGCCGCGGGCACCGGCGACGAGGGCCTGGTGGACGGCGCCCCGGAGCAGTCCTGGTTCGCGCAGACCTCCGGGCTGGTCGAGGCCCCCGACGGCACGATCTGGGCGGCGGACTCCGAGTCCTCGGCGCTGCGCAGCATCGAGGTCACGGACGGCGCTCTGTCCACCGTGGGCACGGCGGCGGGGCTGGGCCTCTACGACTTCGGCTTCCGCGACGGCGACTCGGCCCACGCGCGTCTGCAGCACCCGCTCGGCGTCGCGGTGCTGCCCGACGGCTCGATCGCCGTGGCCGACACCTACAACGGAGCCATCCGGCGCTGGGATCCGACCGAGGGCCTGCTCTCCACGCTCGAGCGCGACTTCGACGAGCCGTCGGACCTGCTGATCGACAGCTCGGGCGAGGCTCCGGAGCTGATCGTGGTCGAGACCAACCGACACCGTCTGGTGCGTCTGCCCGTGCCGCAGAAGCTGCTGCAGGTCGACGAGGGCGCCTCCGTCTCCCAGCGCAGCCGCACCCCGATCGCCGGCGGCACCATGACCATCGACGTCCGCTTCGCGGCTCCGGCGGGGCAGAAGCTCGACGATCGCTGGGGCGACCCCACGCAGCTGAAGCTGTCGACCTCCCCGGCCGAGGCTCTTCTCGACGGCGGCGGCGCGGCCCAGGGCCTCAAGCGCGAGATCACGCTGGCCGACGGCACCACCGAAGGGGTCCTGCACATCACCGCTCGCGCCGCGGCCTGCGACGGCGAGCCCGGCGGCGAGATCCCCGACCACGCCGCCTGCCACCTCTACCAGCAGGACTGGGGGATCCCGTTCACGGTCGCTGAGGGGGCCGAGGACACCCTCGTGCTGGACCTTCGCGGCCTCAACGGCTGAGCCCGCCCGACCTCTCGCGCGCCGACGTGCTTGCGTGCGTGAGGGGTGGGCAGCGGCGCCCGCAGGCACGCAGGCGCGGGAAATCCCCTGGCGCCTACAGGCCTCAGCCCGCCGTGGGAGCGCTGGAGCGCATGCATGCACGTAGGTGCGGGGGAGGGGCAGAGGGGATGCGGGTCAGCGGCGGGTGACCTCCACGCTGTCGTCATCGACCGACAGATCCGCCGTGTAGGTGAAGGGCACCGACTCGGTGACCTCCTCGGTGGAGCCGTCGAACAGATCGACCGCGGTGAACGAGACCTCCGCCGTGCCCTGTGCGGAGCCCAGCGCCCAGTCCCGGCCCCCGTCCACGCCGATCGTCACGGCAGGGTCGGGCTGCTGCGTGATGCTCCATTCGACGTCTCCGTCCACGCGGCCGTCGAAGTCGTAGGAGAAGGGGCAGTCGCTCGGGTACAGGCTGCTCTGCTCGGTGCAGGTGCTCAGATCGGCGGCGATCTGCTCGGAGATCTCGGTCTCCAGAGCCTCGGACGGGGTGGCCTTCAGCGCGATGGTCTCGCTCTGCGCCTCATCGGTGAGCACCACGGAGGCGGGGTCGGTGTCGACCCAGCGCGAGGTGTAGGAGGCCGAGTAGACGCCCGGAGGGAAGGCCGCGAAGCGCTGCTCGGAGTCCGGCAGCGCCGCCGAGGCCCCATTGAGATCGGCGCTGGTGGCCCCGGGCATGGACACGGTGACCGACGGCAGGACCGATTCCTCGAAGCCCCACACCGTGAAGAACCCCCACTGGGTGTCCACCGGCACCAGCCGGTACTCGGAGGCGTGCGGCTGCCCGTCCAGGGTGAACTCGGCGCGCACCACAGCCTCCTGCGAGTCCTGCGAGACGGTCGAGATCTCGAGGTCCTCGAGAGTCTCGGTGGCCGCGGCCAGGGGCTGCCCGTCCAGCAGGATGGCGCCGTCCTCGGGGTCGACCTGCGCGTTGAGCAGGCCCAGGGCGCGGCCTCCGTCGCCGTCCTGGAGGTTCTCGAAGTACGCGCGGACATCCGTCTCGGGGCCGTACATGTACTTGTTGACCAGCGAGATCGTCAGCCACGCGGCGACCATGGCCAGTACGAGCAGGATCAGCCACATGCCGATCGCCCTGCGCACAGCCGTGTTCTGATCCATCCTCCGTACGCTAATCGATGACACCGTCCGCGCTTCGAAGGAGCCGCACCGCATGGCCGAGTCCCTCCGGCAGATCCCCGCGAGATACGGCACCGTCGAGCGGGTGCTGCACCCCCGCATCGGCTCGATGGGCCGCCGGCTGCTGGCCTGCCTGCCCGCGCTCGTGCTCGGCCTGCTGTGCCTGACGGTGCTCTGGCTGCGCCGCCCGGCGCCGCTGGGGACCATCGTGCTGGCCGTGGTGATCGTGGTCTGCGGGTTCAGCGCGTGGCGCTGGCTGCGTCCCGTGACGGTGGCGATCACGCCCACCCACGTGCTCGGCTCCCGCACGATCGGCTTCCACACGATGGAGCGGGCGAAGATCGAGCGGCTGGTGGTCGTGGAGTCCCTGCGCCGCCCAGCGCGCACCGGCGCCGACGGGCACCGGCGCCGCCGCGGCGTGGCACGGCCCTACCTCTGGGTCGCAGACGAGGCCGGTCGGCGCCTGTTCCGCATGGACGGCACGATCTGGGACCGGAAGTCCATCGACCGCCTCACGGAGCACCTGGGGGTGAAGACCGAGCGCTTCGCCCAGGCCAGCCCCGCGCACATGGCGAAGACCTGGCCGCGGCTCGTGGGCCCCTTCATGCGCCTGCCCTGGCTGCGTCCGCTGCTCACGGGGCTGGCTGCGATCGCCGCGGTCCTGCTGCTGGTGTGGATGGCCTGGCACCAGGGCTGAGCACCCGGTCCAGCCGGGGCGCCGAGTGTCGGCACCGCTGGGCCGTCGGAGCACCGGCCGGCGACCTGCCACGACGACAGCGGCCGGTCCTCCCAGGAGGGGAGGACCGGCCGCTGTCGTCATGCCGGAGGGCGGATCAGGCGTCCTGGCTGCGCATCCGCTCGATGTCGGCCTTGCGCTCCTCATTGGCCTCGCGGGTCAGCTCGGCGCCTGCCTCCTCGTCGCGGGTGAGGTTCTCGCCGGTCTGCGGGTCGAAGACGTGCATCTTGGCGGTGTTCAGCCACAGCCTGGCCTGCGAGCCGCCGCGCACGCGCGAGCTGGCGGGCAGCTCGACGACCACCTGGGCGGGCATCTCATCGGCGTCCAGGTCGCGGGCGAGCTCGTCGAGCTTGTCCTTGACGTCCCGGTCCTGCTCGAACTGCACGTAGCCGTACTGCTGGTTGCCCAGCCACTCCGTGTGCGAGAGCTCGGCGTCGAACGTGGCGCCCTTGGCCGACCACGGGGTGTCGGCGACGTCGCGGGCATCCGCGAAGTGCTCCGGGCGCACGCCCAGCACGAGCAGCTCGCCGGCCGAGTCCAGACGGCCCTGGGCGTGGGCCGGGACCGGGATCTCGCCCAGCGGCGTCACGAAGACGTCGCCGTTGCGATGGGCCGGCAGGAAGTTCATCGACGGGGCGCCGATGAACCCGGCCACGAACAGGTTGACGGGCTGCTCGTAGAGCTCGCGCGGAGAGGCGATCTGCTGCAGCTCGCCCTTCTTCAGCACGGCCACGCGGTCGCCCAGGGTCATGGCCTCGGTCTGATCGTGGGTCACGTACAGCGAGGTGATGCCCAGACGGCGCTGCAGCTGCGCGATCTCGGTGCGCATCTGCCCGCGCAGCTTGGCGTCCAGGTTGGACAGCGGCTCGTCGAACAGGAAGGCGTCGGCCTCGCGCACGATCGCACGGCCCATGGCCACGCGCTGGCGCTGGCCGCCCGAGAGGTTGCCGGGCTTGCGCTCCAGGTGATCGTCGAGATCCAGCAGGCGCGAGGCCTCGCGGACCTTGGCGTCGATCTGGTCCTCGGAGAGCTTGTCCGAGCCCTTGGCCAGGCGCAGCGGGAACGCGATGTTCTCGTACACGGTCAGGAACGGGTACAGGGCGTAGTTCTGGAAGACCATCGAGAGGTTGCGCTCTCGTGGCTGCTTCTCGTTGACGCGGGTCCCGTCGATCCGCAGCTCGCCGTCGGTGATGTCCTCCAGACCCACGACCATGCGCAGGAGGGTGGACTTTCCGCAGCCGGACGGGCCGACGAGGATCAGGAACTCGCCGTCGGCGACATCGATGCTGACTCCCTTGATGGCGGGGAAGCCGTCGTCATACTTCTTGATCAGGTTGTTCATCGTGATGGATGCCATGGTGCTGTGCGCCTCTCGTGGGGAGGAAGTGTGGGTTCGGGGCCGTGGCGGGCGATCAGCCCTTGACGGCGCCCTGGGTCAGGCCGGAGACGATCTGGCGCTGGAACAGCAGCACCAGCAGGACCACCGGGATGGTGACCACGATCGCGGCGGCGGAGATGGCTCCGGCGGGATCCTCGAACTGCGAGGCGCCGGTGAAGAAGCCCAGCGCGGCCGGCACGGGGCGGGCCGCCGACGTCGAGGTCAGGCCGATGCCGAACACGAAGTCGTTCCAGGCGATGAAGAACGCGATGATCGCGGTCGTGAAGATGCCCGGGGTCACCATGGGCACGATCACCTTGCGGAAGGACTGCAGGGTCGTGGCGCCGTCGACCTGGGCCGCGGAGTCCAGGTCCCACGGGATCTGCTGGAAGTAGGCCGCCAGCGTCCAGATGGAGATCGGCAGGGTCAGCGACAGGTACGGCAGGATCAGGCCCAGCCAGGTGTCGTAGAGCCCGATCTGGCGCCACATGTTGAACAGTGGGGTCACGATCGAGACGACGGGGAACATGGAGACCATGAGGGAGGTCGTGAGGATCAGCGACTTGCCGCGGAAGTCCAGGCGGGCGATGGCGTAGGCGCACAGGGTCGCCAGCACCACGGCGACCGCCGTGGCGATCAGCGTGATGCCGATCGAGTTGCGCAGCGCCGGGACGAAGAGGTCCTGGGCCGAGCCCACGAAGATCATCTCGTAGTTCTCCCACGTGAAATCGGAGGGCACGAAGCCGCCCGAGGTCAGGTCCGAGGGGGACTTGAACGAGTTCATGAGGATCGAGAGCACCGGGAAGAGGCACCACACGAGGACGAGGACGGTGATGACCGCCCAGCCGAGCTTCTGCTTGCCGGTCATGGGGTCAGCCCTTCCTTCCGGTGAGGTCCACCTTGAAGCCCTTGATGGCCACCAGGGCGATCAGCAGGACGCAGATGAACAGGATCACGGAGACCGCCGAGCCGAGGCCGATCTCCAGACGGGTGATCGAGGTGCGGTAGGCCAGCAGCGACAGCGACTCGGTCCCGTACTGGCCGTTGGTCATGATGTAGATGTTGTCGAAGATGCGGAAGGCGTCCAGGGCGCGGAAGACGACCGCGACCATGATGGCGGCCTTCATGGAGGGGAGGGTCACCTTGACCATGCGCTCCCACCACCCGGCGCCGTCGACCTTGGCGGCCTCGCCGAGCTCGTTCGGCACCTGCGCCAGGCCCGAGAGCAGCAGCAGGGAGATGAACGGCGTGGTCTTCCAGATCTCGGAGGCCATGATCACCAGCAGCGCGGACCAGCCCTGGCCGAACCAGTTGAAGTCCGGGCCGATGACCGGCAGCCAGGAGAACCAGTCGTTGACGTAGCCGGTGTTGATGTCGAAGGCGTAGAACCAGGCGAAGGCCGACACGACGGTGATGATGCCGTAGGGCACCAGGATCACGGTGCGCAGCAGGCCGCGCAGCTGTTTGATCGCCGAGTGCATGACCAGCGCCAGGGCGAAGCCGAGCACGAGCTCCACGGCCACGGTCACGAGGGTGATGAGCATCGTGATGCCCAGGTCCTTCCAGAACACGCCGTCGGTGAGGACCGTCCAGTAGTTCTGCAGGCCGATGAACTCGCGGTCCCTCGGAGCCGTGAGGCGGTAGGAGAACAGTGAGTCGAACAGCGCCTGGAGGATGGGGTACATGGTCACCAGCAGCATGACCGCGAAGGCCGGACCGGCCAGCAGCCAGCCGAGGCGGCGCTCGGACTTCAGCCGGTCGGAGACCGGAGCGGCATCGGGCCGATGACGGCCCTGAGTCGAGGTGCTCACAGCAGCGACTCTCCCTTCAGGACGGACTCGATGAACTCCTGCGAGTTCGCAGGCGTGCTCTCGGTGACCTCATGGATCGGGGTCCACTCCTGCTGGATGCCGGAGGAGATCTCGTTGTAGTACGGGGTCTGCGGGCGCGGTGCGGCGTCGTCCAGGGACTCGCGGATGGCCTCGTACATGGGGTAGGCCTCCTGCACGGTCTTGTCCTCGTAGGCGCTCGAGGAGGAGGCTG
Source organism: Kocuria sp. p3-SID1428 (assembly GCF_025149945.1). Classification (GTDB taxonomy): domain Bacteria; phylum Actinomycetota; class Actinomycetes; order Actinomycetales; family Micrococcaceae; genus Kocuria. The sequence continues at coordinate 31,413 of NZ_JALXVH010000015.1, read as the reverse complement.
GGTTGCCGTCGGAGACCATGTACTGCGCCTGGTTGGCCGGATCCGAGATGCACTCGACGGCCTCCCAGGCCAGATCCTGTTGCTCGGAGCTGGAGCCCACACCCAGATTGATGCCGCCCAGCGGGGGAGCGGACGGGGTGTCCGCGTCCACGCGCGGCCAGGTGGTCCAGGCGATGTCGTCCAGCACGGACTGCTCGACCGCGCCCTCCTCGACCGCACCCTGGGTGGCCGAGTAGATGAACGGCCAGTTCACCATGAACGAGCCCTTCTCGCCGCGGAACTGCTCCATGGAGGCGTTCTCGTCCTGGGTGTCGATGCCCGGACCGCCCAGGCCCTCCTGCCCGATCGTGCCGACGATGTCGGCGGCCTTGCGGCCCTCGTCGGTGTCGAGTGCGAGCTGGAGGGTGTCGACCGAGGCGGGGTCGCCCTCCACGATCGAGCCGCCGGCGGACTCCACGAGGCTGTTGACCCACACGGTCATGGACTCGCCCCGCACGCCCTGCACTCCCAGGTACTTGTCCTGCTCGCCTGCGGCGGTGATGATCTGGTCCCACGTGACGGGCTGCGACATGTCCAGCCCGGCGGCCTCGGCCACGGACTTGCGGTACCACAGCAGCTGCGTGTTGGCCCAGAAGGGGACGGAGACGTACTCGCCGTTCCACTGGGCGCCCGTCTTGGCGCCCTCGAGGGTGTCCGCCGTGGCAGAGTCCACGAGCTCCTGCGGCGGTGCGGCCAGGAAGCCCGGCTCGGCCAGCTCGGGGATGAAGGGCGGGTCCAGGGACATGATGTCCATGGACTTGTCGCCGGCGGCCAGGCGGCGGGCCAGCTGCTCGCGCTGCGTGGCGGCATCGCGCGGCAGCAGTGAGGTCTTGATGGTGTAGGCCCCTCCGGAGTCCGCGGAGCACTGCTCGGCGATGGTGGCCTGGCCGCCGTTGTCGGGATTGATGTACCACGTCAGCTCGGCGGGGCCGTCATCATCAGATGCGCAGCCCGCCAGCATCAGTGCTCCGATCGAGGCGAGCGCTGCGGTGCGCAGTCGTCGCCGATGGTGCTCTGCTCTCACGAGGGTCCTCCGTGTGCTCGATTCGTGCGAGGCGCACCGTGGACACGGCGGGCACCTCGACGCCCCAGAGTACTCCCGGATGTGAATTGGCACACAATCATCTGGGCGAGCCCCCGGAGCTCGCGAAATGAGAGGTGAACGGGGGCGGCTCAGGCGAGCAGCAGGGCCACGACGGCCATGGTCCCCATGGCGGCCACGGAGGTCACGAGCACCACATCGCGGGTGACCGCCTCGGCGCTGCGATAGCGCACGGCTGCCACATAGACGTTCTGGGCGGTGGGCAGCGCGGCCATGAGGACAACGCCGTAGAGCATGGCGCCGTCCAGGCCCAGGGCGAGGCCGAACAGCCAGGCCAGGACGGGCTGGACGATCAGCTTCAGCGCGGAGAGCAGCGCGACCTCCCAGCGGTGGGCGCGTGTGCCCTGCAGCGGGCGGTGGGAGACCAGTGACATCCCGAACGCGGCGAGCATGCAAGGGATCGCCGCCCCGGAGATCAGCTCGATCGGCTGGTGGGCCACGGTCGGCAGCTGCCAGCCGGTGGCCGAGAAGACCACGCCGAGCAGCGAGCCCAGGATCATGGGATTCGTGGCCACCGAGCGCAGCAGCGACAGCGGGTTCGGGCGGCGCCCGAGCACCGCGATGTCCATGAGGGCGAGGTAGATGGGCGTGTAGATGGCCAGCTGGAACAGGATCACGGGCACCACGGCGGAGGCGTCGCCCAGCACGAAGGTCGTCAGCGGGATGCCCAGGTTGGCCGAGTTGACCATCGAGGCGGACTGCCCAGACATGATCACGGAGCCCAGCCGGTCGCGCCCGCCCTGCGCCCCGCGGTGCTCGACGGTCTCCGCGCGCTCTATGGGTGCGTCCTGGGGATCGGCAGCGTGCGCCTCCGTCGCCTCGGGGCTCCGAGGTGCGGACGCCGCCGCCCGGTCGCGCTCGTCGCGTCGGCGCAGGCTGCGACGGGCGAAGGCGAAGGCCCACCACAGCGAGGCGGTGGCCCAGGCGGAGACCAGCGCCACGAGTAGCGGGGCGGAGAAGATCTGGGAGACATCCGCTCCGGAGACCGTGAGGAAGAGCAGGCAGGGCGAGGCCACCCAGAAGGAGAACGCGCTCAGGGAACGCTGCCCGGCATCGCCCAGGACGCCCGCGCGGGAGACGACGGCGCCCACCAGGATGATGATCCAGATGACCGCGAATCCCGCGAGGACCCCGGCCAACTCAGTCGCGCCCGTCCGAGCCGATCCGCTCGTCCAGCTCGGCGCGCGCTGCCGGGGAGCTCACGGCATGATCGGGGGTCTTCACGTCCCCGACGACGGCCTCGGCGGGGTCCTGACCCAGGTGCACGATGCGGTTTCCGCCATCGACATGAACGACGTGCGGCTCGTACGTGCGGGCCTCCTGGTCGTCCATCTGGGCGTAGGCCATCAGGATCACCAGGTCGCCCACGCTCACGAGGTGGGCGGCCGCCCCGTTGATGCCGATCACACCCGAGCCGCGCTCGCCGGGGATCGTGTAGGTCTCCAGGCGCGCGCCGTTGGTGATGTCGACGATCTGGACCAGCTGGCCCGGCAGGATGTCGGCGGCCTCGAGCAGATCGAGGTCGACGGTCACGGAGCCCACGTAGTGCAGATCCGCGTGGGTCACGGTCGCGCGGTGGATCTTTCCGGTGAACATGGTGCGCAGCATGGCTGCCTTTCGGGAGGAGCGGATATGCCGCAGGCGGCATGCTCGAGCGATCTGCCCGCTGTGACGCTGTCGGTGCTGCCGGCGTCGGTGCAGATGAGAGGCGCCCGCAGTCCGAGGGGCTGCGGGCGCTGTCGGTGCAGACCGACGAGAGAGCGGCTGACGGGAATCGAACCCGCGTATCAGGCTTGGGAAGCGTGCGCTCTACCATTGAGCTACAGCCGCGCGACGAACGCCGACTCTAGCGCAGTGCACGACTCGGCGCCAATGCGCCGGGTGCCTGGGTGGGCTACCGTGGCAGCCGTGCTGCTCTCCGACCGCGACATCCGCGCCGAGCTCGAGGCCCAGCGGGTCCGGCTCGAGCCCTGCGACCTCGACCTCATCCAGCCCTCGAGCATCGACGTCCGCCTGGACCGGTGGTTCCGGCTCTTCGACAACCACAAGCACGCCGTGATCGATCCGTCGCTCGAGCAGCCCGGGCTCACCCGGCTCGTGGAGGTCGATCCGGACGAGCCCTTCGTGCTGCACCCCGGCGAGTTCGTGCTGGGGGCCACCTACGAGTGCGTGAGCCTGCCCGATGACATCGCCGCCCGGCTGGAGGGCAAGTCCTCGCTGGGGCGCCTGGGCCTGCTGACGCATTCGACCGCGGGCTTCATCGACCCCGGCTTCTCCGGGCATGTGACCCTTGAGCTGTCCAACATGGCCACGCTGCCGATCAAGCTGTGGCCGGGCTCGAAGGTCGGGCAGCTGTGCTTCTTCCGGCTCTCGTCCTCCGCCGAGGAGCCCTACGGCACGGGCGATCACCAGAACCGCTACCAGGGCCAGCGCGGGCCCACGGCCTCGCGCTCGCACCTGAGCTTCCACCGCACGCGGCTGCCGCGCTGAGGAGCACTCGGGCGGCGCGGGCTGCTGTGCGCAGCCGCATGCTGCAGGACTCAGGCGGTGTGCGCGGTGGAGACCGCTTCGGCGGCGGTCACGGCGGGCCGGGGCCGCGTGGGCAGCCCGATCATCATGAGAAGGCCCAGCAGGACGACGGCCACGATGCCCAGGATCCCGTAGCGCTGTTCACCGAAGACGCCGATGGCCGTCCCGAACAGCAGCGGGGCCAGGAAGCTCACCGCTCGCCCGGTCGTGGCGTAGAGCCCGTAGAGGGAGCCCTCCGTGCCCTCGGTGGTCAGCCGCCCCAGATAGGACCGCGACGAGGCCTGGGCCGGGCCGACCGCCACGCACAGCGCCAGGCCGCAGACCCAGAAGGCCCCCTTGCCCTCGAGCAGCATCAGGGCGGTGCCGGCCACGGCGACCAGGGCCAGTGCGGCGACGATCACCGGCTTGGGACCCAGGCGGTCGTCGAGCTGGCCGCCCAGCAATGCACCGAGGCCCGCGATCAGGTTGCCCGCGATCGCGAAGATCATGACCTCGGTGAGGCTGAACCCGAAGGTCCCCGCAGCGATCAGGCCGCCGAAGGCGAACACGGCGGAGAGGCCGTCGCGGAACACGGCCGAGGCCGCGAGGAAGTGTAGCGCCCGACGATCTGTGCGCCAGAGGTGGACCACCATGCGCACGATCTCCCGGTAGGGAGCCAGAGCTCCGCCGCCGGTGCCCGGGGCCCGGTGGCTGGGACACCGGACTTCGATGCGGCGCAGGCTCACGATCAGCGGGACAGCCAGGACGACGCACCACACGGCGCAGAACAGGGCGACCGCCCGGACGTTGAGGGCCTCGTGCGTGGGCAGCCCCACGAAGCCGGGCGTGATGAAGCCGAACAGCACGAACGCGGTGGCCAGGATCGAGAAGATGTAGCCGATAGCCCAGCCGCGTCCGCTAACGCGTCCGATCGACTCCGGGGAGGTCAGCCCGGGAAGGGCCGCGTAGTAGTCCACGACGGCGAGCTCCTTGGCCGCGTTGGCGGCGCTGAGCAGGACGACGCCGAGCATGAGCAGCTGCTCCTCGGGGCGCACGAGGAAGCAGGCTGCCGTGCACGCCGCGCAGATCCCCGTGAACACGGCGATGCCGGTCGATCGGCGGCCGCTGCGGTCGGAGAGCCAGCCGATCAGCGGAGCCGCCACGGCGATCATCACCGCGGCCACGACCGTTCCCCGGGACAGCATCTGCGTGGCGTGCTCGGTGCTGCCGAAGGACCCTGACGTCAGGTACGTCCCGAAGACGAACGTGATCATCAGCGCATCGATGACCGAGATCGCGGCGTCGTAGAGGTACCAGGAGCGCAGGGCGCCGTCTCCGGCGGGGGACAGTCGGGCAGCAGGCACCGGAGAGCTGGCCGAGGTCCGCGCAGAGGCATCCATGATGCTGAAGAGTAGAGCCGGAGGGACCCAGCGGACGAGTTCGCGACGAGGGGAAGACCGGCCCGCGCGCGCCGGGGACCGCCGGTGATTGATAATCTGCTGAAGCAGTTCCCCACAAGGCGCCTCCAGCCGTGCCCCGGAACCGGTCCCTCGGGCGCCGATCCGGGAAGCCGCGCTCTGTCGGCGCCGACACCTCGAATCGCAGCGGAGGCGCACGTGCTGGCAGTGCTGATCGCCCACGCAGCCATCGCTCTGCTCGCACCGTCCCTGTTCAGCCGCTTCGGCCGATCCGCCTTCTACGTCATCGCGGCGGTGCCGGCGGCCTCCTTCGTCTGGGTGCTGCTGCAGGGCGGGCCCGCGCACTCCGGGCAGTGGCAGCAGGTGATCCCCTGGCTGCCCACCCTGGATCTGGCGATCGCCCTGCGCACGGACTCCCTGGCCTGGGTGATGTCGCTGATCGTGCTGGGCATCGGCGCGCTCGTGCTGGCGTATTGCGCCCGCTACTTCTCCGAGGACTCCCCGGACACCGGATCGTTCGGCGCGCAGCTGGTCGCCTTCGCCGGAGCCATGTACGGACTCGTCGTGGCCGACGACCTCCTGCTGCTGTTCATCTTCTGGGAGATCACGACCGTCCTGTCGTTCCTGCTCATCAGCTATGCCCGTGTGCGGCTCTCGGCCCGTCGCGCCTCCATGCAGGCGCTGATCATCACGACTGCCGGCGGTCTGACCATGCTGGTGGGCGTCATCCTGCTGGGCCAGTCCGCCGGCACCTACCGGATCTCCGAGCTCGTGGCCATGGGCCCGCAGCTGGGCTCGCGCGGGCCGATCATCGACGTCGCGATCGCACTGCTGCTCGTGGGCGCTGTGACCAAGTCGGCGCTGATCCCGTTCCACTTCTGGCTGCCTGAGGCCATGGCTGCCCCCACACCGGTCTCGGCCTATCTGCACGCCGCCTCCATGGTGAAGGCCGGCGTCTACCTGGTGGCGCGGCTGGCCCCGGGCTATTCGGACACCGCAGCCTGGCAGCCCATGCTGCTCACGCTCGGCGCGGGCACCATGGTCTTCGGCGGCTGGGTCGCCATGCGCCAGTACGACCTCAAGCTGCTGCTGGCCTACGGCACCGTGTCCCAGCTGGGCTTCATGGTCCTGGTCCTGTCCGTCGGCACACCCGACGCCGCCCTGGCTGGCATGGCCCTGCTCGTGGGCCATGCCCTGTTCAAGGCGACCCTCTTCCTCACGGTGGGGATCATCGACCACGAGACCGGCACCCGCGATATCCGCAAGCTCTCCGGGCTTGGTCGGCAGATGCCCGTGCTGCTGGTCGTGGCGATCGTCGCCGCTGCGTCGATGGCGGGCATCCCGCCGTTCGGGGGATTCGTGGCCAAGGAGGCGGTGCTGGCCACCCTGGTCCACGACGTCCAGGCGCACACCGGGGATGCCCTGGGGTGGATCCGCCTGCTCGGCGTGGTCCTGGGCTCGGTGTTCACCGTCGTGTACTCGGCCCGCTTCGTGTGGGGCGCCTTCGGGACCAAGCGCAGCGCGTTCGCCCAGCTGCCCGTGGGAGAGGACGGCCGGCCCATGCGCACCCCGGCCCACCACGCAGCTCGCGCCTTCGTGGCCCCTGCCGTGGTCCTCACGGTCCTCACGATCGCCTACGGCTTCGTGCCCGCGCCGGTGGAGCACTCGCTGCAGCCCTGGGTGGACGACTTCGCAGGCCAGGCCACGCTGCACCTGGCGCTGTGGCACGGCATCAGCGCCGCGCTGCTGATCTCGCTGGGGATCATCGCGCTCGGGCTCGTCCTGCATGCCAACCGCCGCACGCTGGCCGCCGTCCTGCACGGCCTGCCCCACATGAGGCCGGCCGAGCGGATCTACCGCGAGGTCATCGACTCCCTGGACAAGCTGGCCGTGTGGGTCACCGGCAAGACGCAGAGGGGCTCGCTGAGCTTCTACCTGGCCGTCATCCTGATCACGGCGATCGTCGTGCCGGTCACCGTCCTGTTCCTGTACGAGACCCCGCCGCTGGGCTCCATGCGCATCGCGGACTCGTGGGGCCAGCTCGTGGCGGCCGCACTGATCATCGGAGCCTGCCTGGCCGTGCTTCGCGCGGGCAAGCGCTTCCTGGCGGTTCTGCTGGTCTCCGTCACGGGCTACGGCCTGGCGCTGACCTTCGCCCTGCAGGGCGCCCCGGACCTCGCCCTGACGCAGACCCTCGTGGAGACCATCGCCCTGGTGGCCTTCGTGCTCGCGCTGCGGACCCTGCCGGCACCGGTGTGGGACCGCAAGGCCGATCGCAGCCGTCTGCCGCGGGCGATCATCGCGATCCTCTTCGGCGCCTTCATGATGCTGCTGACCGCGTTCTCCATGGCCTCGCGCACCGAGTCCCCGATCTCGTTCGCCATGCCGCGGCTGGCCTACGAGGACGGCGACGGAGCGAACGTCGTGAACGTGCTGCTCGTGGACATCCGCGTGTGGGACACCTTCGGGGAGATCTCCGTGCTGGTCCTGGCGGCCACCGGCATCGCCTCGCTGATCTTCGTGCTCGGTCGCCGCGACCGCCCGCACGCCGCCGCCCAGCCCAGCACCGGGCAGATCCGCCAGATCCGCCAGCGCGCCGAGATCACCGCGCGCAGCTTCGAGACGGAGTTCGACCGCGCCTCGCGGTCCTTCCGCGGCGACGAGGACGACCCCTACATCGTTGCCGGTCGCACGCTGTCCCCGGAGCGGCGCTCGATCGTGCTCGAGATCGTCACCCGGCTGCTGTTCCACACGATCATCATGGTCTCGCTGTACTTCCTGATCGCCGGGCACAACCTCCCCGGCGGCGGCTTCGCCGGCGGTCTGACCGCGGGCCTGGCGCTCACACTGCGCTATCTCGCCGGCGGGCGCTACGAGCTGTGGCGCTCCACGCCCATCAACGCGGGCACCATGCTGGGCCTGGGCCTGGCCATCGCCGCGGTGTACGCGATCGCCCCGATCTTCTTCGGCGGCTCGATCATGCAGAGCTACACGCTCGAAGCGGACTGGCCGATCATTGGCCACGTGAAGTTCGTGACCGCCATGATCTTCGACATCGGCGTGTACCTGGTGGTCGTGGGCATGGTCCTGGACGTCCTGCGCTCGCTCGGCGGGCAGATCGATCGGCACACCGAGGACGAGGCGCTGCGCCGTCGTCGTCGTGCCGCCGGTCGCGGCGGTGCGCGCATCCGCGTGGTGCGCCGTCCCTCCTCGGAGCCGGGAAGCACCGGGGCGATCACCGTGCTGCGCGAGGAGGCCAGCGACGACGTCGACCTGACCGAGAGCGACGCCACGCAGGACGTGAAGGTCTCCGAGACCGAGCTCAAGGACTTCGGGGGCGGCATGCGCCGGGAGCAGATCCTGGGCGCCGGCCGGGCTTCGAGCACCGACGACGACCGGACGGGGGAGGGACGACGATGAGCCTGAACCTCACCCTGCTGGTGGTCATGGGCGTGCTCTACGCCGTGGGCGTCTACATGTTGCTGGAGCGCTCCCTGACCCGCGTGCTGCTGGGCATCATGCTGCTGACCAACGGCACGAATCTGCTGCTGCTGCACACCGGCGGGCTGCCGGGGCGCTCGCCTCTCTACGACTCCGGGCTGGACCCGAGGGCGTACTCGGATCCGCTGCCGCAGGCGCTGGTGCTCACGGCGATCGTGATCGGCTTCGCGATCACCGCGTTCCTGCTGGGCATGATCTACCGCTCCTGGGTGCTCTCCCACCGCGATGAGATCACCGACGACGCCGCGGACCGCCGCGTGGCCGTCCAGTCCTCCTACGACGAGGAGCTGGATGCCGAGGTCCCCGAGGAGGACTCGGAGTTCGACGACGACGAGATCGACAAGCACGAGAAGGAGAGGGCCGAGGAGCTGGCACGCCACCGCAGGGAGCAGGAGTCCGCTGAACGGCGGCGCCAGCGCAAGGAGGACCGGCGATGAGCTTCGACATCATCCAGCTCGCCCCGCTGGCCATCATCCTGCCGTTCCTGGGCGCGGCGCTGTCGCTGCTGCTGGTGCACCGCAACCGGACGCAGCGCTTCGTGGCGATCATGTCGCTGTCGCTGACGCTGCTGTCCGAGTGCCTCGTGCTGGCCGAGGCGTGGGAGTCCGGACCCACCTCGATCAACATCGCCGGGTGGCAGGCGCCGTTCGGCATCGTGCTGGTGCTGGATCAGCTCTCGGCCATCATGCTCGTGGTCTCGACCCTGGTCTCGCTCACGGTGCTGCTGTTCGCAACCGGGCAGGGCATCGCCGACGGCGATGACGACGGCCCCATCTCCATCTTCTACCCCACGTTCCTGATCCTGGTCGCCGGCGTCTCCAACGCGTTCCTGGCCGGGGATCTGTTCAACCTCTACGTGGGCTTCGAGATCCTGCTGATGGCCTCCTACGTGCTGATGACCATGGGCGGGACGACCCAGCGCATCCGGGCCGGCGTGACCTACGTGGTCGTGTCCGTGATCTCCTCGGTCCTGTTCCTGATCGCGATCGCGATGATCTACGCGGCCACGGGCACAGTGAACATGGCCGATCTGGCCGTCAAGCTCGCCGATCTGCCGGTGGGCACCCAGATGCAGCTGCACCTGATGCTGCTGATCGCCTTCGGCATCAAGGCAGCGGTCTTCCCGCTGTCCTTCTGGCTGCCGGACTCCTACCCCACGGCCTCCGCCCCCGTGACCGCCGTGTTCGCGGGCCTGCTCACCAAGGTGGGCGTCTATGCGATCATCCGCACGGAGACCCTGCTGTTCCCCGGGGAGAGAGCGGATCAGCTGCTGCTGTGGGTCTCGCTGCTCACGATGATCGTGGGCATCCTGGGGGCCCTGGCCCAGATCGACATCAAGCGCCTGCTGTCCTTCACGCTGGTCAGCCACATCGGCTACATGATCTTCGGCATCTCCGTGGGCTCCCAGGCCGCGCTGGCGGCGGTGGTCTACTACGTGGTCCACCACATCATCATCCAGACCAGCCTCTTCCTGGTAGCCGGTCTGATCGAGCGCCGCGGCGGGTCCACCAGCACCGACCGCCTGGGCGGGCTGGTCGTCCTGTCCCCGCTGCTGGCCCTGCTGTTCATGATCCCGGCCCTGAACCTGGGCGGCATCCCGCCGTTCTCCGGCTTCCTCGGCAAGGTGGCCCTGATCCAGGCGGGCACCGATCAGGGCGGCTGGGCCGTCTGGGTCGTGATCGCCGGCTCCGTGCTCACGTCGCTGCTGACGCTCATGGCCCTGATGCGCATCTGGAACAAGGCCTTCCTGCGCGCTGCCGATGATGCCGACTACCCCGATCCGGTCCTGCTCGTCTCCCGGGAGGGGGCCCGCGAGCACGGACCTCGCTCCAGCGCGTCAGTGTCCATGAAGGCGGAGGGCGGGGGCCGCTGGGCCGGTCGCAGCAATGTGCAGCTCATGCCCCTGTCCATGGTGCTGCCCACCGGGGTGCTCGTGGCCGTCGGAGCGGCGCTCACCGTCTTCGCCGGGCCGCTGTTCTCCCTGGCCGACAATGCCGCCGAGAACCTGGGGCAACCGCAGCGCTACGTCGAGGCGGTCTTCGGTCAGGGGTCTGGGCCGCGCGGCGTCGTGGACGACGACCAGGATCCGAACTCGGATGCCACGGCCCCGGTGGTGCCTGAGGGCGAGCAGTACGGGGAGGATGTGGGCCAGGACAGCGGCGCCGGGATCCAGCAGGAGGTCTACGACGGCACGGATTCCCGGCCCTCGCCCAAGGGCTCCGAGCCCAGCCCTGAGGCCGAGCACTCCGAGGAGGCAGACCAGTGAGCTCGACTGCGACATCCCGAGGGGCACCGCGCGGGTCGGGCTCCGTCCCGCCGCGCAGGCGCGAACACCGCTGGGCCGTGGAGGTCCCCCTGATCCTGTGGCTCATGCTCGTGTGGGCGGTGCTGTGGGGGGAGCTGACGGCCAAGAACCTCCTGGTGGGCCTGGTCCTGGCCCTGCTGGTCACCCGAGCCCTGGCGCTGCCGCCGGTGCAGCTGTCCAGCCGGTTCAACGCGGTGCATGCCGTGACCTTGGCCTTGACCTTTCTGTGGCAGGTCACCCGGGCCAGCTTCGAGGTCATGTGGACCGTGATCGCACATGGGCCGCGCGCCTCGTCGGCGGTCACGGCCGTGCAGCTGCGCTCGCATTCGGATCTGATCCTCACGGCCACCGGCAGCACCACGGGTCTGATCCCGGGCTCGGTGCTGCTGGAGGTGGACCGCCCGAATGCGATCCTGTACTTCCACGTGCTGGACGTGCACGGCGATGAGGACATCGAGCACTTCCGGGAGAGCGTGCGCAATACCGAGGCGGCCTGGCTTCGCATGATGGGCTCGCCGGAGGACTACGCGGCCCTGCGCCGCGAGGATGTGGCGAAGGGGCGCAGGCGCAGCCCGCGTGCCGTGCTGCGCAGCTGGGCGGGCTACGCCCGCAGGGCCCGAGACGGACGACGCGAAGAGGAGCGGAGCCGATGAGCACCATCGTCATGGCCGTGTGCCTCGTGATGCTCGCCGGCGCCGCCGCCGGTGTGCTGTACCGCCTGGTGAAGGGGCCCTCGCTGCTGGATCGGGTGCTCTCCAGCGATGTCCTGCTCTCCGTGGTGGTCTCCGCGATCGCCCTGGAGATGGTCTGGAGCGATCACGCCGACTACATGATGGTCATCGTGGCCGTCTCGCTGCTGGGATTCATCGGCTCGGTGTCCGTGGCGCGGTTCGTGCAGCCCACGCGGCCCCGGAAGGCCGGGCAGACGGATGAGGGCGCCACCAAGGAGCCCGTCGAGCGCGCAGGGGCCGAGCGCGGCGACCGGAGCGCCCCGGCGAGCGGACCCAGCCCCGCTGAGAAGGAGGGGCCCCGCTGATGGACATCATGGATCTCGTGCTGGACATCGTCGTGGGAGTCCTGCTGCTCGTGGGCTGCCTCATGTCCCTGACGGCCGGACTCGGCCTGATCCGGCTGCCGGACGTCCTCTCGCGCATGCACGCCGCCACCAAGCCGCAGGTGCTGGGTCTGCTGTGCATGCTGCTGGCCGTGGTGATCCACTCCCGCGAGTGGTCGCTGCTGCCGCTGGCCCTCCTGGGCTGGGGCCTGATGCTGCTCACCGCGCCGGTCTCGGCCCACATGGTGGGGCGCTCGAGCTATCGGACCAAGCACGTCCTTGACGAGACGCTGATCGCCGATGATCTGGCGGCGGCCCTGGACCAGGCCGACACGGCCGAATCGGGCGACGGCGACCTCCGATCGTGACGATCGCCCGGGCGCCGAGCGCGCTAGGGTGAGCACCGAACCTCCGGCGCCGCGCGGCGCCGGTTCCGCGATCTCCCGAGTGGCTCACTCGGGGTAGGAGATGACATGAACCCCAAGATCCTGGGACTCGTCGGCACCGGCGCGTCCGTGCTGGGCGTGCAGGCCGCCACCAAGGGCCTCGACTTCGCGTGGAAGAAGGTCACCGGCCGACCGGTCCCGTCCAAGAGCGAGGACCCCCGTGATGATCTGTGGCTCGACATCGTGCTCTTCGCCGTGCTCAGCGGCGTGCTGCGCACGGTCGTGCGGACCCTGGTCAACCGTCAGGTGGCGGATCAGAAGGAGAAGGCCGAGCTCAAAAAGCAGGAGAAGGCCGAGACTCGCGCCTGACCTCACCCGATCGGGCCCGCCCTTCGGGTTCGGGCCGCTGATCGAGGATGAAGGCGCCGGGAGCCGCGTGCTCCCGGCGCCTTCATCCGTTCCGAATCCGGCTGAGGGCGACCTGCATCTGCTGCGCGTCTGGCGTAGGATCCTAGGTACACGACAGGGGAGCGCCCGAGGGCGCTGAGAGTGCGGTCCGCCGCAGACCCTCGAACCTGCTCCGGCTAGCACCGGCGAAGGAAGTCGAGCATCTCGGAGGTGCTGCTCGCGCGTTCCTGCGGGCGCCCCGCCCACGCAGCATCGCGCGAGAAGCGCTTCTCCCCTCCTGACGACAGGGACGCCGCGGCGCCCCCGGGCCCCCAGGAGGACCACCATGACGCAGCATCGCAGCACCGGTCAGATGAGCACCGGATCCGGCCTCGATACGCGCTCGGACCGCGATCCCGGAACCGTCGGCTCCCCGCAGCGCAGCGCGCGATCCCGCCTGCGGTGGCGCGTGCTTGACCTCGTGGTCCTCGCAGTGCTGGCCGCCGCCTGCGGCGTGATCTTCTGGGCCTGGTCCGCTCTGGTCTACCCCCTCTCCCAGACCGTCACGGTCGGCTATCCGCCGGCGGGCGGCCTGCTGGTCGGCGGATGGCTGATGGCCGGACCGCTGGCCGCCCTCATCATCCGCCGCCCCGGCGCAGCTCTGGCCTGCGAGCTGCTGGCGGCGTGCTTCGAGGGGCTGCTGGGCACCCACTTCGGCATGACGGTCGTGCTCTCCGGTCTCATCCAGGGCGCGGCGGCGGAGGCCGTCTTCCTGGCCGCCGGGTACCGCCGCTTCGGCCCGGTCGTGGCCGTGGCCTCGGGCGCTGCCGCCGGGCTGCTCGGGACGCTGACCGAGTGCCTGATCTACTACTACGAGTGGCCGATGGCCCACCAGGCGGTCTACGTCGTGCTGGGCACGGTGTCCGGGGCGGTCATCGCCGGTCTGGCCATGTGGGCCCTGACCCGCGCCCTGCGCTCCACGGGAGTGCTCTCGGGCCTGGCCTCTGGTCGATGACCGCTCGCACGCACGGAGCCGACAGGGCCGTGCGCGGCGGAGCCTCCGTGCTCGCACGCGGCTTCGGCTGGCAGCCCGAGGGCCGGGACGTCCCAGCCCTCGAGCAGGTGGACCTCGAGATCCCCGCCGGACAGCGCGTGCTGCTGCTGGGCGCCAGCGGCTCGGGCAAATCCACGCTGCTGCACGCCCTGGCGGGCGTGCTCCCGGACACCGAGGACGATGCCCCCTCCGATGCCCCCGGGCCGGGGCCCGACGGCGGTCGCGCAGCGCCCTCAGAAGGCAGCGGCCCGCGCGGCGAACTGCTCGTGGACGGACAGCCCGCGGCCCAGCGCGGCGTCGTCACCGGCCTGCTCCAGCAGGATCCGGAGTCCTCGATCCTGCTGGCCAGGGCCGGCGACGACGTCGCGTTCGGCCCGGAGAACCTGGCCGTGCCCGCCGAGGAGATCTGGGACCGGGCCGATGCCGCCCTGAGGGCCGTGGGGCTGGAGATCTCCCGCAGCCGGGACACCTCGGCGCTGTCCGGCGGGCAGCAGCAGCGCCTCGGCCTGGCCGGCATCACCGCCGTGCGCCCGCGCCTGCTGCTGCTCGACGAGCCCACGGCCAACCTGGATCCAGAGGGGGTGGCCACCGTCCGCAGGGCGGTCGAGACGGTGGTCGAGGACACCGGGGCCACGCTGATCGTGGTCGAGCACCGCACCGAGGTCTGGGCGGATCTGGTGGAGCGCGTCGTGGTCCTGGGGCCGAGGGGAGTGCTGGCCGACGGGAGCCCCGAGGACGTCCTCGGCGCCCGAGGGGCCCAGCGCGAGCAGCTGCGCCGCGCCGGCATCTGGCTGCCGGGCCAGCGCGCCGCCGCGGACGCCCCGGCCCCCGCCCCCGGTGAGCTGCTCCTGCGCGCCGACGGGCTCGAGGTCTCGCGCGAGCAGCCCTCGCAGCGCCTGCTCTCCCGCCGCCGTCGCCGCGTGCGCCGCGGGGACGCGGTGCCCGACGGGGCCTGGGCCGGCGCCCCGGCGGCGCAGCCGGTGGACCTGCGCCTGCGCGCCGCCAGCGCGCTCGCGCTGACCGGGCCGAACGGCGCCGGGAAGTCGACGCTGGCCCTGACGCTGGCCGGTCTGCTCGTGCCGAGCGCCGGTGCGGTGCGCGCTGCCGGCAGCCTCGCCGGAAGGCTGCCGAACGATCCTTCGGTATGGTCCGGCCCGGAGCTTGTGGAGCGCATCGGCACGGTCTTCCAGGAGCCCGAGCATCAGTTCCTCACCGGCAGCGTGCGCGAGGAGCTCGCCGTGGGCCCGCGCCGGGCCGGGGTCCCCGAGGACGAGATTGCCCGCCGCGTGGACGGGCTGCTCGAGCGGCTGCATCTTTCGGCCCACGCCGAGGCCAATCCCTTCACCCTCTCCGGGGGCCAGAAGCGCCGCCTGTCCGTGGGCACGGTGATGGCTGCAGCACCCCAGATCCTCATCCTGGACGAGCCCACCTTCGGGCAGGACGCAGTGACCTGGGCGGCCGTCGTCGAGCTGCTGGCCGAGCAGGTGCGGCAGGGCCGCTGCGTCGTGGTCGTGACCCATGACGACGACCTGGTCCGCGCCCTGGGGGCCGAGGAGATCGCGGTGGGACCCCGGACCCGGCCGACGGAGGAAGCGCGGCCCACGAGCGCGCCCGCTCGGCACCGCGGCGCCCTGGCTCGCCGCGACGCCCTGGCCAAGCTCGGGGCCGTCGCGGTGCTGAGCCTGGCGCTGCTGCTCTCGGCGGATCCCGTGACCTCCGGGCTGATCCTGGCCGTGGAGCTCGTGGGCCTGGCCGCGCTCGGACAGCGCCCGGGCACCCTGCTGCTGCGGATCTGGCCCCTGCTGGTGGCCGCCCTGCTCTCGGGCTGGGGGACCGCTGTGCTCTCCGATGCCGGCGGGCACCTGTGGGTGAGCGCCGGGCCCTTGCAGCTGACCACCGGATCGATCGCCGCCGGGGCTGCGATCGCGCTGCGTGGGCTGGCCCTGGCCCTGCCGGGCGTCATGCTGCTGCTGAGCACCGACCCGACCGATCTGGCCGACCGGCTTGCCCGGACCATGCGGCTGCCGGTGCGGGTCGTGCTGGCCGCGCTCGTGGGGCTGCGCCTGGTCACGGTCATGATCGATCAGTGGCAGGTGCTCGTGACGGCTCGTCGGGCACGCGGCGTCGGCGGCTCCCGAGCCCCCCTGGCGGCGGTGCGGGAGCTGGGCGGGCGCGCATTCGGGCTGCTCGTGCAGTCCCTGCGGCGGGCCTCGCGGCTGGCCGTGACCATGGAGGTGCGCGGCTTCGGCGCGGTGGTGGACGCCGGCAGTCGCACCTGGGCTCGTCCGCTGCGCTTCGGGCGGGCCGATGCCCTGCTGCTGGGGGCCGCGGTCGCAGCGGCGGGGGCGGCGCCGGCGGTCTCCCAGCTGCTGGGGGCCCACCGCTTCATCTGGCAGTGAGCCGGGCTCGAGGCCTCAGCCGGTGGGACCCGGCTGGATGATGGAGGCCGACTCCCACACGGGATCGCGCTGCAGGTAGTCGCGCTCCTGCTGGGCCCACATGTCCCAGTAGGGCTCGAAGCCGCTGTCGCGGTTCAGGGCGCGCTCGCGGCGCTGGGCCTCCGGCAGCTCGACCCACACCGAGACGTCGAGGGCCTCGCGCGCCTCGCGGCTGCAGGCGCCCACCCCCTCCAGGATCACGATCTCCGCAGCGCGGGTCAGGCGCGGGCCGCCCGATGAATCGGCGATCCAGTCCCAGGCCGTCCAGTAGGCGTCCCGGCTGTCGCGCAGCGGGGAGAGGATGGACTCCTCGTACATGGCGATGCCCCGATCCAGGCCGTCCCAGCCCGGGTAGAGGTCCTCGAGGTGGAAGACCACGACATCTCGGGTCACGGACAGCACCTGCGCGAGCTGCCCGGCCAGCGAGGTCTTGCCCGCCCCGGAGCGCCCGTCGATCCCGATGAGGTGGGGCCGGTGGATCGGCTCGGTGAGCTGATGCATGAGGGCGAGGCCCGAGGGGTTGCGCTCGGCGATCGCGGGGTCCATGTGCAGCTCGACGTCCTGCATGCCTCAGGCCCCTGCCTGTTCGCGGGCGTGCTCGACGATCCCCGGCAGCGCGTCGACGACCATCTCCCACGTGCTCTCGAAGCCCTCGGTCCCGCCGTACCAGGGATCGGCCACGCCCTGCTCGGACTCGGGCAGATCGGCGGCCTGCGGATCGAAGGAGCGGTACAGGCGAACCCGGTCCCGGGCGCCCTCCGGGGCCATGGCGCGCAGCGCGCGGGCATGGTCCGGGGTCATGGCCAGCAGGAGGTCGTGGTCCTCGAACCACTGCGGGGTGACCTGGCGTGCGCTGTGCCCCGAGGGATCCAGGCCCTCGCGCTCGAGCACGCGCGCGGCACGGGGGTCCACGGGATTGCCGTGCTCCTCGTCCGAGATCCCGCCGGAGTCCACTGCCACCGACCCGCTGAGCCCTGCCCGGTCGAGCTCGCGAGCCAGGGCGAACTCGGCCATCGGCGAGCGGCAGATGTTGCCGGTGCACACGACTGCGATGCGATACATGCGCTCCAGTGTAGGCGGCATGCATGTCCGGCGTATGAGGGGAGGCCCGACGGGGGCATGGAGGGAGGACTCCTCGGACCCATCGATAAGTTGATACGATCCGACTCAACTCTGCTTGACACGAAGGGTGGCAGGGCTATACTTGAGGGCAGAAAGCTCAACAAGAGAGGCCGTCCGGGACTCAAGGATCCGGCAACCGCTCGCAGATGAGCACCGCAGAACAGATCCGAAAGCCCCGTCAGAGGCTTCGGCAGAAGGAGGAATCACCATGGCTCGAGCAGTCGGCATCGATCTGGGCACCACCAACTCCTGCGTCGCAGTGCTGGAGGGCGGCGAGCCCGTCGTCATCGCCAATGCGGAGGGCGCCCGCACCACCCCGTCGGTCGTCGCCTTCTCCAAGGACGGCGAGACCCTCGTGGGCGCCGTCGCCAAGCGACAGGCCGTCACGAACGTCGATCGCACCATCGCCTCGGTCAAGCGCCACATGGGCACGGACTGGACGACCTCGATCGATGGCAAGACGTACACCCCGCAGGAGATCTCGGCGCGCACGCTGATGAAGCTCAAGGCGGACGCCGAGTCCTACTTGGGCGACGACGTCACGGATGCGGTCATCACCGTCCCCGCCTACTTCAACGACGCCGAGCGCCAGGCCACCAAGGAGGCCGGCGAGATCGCGGGCCTGAATGTCCTGCGCATCGTCAACGAGCCCACCGCGGCCGCTCTGGCCTACGGGCTGGAGAAGGGCAAGGAGGATGAGAGCATCCTCGTCTTCGACCTCGGCGGCGGCACGTTCGACGTCTCCCTGCTGGAGGTCGGCAAGGATGACGACGACTTCTCCACCATCCAGGTCGCGGCCACGGCCGGCGACAACCGCCTGGGCGGCGATGACTGGGATCAGCGCATCGTCGATTGGCTGCTGGAGCAGGTGAAGTCCAAGACCGGCGCGGACCTGTCCAAGGACAAGATCGCTCTGCAGCGCCTCAAGGAGACCGCCGAGCAGGCCAAGAAGGAGCTGTCCTCGGCGTCGTCGACCAACATCTCGCTGCAGTACCTCTCGGTCACCAACGAGGGCCCGGTCCACCTGGACGAGACCCTCTCGCGCGCCAAGTTCGAGGACCTGACCAAGGACCTGCTGGCTCGCGTGGAGAAGCCCTTCCGCGACGTCATCTCGGAGGCTGGGATCAAGCTGGCGGACATCGACCACGTGGTGCTGGTGGGCGGCTCGACCCGCATGCCCGCCGTCGTGGAGAAGGTCAAGGAGCTCTCGGGCGGCAAGGAGCCCAACAAGGGCGTCAACCCGGATGAGGTCGTCGCGATCGGCGCCGCCATCCAGGCCGGTGTGCTCAAGGGCGACCGCAAGGACGTGCTGCTGATCGACGTGACCCCGCTGTCGCTGGGCATCGAGACCAAGGGCGGCGTCATGAACAAGCTGATCGAGCGCAACACGGCCATCCCGACCAAGCGCTCGCAGGTCTACACGACCGCCGAGGACAACCAGCCCTCGGTCTCGATCCAGGTCTTCCAGGGCGAGCGCGAGTTCACCCGGGACAACAAGAACCTGGGCACGTTCGAGCTGACCGGCATCGCGCCGGCCCCGCGCGGCGTGCCGCAGATCGAGGTTACGTTCGACATCGACGCCAACGGCATCGTGCACGTGTCCGCCAAGGACAAGGGCACCGGCACCGAGCAGTCCATGACGATCACCGGCGGCACCTCGCTGTCCCAGGAGGACATCGACCGCATGGTCAAGGACGCCGAGGCCAACGCCGAGTCGGACAAGAAGCGCCGCGAGGCCGCGGACATGCGCAACAACGCCGAGCAGCTGGCCTACTCGACCGAGAAGCTCGTCAAGGACAACGACGAGAAGCTCTCGGATGATGTCAAGACCGAGGTCCAGGCGGACATCGACGCGGTGAAGGCCGCGCTCGAGGGTGACGACGACTCCGCCGTTGAGTCGGCCGTCGAGAAGCTGCAGGGCTCCATGGGCAAGATCGGCGAGGCCGTGTACTCGCAGGACGGCGCCGAGGGCGCTGCCGCAGGCGAGCAGCCCGCTCAGGACGAGGACGAGGACATCGTCGACGCCGAGGTCGTGGACGACGAGAAGGACGACTCCTCCTCGAAGTGACCCGCACCTGAGGCTCGCCCGAGCGCCGCGCAGGATCCGTCGCCCAGCAGCGGCGGACCTGCGACGGCGCCGGGCGGGCCTCACCCGCATCCGCACCCCCGTCGTGCGCCGCAGCCGCAGGCCGAGCGGCCGGGCACGGCGACCCACCGCTTGAGGAGCCAGTTATGACCACCAACCCAGAGGATCCGCGCTCGCAGGGCCAGGAGCACGGCGACTCCGAGCAGCCCGCTCAGGACCAGGAGCAGACCTCGGCAGAGCAGCCGCTGACCCCGGAGGACGTCCTGGGCGCGGAGCAGACCGAGGAGGCCCGCCAGGCCGATCAGGACCAGCAGCCCGAGGGCGATGACCTCGCCCGCGAGCGCCTCGAGGATCTGCGCCGCCTGCAGGCCGAGTTCGTGAACTACAAGAACCGCACCGCGCGCGAGCGCGAGCAGCTGCGCGACCACGTCGTCGCCGATGTCATCGGCTCGCTGATCCCGGTGCTCGACGACATCGACGCCGGCCGCCAGGCCGGGGAGATCACCGACGGCCCCTTCGCGCGGATCTCCGAGAAGCTCGAGGACACGCTGCAGCGCAGCGGCCTGGAGCGCGTGGGCACGGTCGGGGAGGCCTTCGACCCGAACGTGCACGAGGCCGTGCTGCAGCAGCCGGCCGAGGGCATCGAAGCGGATCACGTCTCGCTCGTGCTGCGCTCCGGCTTCCGCGTCGGCGGGCGCGTGGTGCGCGCGGCCCAGGTGGCCGTGGCGCCGGGCGAGTGAGCCCGAGCGCTCCCGAGCACCGCGCCCCGAGCCGCCGCGTGCGGCTCGAGCACCTGAGCTGACGGGGCCGTCCGCCTCGGCGGGCGGCCCCGTCAGCTACCCGGCAGGCCCCGAAGAAGCGGGCCGGCCGCACACCGACACCGTCAACTGCCCCTGAAAGGAGGCGTCATGGCCAGTCAGGACTGGATCGACAAGGACTTCTATGGCGTTCTGGGCGTCTCCAAGGACGCGACCGACGCCGAGATCAAGAAGGCCTACCGCACGCTCGCCAAGAAGCATCACCCGGATCGCCATCCCGGTGACCCGGAGGCGGAGGCCCGCTTCAAGGAGATCTCCGAGGCGCACGACGTCCTCGCAGACCCTGAGGAGCGCCAGCAGTACGACCAGATCCGCGCCATGGGCTCCGGCGCCCGCTTCGCCGGCGGCTCCGGAGGCGGCGGATTCGAGGACCTGTTCGGCGACGCCTTCGGCGGGGGAGGGCGCACACGCACCCGCTACACCACCACCGGCGGGGGCGGGGGATTCAGCTTCGAGGACCTCTTCGGCGGTGGGGGCGGCGGCTTCGGCGCCGGCGGTTACGACCCTGGCTTCGGCGGATTCGGCGGCGCCCAGGGCGGCTACGGAGCCCAGCAGCCCCCGGCCAAGGGCGAGAACCTCACCACATCCACGCTGATCTCCTTCGACGACATGCTCAAGGGCACCACGGTGCGGCTGCGCCGCGGCGACGGCGAGACCACCACGGTCAAGGTCCCCCAGGGCGTGCGCGACGGGCAGAAGCTCAAGCTGCGCGGCAAGGGCCACAGCGGCCCGGGCGGGCCCGGCGACCTGATCCTGACGATCAAGGTCGGCTCGAACCCGGTGTTCACCCGGAAGGAGGACTCCGATGATCTCATGGTCACGGTGCCGATCTCCTTCCCGGAGGCCGCCCTGGGCGCCACGGTGCACGTCCCCAAGCCGACCGGCGGCACGGTGTCGCTGCGCATCCCGGCAGGGACTTCCTCCGGCTGCCGCTTCCGCGTGAAGGGCCAGGGCGTGCACTCGTCCAAGGGCCAGGGCAATCTGATCGTCACCGTCGAGGTCGCCGTGCCCGCCGAGCTCGACGACGCAGCCAAGAAGGCGGTCGAGGACTTCGCCGCCGCCACCCAGGACCAGGACCCGCGCGCACAGCTGATGGAGCGTGCGGGGGCCTGATGGCCATGATTCGGTCAGTCCGTCAGCAGCACTGGGATCCGCTGTGGATCCTCACCGCGACAGGAGCGTGAGCGCCATGGCACTGGATGCCGACAAGCCGCTCTTCGTGATCTCCGTGGCCGCCGAGCTGGCGTCCATGCACCCGCAGACCCTGCGGCAGTACGACCGACTGGGGCTGGTCCAGCCCTCGCGAGCCCCGGGCCGTGCCCGGCGCTACTCCCAGCGCGATGTGGAGAAGCTGCGCCAGGTCCAGGAGCTGTCCCAGAACGGCGTCTCGCTGCAGGGGATCAAGCGCATCATCGAGCTCGAGAACCAGGTGGCGGCCCTGCAGCACCGGGTCACCGAGCTGACTCAGGAGCTCGAAGAGACCCAGGAGCAGCTCGAAGCGGATCAGTCCGTGTTCGCGGCCACGCCGGGAGGCGAGATCGTGCGCCTGCCCCGAGGTCAGAGGCGACTGCCCACGCAGCGCCCCGAGATGTCCAGCTCTCGGGCCCTGATGCTCTATCGCCCGAGCCGTGCCCAGGGCCGCGGAGCCGCGAGACAGCGGTAGCGGCTGCTCAGTAGCACACTGGAGCGCGCAGGTCGAGGCTGCCGAGGCGGCTGCCCGCCCTTCTGGGGTGGTCAGCCGCCTTCGCATATGGTGAAGCGGTCCACCGATCGCGACCCAGAAAGCCCTCCTCATGCCCACCAGCGAAGCGTCCGGTGCTCCCTGCGGCTCCCGACGACAGGCGAAGGGCTCCGGTGCGCCGCGGGCCTTCCTGCGGGAGATCACCTACCCACACAACATCCACCCGGTGCTGGTGCCCGGCATCTCGGTGGACGGCCAGCTCAACCGCTATGGCGTGGACCGCATCGTCACCGTGGTCTCCGGCGCGCTGATCCTGGCGTTCATCGTGTGGGGCCTGCTCGACACCCAGTCGCTGACCGAGATCTCGACGGCCGCGCTGCAGTGGACCAGCGTGAACATGGGCTGGGCCTTCAACTCCCTGGCCGTGGGGCTGCTGGTCTACCTGGTGTGCCTCGCCCTGTCGCGTTACGGCCGGATCCCGCTCGGCCTGGACACCGACGAGCCCGAGTACTCGACCGCGTCGTGGGCGGCCATGCTCTTCGCGGCGGGCATCGGCATCGGCATCATCTTCTTCGGGCCGTTCGAGCCCATGACCTACTTCCTCTCGCCGCGCCCCGGCTCGGTCGATCCGGGCACGCAGGAGGCCATGAAGCTGGCCTCGGCCCAGGCCGCCCTGCACTGGGGCCTCAACGCGTGGGCGATCTACGGGATGGTGGGACTGGCCGTGGCCTACGCCTCCTACCGCCGCGGCCGCGTCCCGCTGATGAGCTCGGTGTTCGCCCCGTTCTTCCGCGACGGGCGCACGGACAGCGCCGTCGGGAAGATCATCGACATCCTGGCGATCATCGCCACGCTGTTCGGCACGGCCGCCTCGCTCGGCATCGGGGCGCTGCAGATCGGGCGCGGCGTCGAGATCTTCGCCGGCCTGGGCGAGACGGGCAATGCCATGGCGCTGATGATCATCGCCCTGCTCACCGCCGGATTCATCGCCTCGGCCGTCTCCGGGATCTCGCGCGGCATCCGCTGGCTGTCCAACACCAACATGGTGCTGGCGGTGGCCCTGGCGCTGTTCTTCTTCATCGTGGGCCCCACGGCGTTCCTGGCCAACTACGTCCCCGCCGTCGTGGTGACGTACTTCGCCGAGCTGCCCACGATGCTCTCCGCCTCGATGTCCGACGGTCCCGAGATGCAGGAGTTCCTGTCGTCGTGGACCACGTTCTACTGGGCCTGGTGGGTCGCGTGGTCGCCGTTCGTGGGCGTGTTCGTCGCCAAGATCTCGCGCGGGCGCACCATTCGGCAGTTCATCTTCGGGGTGCTGTTCATCCCGTCGTCGATCGTGGTGCTGGCCTTCACCATCCTGGGCGGCACGGCCATCCGCGAGCAGTTCCAGCATCAGACGATCGCCCCCGACGGAACGGCGGCCAGCCTGCCGGCTCCCGAGGAGATCTTCTTCGTCGTGGCCGATACCCTGCCCGGCGGGGCGGTCGTGACGGGCATCGTGATCGTGATGCTCGCGGTCTTCTTCATCACCACGGCGGACTCGGCCTCGGTCGTGGCCTCGCAGATGTCGCAGAAGGGCAATCCCGTGCCCCGCACGCTCGTCACCGTGTTCTGGGGCCTGTGCATGGCCGGGATCGCGGTCGTGCTGCTGCTGGTCGGCGGCCAGAACGCGCTGACCGGGCTGCAGAACATGATCACCGTGACAGCCCTGCCGTTCACGCTGATCATCTTCGCCATGGCGGTGGCCTTCCACAAGGATCTGCGCACCGATCCCTACATCTTGCGCAGCGCCTACGGGGAGTGGGCCCTGGAGAAGGCCGTGCGCCACGGCGTGGACGAGCACGGCGACGACTTCATGCTCGCCGTGCAGAAGGCCGACGGCCCCGACCGGGAGTGGGCCACGGCGGCCGATTTCGACTCCTCGGCCAGTGAGTACACCGACTGGTACCAGCGCACAGACGAGGACGGCCGCCCCGTGGACTACGACTGGGACACGGGGACGTTCCCCGCGCTGGAGGACCAGCCCCGCAGCCCGGACGCCGACGGGTCGTCGGTCGAGGGGCGCCCGGAGGCCGGCGCCCAGCCGGGCGCCGAGGCCGGCCCCGGCGAGGATCAGCCCGAGAAGCGGTAGGTCAGATCCCGCGGAGTGCGCCCGGCCTCCCTGGCCTTGCGCTCGAAGCTGGTGAGGGTGCGGCCCTCCCAGCGCGGCGCCCAGCCCTGATCCGGCTGGGCGTCATCAGCCAGGGGGCCGGGGTGCAGGTTCTCGAAGCGGCCGTCGGCCTCGATGACCTCGCGCATCTGGATCGCGTACTCCTGCCAGTCCGTGGCCAGTCGCCAGGTGGCGCCCGGGCGCAGCACGCGGGCGACCTTCTCGACGAAGCCGGGGGAGACCAGGCGGCGCTTGTGGTGGCGCTTCTTGTGCCACGGATCGGGGAAGAAGACCCACAGCTCGTCGACCGAGGCCGGCTCCAGGAAGTGCTCGAGCACCTCGGGGGCATTGGCCTGCACGGCGCGCACGTTGGTGGCCCCGGCGGCGTCGGACTTGGCGAGCAGGTCGGCCAGTCCGGGGGTGTAGACCTCGACGGCCAGGAAGTCCTGCTCGGGGACCTCAGCGGCCCGGTGGGCCATGGCCTCGCCCAGCCCGGAGCCGATCTCGACGACCAGCGGGGCGCGCCGGCCGTAGACGGCCTCCTGGTCGAACACGGCGTGGGCGGCCACGGAGGTGTCGGTGATCTCGCGCGGGACCTGAAGGATCCGCTCGGGGGCCAGCTCGTCCCAGGCCCTCTGCCGGCGCTGGGTCAGGCGGTCGCCGCGGCGCACGAAGGACAGCGGCTGGCGGTGGAAGCGGGTGGGATCCGCATCCCCGCCGGTCTGGTCGTCGGTCTCGGGCGCGGTCTGATCGGGGGAACTGTGCTCGCTCATCAGTCGGTGAGTCTAGCCAGCCGCTAGGGTGATGGGGCCGCCGCCCACCCCTCCCCGCCCTGACCGGGCATGTCCCGCAGGAGCACCATGTCGTCGCTGACCAGGCTGAAGCTTTCCTCCGGAGCAGATCGGGCCATGTTCATCGTGGCCCTGGGCATCATGGCGGCGGTGAGCCCCATGGCCACGGACATCTACCTGGCCTCGATCCCGGCGGCGGCCGAGTACTTCCGGGCCCCGATCACGGCGGTCCAGCTCTCGCTGAGCACGTACATGATCGGCATGGCCCTGGGGCAGCTCGTGCTGGGGCCCGTCTCCGATCGCCTGGGGCGCTACGGCCTGATCGTGGCCGGCACCTCGGTGTTCACGCTGAGCTCGGCGGGCATCGCCCTGTCCACGAGCATCGAGATGATGCTCGTGCTGCGCGCCGTCCAGGGGATCGCCGGTGCCGCGGGCGTGGTGGTCGGGCGTGCGATGGTCTCGGACACGGTCTCCGGCATCGAGGCCGCCAAGGTCTACACGCTGCTCGGCACGATCACCTCCATGGCGCCCATCGTCGCGCCGCTGATCGGCGGAGTGATTGCCTCGCAGGCGGTGTGGCAGACGGTCTTCTGGCTGCTCACGGGCTTCGGCCTGCTCATGCTCACCGGGACGCTCGTGGTTCTCAAGGAGACGCTGCCTCCGGCCGAGCGCAGCCGTGCCGGCCTGGTGGGGATCTTCGAGGGGCCGTGGCGCATGCTGGGCCAGCCCGTGTTCATGGGCTGGGCGCTGGCCCTGGCCTTCGCCTTCGGCTGCCTGTTCTCCTACATCTCCGCCTCCTCGTTCGTGCTCCAGAACATCGTGGGGCTCTCGGAGCTCGGCTACTCGGTCGTCTTCGCCCTCGGCGCGCTGTGCGGGCTGCTCGGGGGCCTGGTCAACGTCCGCCTGCTGAACCGGTTCTCCCCGGGCGCCATCCTGCGCTCGGCGCTGATCGCGCTCAGCTGCATCAACCTGGTGGGCCTGGCGGTCCTGCTGGCCGGCGCACCGGCGTGGACGCTCATGGTCCATGTGGTGGCCGCCCAGGCGTGCTTCGGGTTCGTGATGGGCAATGCGATCGCGCTGGGCCAGGCCGAGGCGCGGCACCGGGCCGGGGCCGGCTCGGCGGTGCTCGGGCTGCTGCAGTTCCTGCTCGGGGGGATCGCCAGCCCGCTGTCCGGGCTCGGCGGAGACAGCACCGCCGTCCCCATGGCGGTCGGGATGCTGATCTTCTCCGGGTTGGCGCTGAGCGCTGCTGTGAGCGCCCTGCGGCTGTCCCGTCGCGCGGCCTCCGACTGAACCGCAGCGCACTCGCCCCGGGCGGCAGCTCCCGCGACACACTTCCCCCGACAGCAGCCCGGGTGCCGGCTGGCAATCACCTGTGCTTAGATGCCTTCCGATGGACAGTGACGCACGTCTCCTCGGACTCCCCGAGGGTCCGGTCACTCCTCGGCTCCAGACTCCCTTCCGAGAGGACCCCCTCGTGATCCAGGACCTGCTCGACCAGCTCGCGGGCATCGGCTCGTACTGCTTCACCCCCGGCTCGATCGATGCCGAACAGTGCTTCGGCAGCTTCGGCTCGATCATCTGGGGACCCTTCTGCTTGATCCCGCTGATGCTGCTCACGGGGATCTACCTGACCATCCGGCTCTCCGGGCTGCAGCTGCGCAAGCTGGGCCCGTCGCTGCGACTGGCGCTGCTGGAGCGCGCAGATGAGGACGCCGTGGGCGGCGACGTCTCGCAGTTCCAGGCGCTGACCACGGCCCTGGCCGCCACGGTCGGCACCGGCAACATCGTGGGCGTGGCCACGGCGATCTCGATCGGCGGTCCCGGCGCTCTGTTCTGGATGTGGGTCACCGGAGTCTTCGGCATGGCCTCGAAGTACTCGGAGGCCTTCCTGGGAGTGCGCTTCCGCACGGTCGATGCCAAGGGCGAGATCTCCGGCGGCCCGCAGTACTACCTGCAGCGCGGCATCCGCGGCGGCATCGGCAAGTTCCTGGCCCTGTTCTTCGCGGTGGCCGCGGCGCTGGCGTCGTTCGGCATCGGCAACATGACGCAGGGCAACTCCATCTCCTCGAACGTCGAGGGCTCCTTCGGCATCCCCCTGTGGGTCACCGGCGCGGTGCTGGCGGTGATGACCTTGGCTGTGCTGGTCGGCGGCATCAAGTCGATCGCCAAGGTCTCCTCGGGCTTCGTCCCGATCATGATCGTGTTCTACATCATCGGCGCGATCTGGATCCTCATCGTCAACATCGCCGACGTCCCCGCTGCCATCGGCCTGATCTTCACCGATGCCTTCACGGGCACCGCCGCGGTCGGCGGCTTCGCCGGCTCGGCGATCATCCTGGCGGTGCAGATGGGTGTGGCCCGCGGCGCGTTCTCCAACGAGTCCGGCATGGGCTCGGCGGCGATCGCCGCCGCCGCGGCCAAGACCACGCATCCGGTGCGCCAGGGGCTGGTGTCCATGTCCCAGACCTTCATCGACACGATCATCGTGGTCACCTTCACCGGTCTGGTGATCATCACGACCGGCGTGTGGGAGCAAGGCTCCGAGTTCGCCGCGACCATGACGGGCGACGCCTTCTCGCACGGCCTCCCGGGGCAATGGGGCCACTACATCGTGACCATCGGGCTCGTGCTGTTCGCGTACTCCACGATCCTCGGCTGGGCCTACTACGGCGAGCGCTGCCTCGAGCGGCTCTTCGGCCGCGTGGCCGTCATGCCGTACCGCGTGGTGTTCTCGATCGTCGTCTACATCGGCTGCACGGTCCCGCTGGCGGTCGTGTGGAACTTCGCCGATGTCATGAACGGCCTGATGGCGATCCCCAACCTGATCGGCCTGCTCGTGCTCTCGGGGCTGATCTACCGCGAGACCAAGCACTACCTCGACCACGATCCGCAGCTGCGCGCCGGCAAGGCGCAGATCGACGCCTTCATGGAGGGGCGTCCCGGAGGCATCGACACCTACGAGTCGACCGGGCGCTGAGCGCACTCGGGAGGGGCCTGCCGGCGGACCGGCAGGCCCCTCGTCGCTTTTCACGGCAAACGACGACGACAGCTTCCCCTGCGGCAGCCGAGCGTGCCTAGGGTGGGAGCATGAGCGAACTCAACCACCCTCTGGCCCTGAGCGGCGACGCCGGGATCGCCACCGTCTACGACCAGGGCGCCCACGTCGCCTCCTGGACCCCGTTCGGCCACGACCCGGTCCTGTTCGTGTCCCGGCGCTCCGGATTCCAGGTGGGCACGTCCATCCGCGGCGGGATCCCTGTGTGCTTCCCGTGGTTCGGTCCCGGCCGCAGCGGGGACCGGAAGCCGGCGCACGGATTCGCGCGCATCGTGGACTGGGCGCGGGTGAGCACCGAGCAGGATGCGGCGGTCTTCGAGCTCACCGACGCCGCGCTGTCGCAGGAGCACCGGGAGTCCTTCCCGCACGCGTTCCGCGCTCGGCTCTCCGTGCGTGCCGGGGCCTCGCTGGAGGTCGTGCTCAGCGTGGAGAACACGGGGGAGGAGGCCTTCGAGATGGAGGAGGCGCTGCACACCTACCTGGCCGTCGGCGACGTCCGGGAGGTCGAGGTGCGCGGCCTCGAGGACGCCGAGTTCATCGACAAGACGCTGGACAACGCGCGCGTGCCCGCCGCCGGCCGGTCGCTGCGGCTGACGGGGGAGACGGACCGCGTGTACCTCTCGGGCGGGCCCGTGACGGTCGAGGATCCTGTGCTGGGCCGGCGCCTGCGCATCACCATGCGCGGGGCTGCGGACACCGTCGTGTGGAATCCGTGGAGCGAGAAGGCCGCGGCCATGTCCGACTTCGGCGACGAGGAGTGGCCGGCCATGCTGTGTCTCGAGGGCGCCAATGCGCTCGAGCACGCGGTGCGGGTCGCACCCGGCGAGGTCCACGAGCTCGGCTATCGGATCGACGTCGAGACCGACTGAATCCATCGAGACCCTGCTGCCCGGACATGCGAACGCCCCCACCGTCACGGTGGGGGCGTTCGCCTGGTCTCGGGGCGGCAGCTGTCAGCGGCTGCGCCCGGGCGGAAGCGGAGCGCTCAGCTCACTTCTTGCCCTGAGCGATCAGGCTGGCGCCGATCGCGGCGAGCCAGACGTCCTTGGACAGCGGCGTGCCCTCCTGGGAGGGGCGGATGCCGTCCTCCTGGGTGAGCTCGTCGTTGCGGAAGTACATGCTCAGCATGCCGGCGGAGAACGCGAGCAGAGCGGCCCCGGCCAGGCGCTTGTTCACGAACGGGGTGACCAGCGCTGCGCCGATGCCGACCTCGGACAGCCACAGGAACTGCCCGAAGGTCTTGTCGTCCCACTCGCCGAACTGCGGGATGCCGCTGGCGGCCATGCCCTTCAGGTGGCCGTAGGCCTCCTCGGGGAGGTCCTTCTTCCCCAGCCCGGACTGGATGAGGTAGGCGCCGGAGACGCCGCGGAGGATGGCATTGGAGAGGCGCATTCGTGCTCCTTCAGGTCGGGGGTCTCGGCTCCCGCGTGCCGCGAGGAGCCGATGGGTGATCCGTCACGATGTTAGCAGGGCCTCCCGGGGTGGGCCGGTGCGCGTCGGGGCGCCGGCCCCGCTGAGCGAGGGCCGGGCTCGTGCTGCGCCTCACGGCGGTCAGGGGCCTATTCATGTAGGGTCGATGAGTTGCACATGGCACTGCCCGCCGCGCACCGGACCCGACGGCCGTTCATCAGCCCGGGACGTGAGATCTGAAGCGAGATGGGCAGGCAGCGCGTCGAACACCCCGCGGGCACGCGGACGGCGCAGGACGCAGACGGACCCTCGAGGGCAGACCTCGGGTCTACGCCTGCAGCGGACCGGGAGCTCGGAAGCCCCGGACGTCACTGCGCGAGTCCGGTACGTCGCCTCCACGCGGATCGTGAGATCGGCGCACCCCGGCCTGCCGATACCGGCGCCGGGACATCCGATCGAAAGTGCTCTTCCCTTGACGTCCTTCATCGACCTCGGCGTGCCCGAGGCACTGGCTCGTGTCCTCTCCCAGCACGGGATCGACCAGCCCTTCCCCATCCAGACCAAGACCCTCCCGGACTCGCTGTCCGGGCGCGATGTGCTCGGCCGCGGCCGCACCGGCTCCGGCAAGACCATCGCCTTCGCCCTTCCCCTGGTGACCCGCCTGGCAGGCCTGGCGCAGGGAACCAGCCGCGCGCCGCGCAGGGCCAACCGGCCCACCGGCCTGGTGCTGGCCCCCACGCGCGAGCTCGCCACCCAGATCGATCGGGCGATCGCTCCACTGGCCGAGGAGGCGGGGCTGTCGACCACCGTGATCTTCGGCGGCGTCTCGCAGGTCCACCAGGAGCGCGCGCTCTCCCGCGGCGCCGACATCGTCGTGGCCTGCCCGGGCCGCCTCGAGGACCTGCTCAAGCAGGGGGTCCTGACCCTCGACGACATCCGCGTGACCGTGATCGACGAGGCCGATCACATGGCCGACATGGGCTTCCTGCCCGTGGTCACCCGCATCCTCAAGCAGACCCCGGACGACGGCCAGCGCCTGCTGTTCTCGGCCACGCTCGACGGCGGCGTGGACGTGCTGGTCAAGAAGTTCCTGCACGACCCCGTCACCCACTCCGTGGATGCGCCCAAGGCCGCGGTCTCGACCATGGACCACCACGTGCTCGTGGTCGACGCCGATGAGAAGCAGGCGCTGATCGAGGCCCTGGCCTCCGGCACGGGTCGGCGCGTGATGTTCACGCGCACCAAGCACCGCGCCAAGAAGCTGGCCAAGAAGCTCTCGCAGCAGGGCATCCCAGCCGTGGATCTGCAGGGCAATCTCTCGCAGAACGCGCGCGACCGGAACCTGGCGAGCTTCTCCCAGGGCGATGTCCGCGTGCTCGTGGCCACCGATGTGGCCGCCCGCGGCGTGCACGTGGATGACGTCGAGCTGGTCGTGCACATCGATCCGCCGGCCGAGCACAAGTCCTACCTGCACCGCTCCGGTCGCACGGCCCGCGCCGGCGCCCAGGGCCAGGTCATCACGATCGCCACGCGCGAGGAGCGCCGCGACGTCGAGAAGCTCATGAAGCAGGCCGGCGTGACCGCCGAGTTCTCCGAGGTCTCGATCGGCTCGCCGGTCGTCGCCGATCTCGTGGGTGAGCGCGCAGAGCGCGTGGAGTACGTGGCTCCGGCCCAGCAGCAGCCCTCCGGCGGCCGGGGTGCGCGGCGCTCCGGCGGCCGCGGTGCCCAGGGCGGCCGCTCGCGCGGCGGCCGCGGCGCACAGCCCGAGGCCCAGGGCGGCCAGCGGGGCGGGCGCTCCCAGGGCCGCGCCGGTGAGCGCGGCCAGTCCCGCTCGGGCGGTCGCGGTGGACGCGGTGGCGAGCAGGGCCAGGCCCAGGGCCGGCGCGACGGAGGCCGCGGAGGCCGTCCGGGCCAGGGCGGCGGCCGCTCCGGCGGCGGTCGTCCCGCCGGCTCGGGCCGCGGACGCAGCGGCGGCGCTCGCAGCACCGCTGCTCGCACGGACGCCCCGGCAAGCGCTGTGGCGCTGCACGGCACCGCGGACGCGGCGGCCGATCGCGCCACGCAGGCAGCGGCTCGTCGTCGTGACCGCCGCGCCGGCGGCTCGCC
>NZ_JALXVH010000014.1 GCF_025149945.1 Kocuria sp. p3-SID1428 | reverse complement strand
ATCTGCGGGGCTCTCGCCTCAGGCCGGCGGCTGACTCAGCCCATCGGAGCTCAGGAGCCTCGGATGATGTCCGACGCGCGTTCGCCGATCAGCATGGTGGTGATGTTCGGATTCACCGCGACCAGCTGCGGCATGATCGAGCCGTCGACCACGCGCAGTCCCTTCACGCCCTTGACCCGCAGCTGGGGGTCCAGCGGCGACATCTCGTCATCGGCCGAGCCCATGCGGCAGGTACCTGCCGGGTGATAGACGGTGTTGTGGGTCTTGGCGACGTAGTCGGCGATCTCCTCGTCCGTCTGGACGCCCTCGCCCGGGAAGAGCTCGCGCCCGCGGTATGCGTCCATGCCCGGCTGCGAGACGATCTCGCGGGCCTTCTTGATGCCTGCCACCGCGATGGCCATGTCGTAGCCGTCCTCATCGGTGAAGTAGCGGGGGTCGACCTTGGGCTTGTCCCGGTAGTCGATCGTGCGCAGCCGCACCGTTCCGCGGGACTTCGCGTGCGTGACATTGGGGGTCAGCGCAAA
The DNA here is from genome assembly GCF_025149945.1 of Kocuria sp. p3-SID1428. Lineage (GTDB taxonomy): Bacteria > Actinomycetota > Actinomycetes > Actinomycetales > Micrococcaceae > Kocuria. The sequence goes on along the minus strand of NZ_JALXVH010000014.1, from coordinate 53,309 downwards.
GGACTCGGGGGAGGTCGGGTAGCCGTGACGTCGTGTGTGCATGTCGAAGGGCACCGAGCCGTAGTGCATCATCAGGTCGGGCAGCTCCAGGCCCTCCTGGGTCGGGGAGAAGATCCCGATCTCCCACCACTGGGTGGTGTCTCGGGTCATGCGCTGGGTGCACTCCCAGGAGATCACGGCCTCGGGGTGGTCCTGGAGGTTCGAGCCCACGCCCGGTGAATCCACCCGCACGTCGATCCCGACCTCCCGCAGGTGATCCGCCGGGCCGATCCCGGAGAGCATCAGCAGCTTGGGGGTGTCGATCGCCCCGGCCGAGAGGATGATCTCCTTGCGGGCCCTCATGATCGAGGAGCGGTCGAAGCAGTTGTCGATGTACTCGATGCCCACGGCCCGCTGGTCGTCGTCGAACAGGACCTGCATGACCTGCCGGTTCGTGAGGATCTCGAGATTGTCCCGCTGCTGGATGGGGTGCAGGTAGGACACCGACGACGAGGCACGGCGTCCGTCCGCCTGGCGGTTGACCTGGAAGAAGCTGGCGCCGTTGACCACGGTCTCGAAGTCGTTGAACGTGGCGCGGGGGATCCCCGCCTGCTCGCAGGCCTCGAGCAGTGCCACGCCCACGGGATCATTCGGGGGAGCGTCCATGAGCTCCACGGGGCCGTCGGTCCCGTGCCGCTCACCTGAACGGGACTGATTCGATTCGAGGCGCTTGATCAGCGGGAGCATGGTCTCGGCGCTCCAGCCCTCGGCGCCCATCTGCTCCCACAGGTCCATGTCCTCCGCAGGCGGATGGAAGGCGATGCAGGAGTTGTGCGACGAGCAGCCTCCCAGCACCTTGGCGCGGGCGTGGCGCATGAACGAGTTGCCGTTGGCCTGCGGCTCGATCGGGTAGTCCCAGTCGAGCCCGGATTCCAGCATCTCCGGCCAGCGGTTGAGCTGCAGGACCATCTCGTGGTCCAGGTCGTGGTCCCCGGCCTCGACCAGGGCCACGGAGACGTCCGGGTCCTCGCTGAGTCGGGCGGCGACGACGGCGCCGGCCGACCCGCCTCCCACGATGATGTAGTCGTATTCGGTGATCAGGTTCTCCGACACGGGCTCGTCGAGCACGCGGTCCTCCTTCTGCTGAGTGCGGGACATGGAAGCGGTCACTTCTGCGGGAACCAGCCGGTCACGGCGGGCTCGGTGTTCTGGTAGATGTGCTTGGCCTCGGTGTACTCCTCCAGGCCCGTGGGGCCGAGCTCGCGGCCCACGCCGGAGGACTTGAAGCCGCCCCACTCCGCCTGCGGCAGGTAGGGGTGGTAGTCGTTGATCCAAACCGTGCCGTGGCGCAGGCGACGGGACACGCGGTTGGCCGTTCCGGCATCGGAGGTCCACACCGCTCCGGCCAGGCCGTACTCCGTGTGGTTGGCGGTCTCGATGGCCTCGGCCTCGGTGGAGAAGGTCTCGACCGTGATGACGGGGCCGAAGCCCTCCTCGATCACCGCGGGGTTCTCCCGATCGCACTGGTCCAGCACGGTCGGGGCGTAGAAGTACCCATCCTCATGCTCCTTGCCGCCCCAGTGGCCGCCGACCCGCAGGCGGGCGCCGGCCTCGATGCCGCGCTGGACGTAGTCGGTGACCTTGTCGCGGTGCTCCTTGGAGATCAGCGGGCCGGTCTCGGCCTTCTCATCGAACGGACCGCCCATGACGATGTCGCCGGCGCGGCGGACGACCTCGTCGACGAAGCGCTCCGCGATCGAGTCCTGCACGATCAGGCGCGTGCCCGCCGAGCAGACGAGCCCGGAGTCCGTGAACGCGGCGTTGAGGGCGTTGTCCACGGCGGCGTCGAAGTCGGCATCGGCGAACACGACATTGGGGTTCTTGCCGCCCAGCTCCAGGGCGACCTTCTTCACGCCGGGGGCCGCCGACTCGGCGATCCTCCGGCCGGTGACGAGGCCTCCGGTGAAGGAGACGAGGTCGATCTCCGGGTGGCTCGACAGCGGGGCACCGACGACTGCGCCGTCGCCGAGGACCAGGTTCGCGACTCCGGCGGGCAGCCCCAGCTCGTCGAGCACATCCACGATCAGGATCGCCGTGTGCGGGGTCAGCTCGGCCGGCTTGAGCACGAAGGTGTTGCCGGCCGCCAGCGCGGGGGCGATCTTCCACGCCGCCTGAAGCAGGGGGAAGTTCCACGGGGTGATCATGCCGCAGACCCCCACGGGCTCGTGGACCACCCGCGAGATGACGGTGTCGTCGCCCGCATCCACCAGGCGGCCCGGGCTCTGGTCCGCGATCTTGCCGAAGTAGCGGAAGCAGGCCGCGATGTCGTCCATGTCGCCCTCGGCCTCGACCAGGCGCTTGCCGGTGTCGAGGGCCTCGGCACGGGCGAACTCGTCCTTGCGCTCGAGCAGGGCGTCCGAGACGCGGATCAGGAAGTCGCCGCGCTGAGCGGCGGGAGTGTCCACCCAGGTGCGGGCCTCGAACGCCTTGCGGGCGGCGAGGATGGCGCGCTCGACATCCTCACCGGTGGCCTCGGCGACGACGCCGACCTCGGTGCCGTCGGCGGGGCAGGTGATGGTGCGGGTCCCGCCGTCGGAAGAGGGCACCCACTCTCCGTCGATGTACAGGGTCGAGCTGGACTCAGTCATGGCGCTCCTTCTGGGTTGCGGTGTTCACGGTCTCGGCGGAGGAATCTAGCCGAGGGGCGACGGTGGGGATCTGATCGGTGTCGACCCAGGTCTCAGGGGTGGTTCCGACCACCGCGCCGGTGGCGATCCCGCCTCCGTCGCCGCTGAGGTGCAGGTAGGCGATGTGGGCGTCGTAGACATCCAGGACATCGGCGATGACCTGGTCCTTCGTGTATCCCATGATGTCGCGGCCGCGCGATCCGTGGGTCGAGAAGATCTCGATCCGGTAGTAGACATCGCGCACGGTCGACAGGTTCGCAGCGAAGCTCGGCAGCGAGTGGGCCACGGGGTAGGCCTGGTACTTGAAGTCCTCGGCCTCCGGGAAGGAGACCACGAGGTCCACGAAGCAGATGCCGCTGTCGGGGTGCTCGCCGCGGTGGCAGGCCACCGACAGCCCGAGCTCGGAGAGCTCCTCGGCGACCTCTTCCACCGCCGGTGCCGCGGTGTGCTCGACGAATGCCTGCGCATCGGCGGCGGAGGCATAGGACATCCGGTCGTGAAGGCGCTGCCGCCAGGTGACCTGCTGGCCGGTCTCGCGAACTCGGCTGGTGAGCAGGGCGGGCAGAGCCGCCTGCCTCGAGTCGAGGTTGATCTGCTCCGTGCGCAGCATCTTCCAGAGCCCCGCCATCACGATCCAGACGATCAGCGACAGCGGCAGTCCCACGACCACTGTGGCTGCCTGCAGCGTGTAGACGCCGTCGATGAACAGCATGACCAGCGTCAGCACGCCGGTGATGACCGCCCAGACGATGCGCAGCCACGGAGGGCCGTCGGAGTCCGTGTCCGTCGTCTTGGAGGACATGTTCGCCAGGACGAGAGATCCTGAGTCGGCGGAGGTCACATAGAAGAACAGCCCGGTCAGCAGCGCCAGCGGAATCGTGAAGAAGGCCCCGGGGTGCTGCTCGAGCAGGTTGAAGAATCCGGATTCGGGCAGGGTCATCGTCAAGTCGAGGAAGTCCTGATCCTCGGCATTCATCAGGGTGGCGTTGCCGAAGATCGAGACCCACAGCAGGATGAATGCGAAGGGGATGAGCAGCACGCCGAAGACGAACTGCCGCAGGGTCCGGCCGCGGGAGATGCGGGCCAGGAAGAGGCTGACGAACGGCATCCAGGCGATCCACCAGGCCCAGAAGAACAGGGTCCAGTCCGCCATCCACTGATCGGCGGGGTAGGCGGCTGTCCCGTCGGTGTAGGCGAACGTGTTCATCAGCATTCCCGGGAAGCGGGAGAAGAAGTCGCCGATGTTCTGCACCAGGGCGTTGAGCAACTCATGCGTGCGGCCCGTGAAGAGGATCCACAGCATCAGGGTGACTGCCAGCAGAACGTTCAGCTCGGAGAGGCGACGAATCCCCTTGTCCACGCCGGAGACCGTGGAGGCGACGGTGATGACCACGGCGACGGCCATGAGAGCGACCTGCACGCCCACGGTCGTCGGGACGCCGAAGATCGCGGCGAGCCCATAGTTCAGGAAGACCACGCCGATGCCCAGCGACACCGAGATGCCGAAGATCGTGCCGATCACGGCGCCGATCTCTGCGGCGTGGCCGACACCGCCGTGGATGCGCTTGCCGAAGATGGGTGCCAGAGCCGAGCGGATGCTCAGCGGGAGGTGATAGCGATAGGACACGAGGCCGACGACCATACCCATCAGCGCGTAGAGCGCCCAGCCGGGAATGCCGTACTGGAAGATCGTCCACAGCGGAGCCATCCTGGCGGCTTCATCGGACATCGGCGCGACATCCGGGGGAGTGAGGAGATTCGTGGCCGGTCCGGAGATCCCGAAGAACATGAGATCCACGCCGATGCCGGCAGCGAAGAGCATCGCCGTCCACGTGAAGAGGTTGTACTTGGGCCTGGAGTGATCCGGGCCCATCCTCGTCTGCCCCACGCGCGAGAGCGCGACCACGATGACGAAGACCACGACGACCGAGACGGTCAGCACGTAGTACCAGCCGAAGTTCTCGGCGATCCAGGCCATCGACCCGAAGATCGCGGTCTCGGCTGCCGAGGGCCAGATGGCGGCCCAGGCCACGAAGGCGACGATGACGGCGGAGGCCCCGATGAAGACGGGCCAGTTGACGGCGGAGTGACGGGGACTGTCCTGTTCGACGGCCTTGCGTCTGAATGCGTCGTCGGCGGTGTCGTGCGGCGGCGCGGTGGAGCCTGCCATGAGGGTTCCTTCCTGGAGGACGAGTGCTTTCAGGCGTGCAGACGGCTGCTGACCTCCGGCCACGGTGCGCCGGGAGAATCAGCCGCCCCATTCACCATAGAGAGCCTCGATGCGGAACTCACTTCGACGAGCCGGGAGCCTGTCAGCTGGTGCGACGCCTGTGCGCATCCTCGAGAACATGGGAATAGGGATGCCTCACTGAGCTGAGGCTCACCACGGGAAGCTGAGCCTCAGCTCAGCAATGCGTTTCACAGCGCATGATCTAGCTTTCTGAAGCCACCTCTCCTATAGTCCTTATTATGAAGATTTCACAGCAGATGGAAGCCAAGTTCAACGATCAGATCACCCTCGAGTTCGAGGCTTCGCTGGTCTACCGCCAGCTGGCTGTCGAGGCCGAGCGCATGGACCTCGTGGGCATGGCCGCGTGGTTCCGCCACCAGGCCGATGAGGAGATCGTCCACGCCAACAAGTTCATCGATCACGTCGATGCCCGTGACGGCCACGTCCAGATCGGCAGCCTGAACGCCCCGGCGCAGTTCGCCGACCCGTCCGCTCTGGACCTCTTCGAGGCGGCCTTCAAGCACGAGCAGAAGGTCTCGGAGGCCATCCAGAACCTCTACCGCGCTGCTGATGAGGCCGGCGACTTCGATTCCCGCCCCATCCTCAACTGGTTCACCTCGGAGCAGATCGAGGAGGAGTCCACGGTCGACGAGATCATCGGCCGCATCCGCCTCGTCGGCGACGACGGCTCGGGCCTGCTGCGCATGGACGCCGAGCTGGGCGCCCGCCCGGCCACGACCACCGAGGCCTGATCTGAAGCATCGCATCGCCGGCCTCGGCATGACGAAGCCCGCCGACCCAGTCCGGGTCGGCGGGCTTCGTCGTTCTCTGACCGCCGGACGAGCGTCGCTGCTCAGCGGTGCGTGAACTCCGGGTCGCGCTTCTCGACGAACGCGGCCATGCCCTCCTTCTGGTCCTCCGTGGCGAAGAGGCCGTGGAAGAGCCTCCGCTCGGCGACCAGGCCCTGCGACAGGGGAGTCTCCATGGCGGTGTGCACGGCCTCCTTGGCTGCCATGGCCGCGATCAGCGACTTCGAGGCGATGGTCTGCGCGATCTCCAGGGACTTGTCCTGGAACTCGTCGGCGGGGATCACGCGCGAAACGAGTCCGGCGCGCTCCGCGTCCTGCGCATCCATCTGGCGCCCGGTGAGGATCATGTCCATGGCCTTGGGACGGCCGATGGCCCGCGTCAGGCGCTGCGACCCGCCCATGCCGGGCAGCACGCCCAGGTTGATCTCCGGCTGGCCGAACCTGGCGGTCTCGGAGGCGATCAGCAGATCGCAGAGCATGGCCAGCTCGCAGCCGCCGCCCAAGGCGTAGCCGCTCACGGCGGCGATGGTGGGGGTGCGGATCTCGGCCAGGCCCTGCCAGCCGGCGAACCAGTCGGTGGCGAACATCTCGGCGAAGCCGCGATCGGCCATCTCCTTGATGTCGGCTCCTGCGGCGAAGGCCTTCTCCGAGCCGGTCAGCAGGATCGCGCCGATCCCGTGGTCGGCATCGAAGGCTCGGGCGGCGTGCAGGACGTCGGCCAGCACCTGCGCATTCAGGGCGTTCAGGGCCTTGGGGCGGTTCAGGGTGATGATCCCGACCCGCCCTTGGGTCTCGACGAGGATGGTGTCGTAGTTCTGTGCGGAGGTGCTGGTCTCAGTCATAGCGTCAGTGTAGGAGGCTATGCCCGAGACCCTTGCGGCCGCTTACAGGAGGAGCGACGACAGCGGTCATCGCACGCCTGAGGTGCCTGCCAGTCGGGCGAATCGTGGGGTCTCATTGCCCTCCTCGTCCTTCCAGAATGGAGAGCATCCCGTTGAGCTCTTCGACGACCCCGCGGCGGATCAGTTGGCTCAGAGCCTCCTCCTGGGCTTCTCGGATGCGGCCCCCCATCCGCTGGATGCCGAAGAGCTCATTCACCCTCTGGAGGAGGCCGGACCTGGGCATGGCGTGGCGGTTGTCCCGCAGAGCCAGCAGCAGCGCGTTCTGGAATTCCTCGGTCGGGATCTCGTCGGTTTTCCGACTCGCGGCACCGGTGCGGATCTGGGTCCAACCAGCAGGCGGACGGCTGTCCGACCAGTAGAAGATGGAACCGCGTGAATAGGTGGTCGTGACGGATTCCAGGGTTCTCAGGAGGCGGCCTCGTCGTTCTGCGACGACTCGCTGCAGCCCGAAGCGGCTGCCCAGGATGCGAACCAGTCGCTGCTCCTCGATCGGACCTTCGGCGTCGATGATCTCCCACAGCTGCTCACGGATCAGCGTCTGGTTCTCAGGGGCTTCGATCCGGTCCAGCACAGTGCGATCTCCGATGGGGGCTGTTGAGGCCTCCACGAAAGGCACCTCATGCAAGCGGTGGACTGCCCAGCTTCGCGCTACGGCGCCCAGGGGTGCCTCAGTGGTCGGCGCAGCCGAGGCGAACCTGGTGACGGTCCGGCCCTCCAGCTCCCGAGCCGGCTCAGACTCAGTGCGGGGGGCCTGGGATTCGGTGGCCGGAGTCGCCTCCTGTGGCGCAGCGGCAGGGTCCTCTGAGGTCGGGTTGGCACTGCTCGGGGTCTCGGGCACAGCGGCTATGGCTTGTTCCACGGCTGAGACCAGCTGGTGCTCCAGGGTTTCGCGCGTTCTCTCTTCGACCCTGTTCACCAGGCGGTCGAGGGTCGCATCGCGATCCGACCACCAGCTTGGCAGCCAAACCTGCAGGACCTCGCTCCACCCCATCATCGTGAGGACCTGTGACGGCACCGCATCTCGGTCGGAGACGATGGCTCGTTGCGCCCAGGCGGGACCATCCAGCATGACCGCGAACCACACCTCGGACTCGGGCACCCGAACGGCCATATCGACCTGGAAGCGGGACATCCCGTACTCCTCGACCACCTCCAGGCCGGACGCCCGCAGAGCGGCGGCGACGCCCTGGCGGTGCAGCTCCTGGCTCGGGGATGTGGTCGAGATTCCCCCGAGCTCGGTCTGCTCGCGAGCGAATTCGAGGTAGGCGCGCAGGTGACGCATGCCTGTGGACCCGGTGCGGTTCAGATCGATGTGCTCCGGGTCGAAGGAAGCGAAGAGGACGACCTCCCGGCGGGCCCGGGTGATCGCGACGTTCAGTCGACGTTCGCCGCCCTGGGCGCTCAGCGGCCCGAACATCAGTCGCATCCGCCCTGACTCGGGGTTCGGGGAGAACGCCAGTGAGAATAGGATGACGTCGCGCTCGTCGCCCTGGATGTTCTCCAGGTTCTTGACGATCAGCGGATCGATCTCGCGGGCTAGGGCTTCGCGGACGGGTCCCGCGGTCGATTCCTCGAGGAGGTCCTGGATGAGGTCCTGCTGCTGGATGTTGAAGGTGACGATGCCGATTGAGGCAGAGGAGTCGATTTCCAGGCGCCGCTGCGTCTCCTGGACGATGAGCTGCGCCTCCACCTTGTTCGTGCGAGTCGGTCTGTGGCCCTTGTCTGCGGTGGAGCCGTCAAACACGCCGCCTGCCTGCACGAGGCGGATCCCGAACCCCTCCCGGGCGATCGGGGGAGCAGGGAAGGTGGAGAGCCCGCCGTCGTAGTACTGGCCGTTGGAGAAGGCGATCAGCGACTCGTCCTGGCTGCGGTAATGCCAGGTGAGCATCTCCTTGTCGATGTTGGCGCTGACGGCTTCGGAGAGGATCGACTCCTGGTCGGCGCTGACCACGCCCGTCTCGTCGTCGTCCTCATCCTCTGTGGACGTGGCGAACATCGACGACGGCGGCATCTGCTTCGAGTCGCCAACGATCACCACGGACTTCGCCCGCCCCAGAGACCCGATGGCATCCGCGACGCGGATCTGCGAGGCCTCATCGAAGATCACCAGATCGAAGTCCACGGAGCCGACAGGCAGGTTCTTCGCGACGCTTGAGGGGCTCATGAGCAGGCACGGGGTCACATCGGTCACCGCGGACCCAGCGAGCTCGAAGATCCGCCGGATGCTCCCGCCCCTCCTGCGCTCGATCTCCTTGCGCAGAAGCACCTGTCGGACAGTGGGCGCGCTGCGGTCCAGACCACGGCCGCGCAGCAGCTGAGCAGGCAACTCCTGCCTCATAGTACGGCGCACGCGATCGCTGGCCTCGCGGTACTGGTCGACCCGGAGGGAACGATCATGCGGGTCAAAGGTGGAGAGCTCTGTGTCGTCGAGCCTGGTCTCGAGCTGTTCGCGGGCGATCGCCAGCCGCAGGCGGGATTGAAGACCTGCCACGTTCGTGCGGCCGCTGCGCAGGTCCTCGACCAGCTCCTCGAACCCCAGGGCCGCGAAGTCCTCCAGGGCTCGGTCGGCCCTACGGAACCGTGCGAGCTCGCCCTCCCGGTCCTTGTCAGCATCTTGCCGCCAGCGCCGGACGCTGCGGGAGATGGCCGTGCGCAGGTCGTCATCACCCTGCCAGCGGGCGAGCGTGGCGCCCGTTGTCCCCAGGGCAGCGAGCATGTCCTGCCAAGCCGACTGGTATCCGGGAATATCGATGGTGCTGGCACCTGACTGGAACTTCTCCAGGTCGGCATCGGAGAACAAGCCCCGGGCGGCTCCGACTGTCTCCGAGAGGCTGCGCATGTAGGAGGGGATCAGTCGCGCGGCCGGATCCCACGGAGTCCAGGGAACATCCGAGGGGAGCAGGGCCGTGGCTTCCTGCTGCAGAGCGCGAGTGCGCGACTGCGCCCAGTCCAGGAGGTTGAGGAAGTTCCTCGGATCCTCACGGACCGCGTTCGCGGCCTGGGGCACGACCAGCTGCTCAATCCGGTCGATGACCTGCTTGATGTGCCGCTCCTTGCGCAGGAAGCGGGATTCGGCAGCCGAGAGATCACTGCGCAGAGCAGAGGTGTCTGCATCGCGGGATTCCGGGCGCACAGCTTCCAATACCCAGCCGCTGCTAGTCCACAGCGTCTGGATCTCAGCCACGAAGGCGTCCATCCGCTGGTCCCACCCTGGAGTCCGGGCCCAGACCTCCCGATGATGGGCCACCGACATGTAGGAGCCGGAATTGACCTCTGCGAGCCACGCTGCGAGTACCTCCCAGGCTCGGGGATCGGGATATGCAGCCAGAAGTTCCCGGCCGCGCTCGCCGAGACGATCGTAGTGCTCCAGGAACCCTCTGACGGCCGCCATGGCCCCAGAGCGACCATCGCTGGGATCTGCCGCTCCTGTCGAGGTGCTGGGGGCGGCGTCGCGGGCGGGGCCGGCAAGACTCCAGGGGCTCTGCGATGCGGGGATGCCTTGGAGGGCTCGCAGCGAGCTTTCGAGCCGCTCGGCGAGCAGGGCGGCTCGGTCTGCCAGCAGCGGATCTCGCACGACGGCCCCGGGGACCTGGAGCATCTCTTGAGCCTCATCCTCCGCCCCGAGTCGGCTGCGCATTCCGATGTAGTCCTGGTGTGCTTGCCACACTGACAGCGGGGCGTGGTCGCGGCCGTGAAGTTGCTTGGGGTATGCCGACAGGGACGTGATCAGCCGGCGGTACTCGTCGCGCTGAGCCTCGAACGATGCCCGGTTGCCGGCAGCCTCCGCGTCCCAGGAGGCGAGCAGCTGACGGCGGACCTCGGTGACCTTCTGCTTGGACCCGTGCATCTGCAGGATGAGCGGCCCCAGACCGACCCGTTCCAGGCGCGTGCGCACGACATCCAGGGCGGCCTGCTTCTCTGCGACGAAGAGCACTGTCTTTCCGCGGCTCAGGGTGTCGGCGATCATGTTCGTGATCGTCTGCGACTTGCCGGTGCCGGGAGGGCCCTCCAGTACGAAGGTCTTCCCGGCGCTCGCCCAGCGGATGGCCTTGAGCTGTGAGCCATCGACCTGGACCGGAAGGGCGGCCTCTGCTTCAAGCTCGTCGGTGACAGGAGGTGCCTCGACGCTGTCGTGAAAGCTCTCTCCTTGTGATTCCACCAGGTGCTTGACCACCGGGTTCTCCATGAAGCGCTCCCAATGGGCCCCCAGGTCCCGCCACATGTCGACCGTTGAGAACTTGAGGAGCGACAGGCGGACGTCCGCCCGCACGGAGAACTGCAGCTTCTGCCGTGCCAGTTCCGACCGGACCTCGTGGATGACCCGTGGCAGATCGATGCCGCTGTCATCCACCGGAGGCTCCTCGAGGACCGAGATGCTCAGTGCGAACTCGGAGCGAAGCTTCTCGATCAGGGCCCAGTTGGGCTGCGCGATGGCCCCTTCCTCGACCGTCAGGTGGAAGCGGTGCTTCTTGCTGCCCTCGAGCGATGCGGGCAACAGGAAAAGGGGCGCTAGGGCCTCACGACCCGTCGTCGTCTTCCACGACAGTGCCCCGAGAGTGACAAAGAGCCTATTGGCGCCCGTCTCATCGAGGGCGGACTTCGCCTCACGTCGCAGCTTGTCCAGAGAGGTCCCGTAGGAGGTCTGGGAAACCCTTGCATGGATGGTGGTCTCGCGCTCGAAGATATGATGCAGGGCCTCATCTCCGAGCTCGCGCGCCGAGGTCCTGCCGCTGGCCTGTCCGAGCTCCGCGAGGTCGTCCTCGGCCCGCAGCAGCAGGCGCTGGCCGTCGGCGAGGGTGTCCTCGAACTTCGGGAGCGACCGTTCGGGGACGATGAGCTCCATGGCCCTGCGGGGGAGATTGAGCAGCGGGTTGCGCAGCGACAGATCGAGCAGAGATTGACGCCACTTCTGGATCCGCGGCGGCAGCAGTCTCTCCTCCGACTCGCGGACGGTCATCGGCGCGGAGGAAGGAACAGCCGACAACGTGGGCAGCGGGGTAGGAGTAGGTCGTTCGCTGTGCATCTCCACGACATCGCTGCCAGGGGCCGTGATGAAGCGTGGAAGCGGCTTGACGCGCCGATGGGCCGCAGCGATGTCCAGCACATAGTCAATGGGCTCATCGAAGCGGCGGGCGGTCGCTTTCCTGGCCTCCTCGAAGCTCAGCTGAGTCGAGGAAGTCAGGCCGGTCGTCTCCACGGGGATGAGCCGCCCGGTGCGGACTACGTTGTCGATGCTGCCGACGTCGGAGAGTGCCAGTTCGGCAAGCTGGTCATCCTCCGTCAGGAAGCCGGCGAAAGCGTGCCCTGGCACGGCTGTGATCACCGGATTCAGCCCTGCCTGCTCGAGTGCGGCGGCGTAGAGGACGCTCAGATCCAGGCAGGTGCCGAGCCTGTCCTGCAGGACACCCTCGACCCTGCGGATTTTCTGGCCGCTCTCCTCGAAGGAGGCGGGAGGGGTGATGTACCCGATGGCCAGCTCGGCCAATGCGTCGTAGATCGCCTGTCCGATCGCCTCTGCGCGTTCTGCCCCTTGCTGGTACCCGTCCAGGGCATTGGATCCGGTGCGCTGCTGAAGCAACTCTGAGGCCCGTTGCAGCGGAGCGACCAAGGCCGGGCTGTTCGGCGTAACGAACGCGGCGAGGATCTCGGGGATGGAGCGGGCATACCACTCGTCCCTCGCCAGTAGCTGGATCGAGCGCGACTGGGTCTGGCGATGTCCGTTGATCGAGACGTTGATACGTAGCGTGGTAGTGGTGGCTTCATCGATCTGGGCGAACTGCCGGGGGGCGATGTGCCACGCCAGAGCGGGTAAGGGAATGGCGCGCGAGGTCAGGGTCCGGTTCTCCGGGACAGGTGGCAGATCGAGGCTGCCCAATCGCAGCGGATCAGCCTCGATGCCGCCATGCTCGCCCAGTGCCACGACCATGCTGTCGACGAGGTGACCAGCTTGCTGGTCATCGTGGATGGCATGCACGGCAACGATCGGGCTGACCTGGTTATGGATCAAGGCGAAGTTCAGAGCCTCCCGGTAGATCACACGGACCCCGACCGGGCCGTGCCGGAAATCGGCGGCCCGGCATCCGCGGGGGACCTCGACGCTCTCCAGCTCAGGATGCGGCGTCCTGCCGTCAGGCTCAGCCCATTCGTCGTCGGCGGCGCTGCCGGCCTCCGGGTGGATCTTCTCGGCGGAGTCCAGCTCCTCGGGGTCGTGCCTCTCCTGCGGGCCTTGAGGCTCCTGTGCGGTTCCTTGGTCGGGGGGCAGAGGAATGGGGACGATGGGTTGGACGATCGTGACCGGTTCGGGGCCAGCCCCCCGCGTCAGTTCAGGATCCGCGATCTCGTTGAGCTCGCTCGGCAGCCCCTCCACGGCTGAGGCGAAATCGGGATAGATGCCCTCGCTCACCGCCTCCAATCGCCTGGAAGCCTCGGTCGCGCCAACGGATTCCAGCAGCAGCTGCATCGATTCGATGCCGCGCAGGGCGGAGGGGGCGCCCAACGAAGTTCCGTGATGCGCCAGGTTCAGCATCTTCAGCGCCTCCATCGCCCACTCCACGTCATTCGCCGTGAAGGTTCCGGCGAACCGATCGGTGTGGAAGGCGATGGTCTTCAGCAGGATGCGGGGGTCGCCGAGGGCATATTCGGCATCGCGGCGTCCAAGGCGTCGAAAATCAGATTCCCCGATGAGCTCGAGCCAGGACTGCGGGTCATCCTCTACGGGAGAATGCCGTTCGATAAAGGGGCGCAGCACATGAGCCAGCACCTGCCCGGCTTGGAGGACGGTCTCGTAGGGCTTCGCAGAGATCACAGTGGGGGTGCTTTCAGCTGGTGACAATCGTTGGGTCAGTCTAGGGACATCGACCTGTGACCCCCGCCGTCGTCATCCTCAGTCAGCTACATGAAGCAGAATTACCCTGGCATCTGCAGTTCTCTCCCGGATCTGCGCCGGCCCCGTATCGACCTGCAGATTCTCCACAGCACTGATCACGTCGCCTCTGCCGACCGCGGCGACTCGGACACGACGAGACCCGAGGATGGTGTCGTAGGTCTGTGTCATGGCTCGAGTCTACGAGCCGAGCCATCTGCATGTGGGGCGGTTCACATGCTGTGATTGCGGGATAGGTTTGATGCCGAAGGTCCGAACGCCACCCCACGGAGGCCAGCATGCCCCTGCGCAGATCATCGCCCCGCCCGCTCGCAGCGCCATGTTCCTGGTGCTCACCGTGAAGGAAGGCGAAGAGGCCGCCGTGCGCGATCTCCTGGCAGACCTCAGCGGCCTGGTCCGCTCCGTGTCCTTCCGCCGCCCCGACGACAGCCTGCATGCCGTCGCCGGGATCGGTGCGCAGCTGTGGGATCGGCTCTGGGACCTTCCCCGTCCCATGGGCTTGCACCCGTTCCAGGAGATCCAGGGTGCGCGCCACCATGCCCCCTCCACTCCGGGGGATCTGCTCCTGCATCTGCGCGCGGTGAACATGGACATGTGCTTCGAGCTCGCGACCCTGGTGATGGACCGGCTGCGCGGTCACGCCGAGGTGGTCGACGAGACCCACGGCTTCAAGTTCTTCGACCAGCGCGATCTGCTCGGCTACGTCGACGGCTCCGAGAACCCGGAGGGGCAGACGGGTCAGGACTGGGTGAGCATCGACGCCGCCGAGGACCCGGATTACGCCGGGGCTGGCTACGTGATCGTGCAGAAGTACCGCCACGACATGCAGGCCTGGAATGCCCTGAGCGTCGAGCAGCAGGACGATGCGATCGGGCGCACCAAGGCCGAGAACGTCGAGCTGCCCGATGACCGCAAGCCCAAGAACTCCCACGTGCACCTGAACTCGATCACGGACGACGACGGCCGCGATCTCAAGATCGTGCGCGACAATCGCCCGTTCGGCACGATCGGCACCGCCGAATCCGGCACGTACTTCATCGGCTACACCAAGGATCCGGCGATCATCGAGCGGATGCTGCGCAACATGTTCGTGGGCGAGCCTGAGGGCACCACGGACCGCGTCCTGGACTTCTCCACGGCCACCACCGGCTCGCTGTTCTTCGTGCCCACCGCTGCATTCCTGGACGACGATCACCCGGCAGCCGCTCGCTGATCCGCAGTCACAGCCCCGGCACAGCTTCAAGCGGTCCCCGGCATAGCGAGCCCGCCCAGACTCGGGGGCATGAACAGCACAGACAACAGCGCAGCCCAGACCACCACCACCACCGATCGCTCCAACAGGCCGGCCTCCCGCTGGAGCCGCCTGAGGGTGGGAGCCGCCGGAATCAGCGTCGCCGCCCTGCTGGCCACGACCGCCTGCGGGGCCGTCGGCCAAGCCTCGGACGCGTCCTCCGACAGCACTGCGACCACTGTCTCGACCACCTCGGCGGCCGGCACAGACTCGAGCGAGGACACCACGACCGATTCGTCGTCTCTGGACAGCTCCGCCGAGGTCCAGGCCCTGGCTCAGGCATTCGCCGACACCCTGGACGAGGACCAGCTGGCCGAGCTGAACCAGGACTACAGCTACGCCAATGCGACCAACTGGTCGAACTTCCCCCAGCAGCTGCTCCAGAACGGCAGGGGCAGCGGCCCCGGCGGGGACACGGCCTCGTCGTCGGGACGTGTGGGTCTGCAGATCTCGACCCTGGTCGACGAGCAGCGAGCGGCTCTCGAGGAGCTGATGGCCGCCGCGCTGGGCGGGGAGGACAACGAGGGCTACGACGAGGTCATGGCCATTCTGGCCGCCGACGACTACCTGGCCGAGAACTACGGCGGCACGGACTACGGCTCGGAGAACTACTACATCGCCTTCCTGGGCGAGGTCACCGACAGCGGCACCTGGGAGCTGCAGTTCGGCGGCCACCACCTGGCGGTGTCCAACACCTACACGGACGGCGAGCTGGTCAGTGCGACCCCGTCCTTCCGCGGCACGGAGCCCACCGGGGAGTTCACGCTGGACGGTGAGACCTACGACCCGCTGACCCAGGAGACGGACGCGCTCTCCGCGCTGGCGGAGTCCCTGACCGAGGACCAGCTTGCCGAGGCCGCCACCGATCAGTCGGATCTGCTGCTGGGCCCGGGCCAGGACGGCGAGTTCTCCGAGGAGGAGGGCGTGAAGGTCTCGGATCTGTCCGAGGAGCAGCAGCAGCTCGTGCTCGAGGCGATCGCGACCTACGTCGACGACCTGCCGGAGGACGAGGCGGCCGAGTACATGGCCACGTACGAGTCCGAGCTCGAGGACACCTACGTCCTGTTCTCCGGGAGCACGGACTTCTCCACCGCCGGCGACTACATCCGCATCGACGGGCCCAGCGTGTGGATCGAGCTGGCCATGCAGAACGGCGTCGCGACCTCCGAGCCGCACATCCACTCGGTGTGGCGAGACTCCGAGACGGACTACGCCGGGCTCACCGAGGAGTCCTCGAGCGCCGACTCCACGGAGTGAGCATCCCGACCGGCTCAATCGGTCGACGGTGACCTACGACGACGGATCCCCGGCGCGTTGCTGCGCCGGGGATCCGTCGTCATGCGGTTCAGGTGAAGCGAGCGATCACTCGGGCCAGTCGGAGCCGCGGATCTCGTCGACGAAGTTGCCGCGCTCGAAGCCCGGCATCTGATCGGCCAGGACATCGGCCTTCACGTTGCCGAACGTGGTCTGCGGGCGGTGGAACAAGCCCTGCGCGAAGGACTCGATGATGCCCTCCTTGAAGCGCGGGCGGGGGTGCACGGAGGTGATCTCCTCGCGCTGGGCGTCGGTGAGCTCGTGGTAGTCCACGCCCATCACGTCGAGCTCCACGCCGCGGGTCACCAGCTCGACGAGCGGGGACATGTGCAGCGGGACCATGGGGGTCGTGTGCAGCGCGATCGAGGCCCAGGCCTCCTCGGCGTCGTGCTGGCTGTAGCCGTGGCCGGTGAGGAAGTCCCGCACGAGGTTCGCGGCGTCGATCTCGAAGCGCAGGTCGTCGGAGCGGTACTTCTCGGTCAGCCCGAGATCGTGGAACATCGCGGAGATGTAGAGCAGCTCGTCGTCGAATCCGCGGCCCAGGGCGTGCCCGCGCAGGGAGCCGAAGACGAACACGCGACGGCTGTGGTGATACAGCAGATCGGACTCGACGTCGCGGACCAGCTCAGTGGCCTCCCGGGCGACGGCGCTGTCGGGAATGGTGATGCCGGCGATGATCTCGGCCATGGGATCCATCCTTTCGGTGCGGTGAAGATGCTGATATCCATTCTGGTCCGCCGCATAGGATCGGGCCATGTTCCATCAGTCTGCATCCCCTCGGAATCGGACATGACCCCCGACGGTGCAGCTCCGATGCGCCGCGTGGACATCGTGGTGTTCGACGGCATGACCCTGCTGGATGCCACCGGCCCGCTCGAGGTCCTGCGCGTCGCCGATCCGTCCGGGGAGCAGTACTGCACGCGTCTGGTCTCCGCCGCCGGCGGCCGGGTGCGCTGGTCGGCGGGGCCCGAGGTCCTCGCGGAGTCGCCCAGCGCAGAAGGCGCTGCGGACACGGTGATCGTCGTCGGCGGGGACCGGCTGGTCGCCGAGCCGATCGACGACGAGCTGCTGCAGCTGGTGGGGGACCTGGCGCAGAGCGCCCGCCGGGTGGCGTCGGTCTGCACGGGAGCGTTCGTGCTGGCCCGGCTCGGACTGCTCGACGGACGCCGCGTGACCACTCATTGGCGCCATGCGCAGGCGCTGGCGGACCGGTTCCCGCTGCTCGCCGTCCAGCCCGACGTCATCCATGTGCGTGATGGACGCATCGCGACCTCGGCGGGCATCTCCGCCGGACTGGACCTGACCCTGGCTCTGGTCGAGGAGGATCTGGGGGCGGCTGTGGCGCGTGAGGCCGCCCGCGAGCTCGTGGTGTTCATGCAGCGCCCGGGCGGACAGGCGCAGTTCTCCTCCGCCCTGCGACAGGCGACCGTGGGTGATGCGGGGCTCCAGACGGTGATGGGCGAGGTGCTTGAGCATCCGGAGCGCAGTCACTCCGTGGCGTCCATGGCCGAGCGCCTGGGGGTGAGCTCTCGGCAGCTGCACCGGCTGGTCAGGGCGCAGACAGGCTTGTCGCCCATGCAGTGGCTCGAGGCCGCGCGGGTCGACGCCGCCCGCGAGATCATCCACAGCGACATGCCGCTGACGTCAGTGGCCAGGCGAGCTGGATTCGGGTCGGACGAGACGATGCGCCGCGCCTTCCTGCGGCAGCTCGGGGTGACGCCGAGCGGCTTCCGCGAGCGCTTCACCAGCACGGGCCCCTAGGCACGGGATGAGTAGGGGCGGCTGGTCCCCGGTGCCGCCTGCTTCAGCCGGTCGGCAGGCCCAGCGCTCGCAGCGTCTCCAGGACGTTCTCGCGGTCGCCGACGACGAACCTGCGGGTGGTGTCGTCCTGCAGCTCGATCTCCAGGCCCTTCGAGAGCTGCTGCGAGTAGGTGCGCACGATCCGGATGGCCTCCGCGGGCGCCCACCACTTCCCGCCGGCAGGTTCATGGAGTGCGGCTCGAAGCTCACGCCGTTCGGCCAGATCAGCAGGTGGCCGCCGTCGGCCAGGTGCCCGAACCCGCCGACGAGCAGCTGCACGGGGTTCCAGGCCAGCACCTTGCCGAGACCATCGGTCTCGGCGGCGGGACGCAGGTGGTTGGCGCCGAGGACGAGCAGGGGCTGAGGGGGGTCCTGATGCGCGGTCATGAAGTCAGCTCAGGGAAGGCGGCTCAGCGTGCAGGTCGCCGCATTCGCAGACGGCGAGACCCGCACCGCCCGGAGGGGCAATGCGGGTCTCATGAGCTGTGGGACTTCTGCAGACTCCGTGCTCAGCCGATCACTGCACCGGGACGACGGGTGCGTCCTCCTCACCGGGCAGCGGTGCCGTGGCGGTGAAGCCCGGCAGCTGGACGGTATCGGTGACCTCCTGGCCGTCCTCCACGTAGTTCGCGCCCACGAAGTAGGAGCCCGGGGACATGTACAGCGGCACCTCGGCCTGACCGTTCTCATCCAGCGGCACCAGCGGGCCGGTGGGCACGCCGTGGAAGGTGATCTGGACGTAGTCCTGCACGGTCGGATCGGCCTGGGGGAAGGTCACGACCGCTGCCAGGTCCTGGCGGTAGTCGCCGTTGGTGGTCGGCTGGCCGTCGGCGGTGATGACACCGACGCCCGACTGCTCGGAGGCAGGGGCGGGATCCTGGTCCGGAGCGGCGTTGGCGGCCACGGTCGAGCCGGCCACTGCGGCAGCGGCCAGCATGGGAACGGCCAGGGTTCGGCGGATGCTCTTGCGCATATCTCACACCTCCGTGCGGTGAGGCGGCCCCACTTCTTCCAGTGCTTCCTCGGGACCGCCGGGGGGAGTCCCCACCATAGGGAGATGAACCTGAATGTCAGGGCCCTCAGCCTGGGAATCCGATCACCTTCCGATAACAATCAGGTGCTTGCAGCCGCATAATCCGCGCTCTTTCGAGGTCATAGCCTGGGGCCATGGGATTCACACGGGAGCAGCTGGAGGAGCACTACGGGCGGGAGGTCCCGGACCTGCTGCCCGATCCTCTGCGGCTGCTGTTCGTGGGGATCAATCCGAGCCTGCGCTCCGCCGCCACGGGCGCGCACTTCAGCGGCTCCGGCAACCGCTTCTATCCCGCGCTGCACCGAGCCGGGATCACGAGGCACCTGATCCGGGCGGCCGACGGATTCAGCGACGACGACCTGGCGGAGCTGACCTCGCGCGGCATCGGCATCACCAATCTGTGGCCGGAGGCCACGGCCCGGGCGGACGAGCTCACCCGCGAGCAGCTGCGCACGGGTCGGGACAGGCTCACCGCGACCGTCGCGGAGCATCGCCCGACGGTGGTGGCCGTCGTCGGGATCACCGCCTACCGCACGGCCTTCGGGCTGCCTCGGGCGACGACAGGGGAGCAGGAGTCTCCGTGGGAGGGGACGCGGCTGTTCGCGGCCCCCAATCCGAGCGGACTGAACGCCCATTCCTCCGTGGACGACCTTGCGCGGGCTTACGGGGAGATCGCCGAGGCCGCGGGAATCGCTGCGGAGTCTGCGGCCGGCTGAGCGGGGCCCAGCGCAGAGGGACTCGCGGCTGTCGTCGGGACCAGCGGGTCGTCAGCCCAGCAGGCCCCCGACGGACTCCGCGACCTGCATGGCGGCCAGGAAGCCGAAGAGCAGGAAGCAGGCCACCAGCAGGAGATTGGCCGGGGCGCGATTGCGCAGCGTCTCGTGGATCGCTGCGCGATTGAGCAGCACCAGCAGCGCGATCGCCAGCGCGGGGAGGATGAAGGCGCTGATGGCCGCGTAGATCAGCACCAGGGTCACCGGGCGGCCGGTGCCCATGATCGCCAGCGCGCAGATCGTCAGGTAGACCAGCGCCACGCGGAACTCGGGGGCCCGGGAGGACATGTCCAGGCCCGGGGCGTCCTGATGCGGGTAGCGGCGCAGCACGCGCAGGCAGTCGGCCGTCACGTAGGCGATTCCGGAGAACCCGCCCAGGATGCTCGTGTAGACCACGGCCAGGAAGCTGAGCAGGAAGACCAGGCGCACGAAGCCGCCCAGGGAGGCGCCGAGGGAATCCGCCATGGCGAACATGGCGCCGTTGTCCGAGATCGTGAAGCCCTGCCCGAAGAGCAGGAAGGCCCCGACCATGGTCATGGCCACCGCGAACACCAGGACAACGCCGTAGCTGATGACCAGGTCCGTGCGGATCGTGGCCTTCCACTGCACGCCGCGCCAGGCCTTCTCCCGGATCCAGAATGAGTAGGCCAGGATGCCGGTGGCTCCGCCCACGCCGCCGATCAGCGATAGGACGGTGATCAGGGAGCCGCCGGGCATGGCGGGAATGATCGTCTGCGCGGCGATCTCCTGCGCCTCATGCCCCCGCGCCGTGGTGATCGCCAGGGCGACGATGCCGAAGAACATCATCACGCCGAAGCCCATCATGACCTTCTCGACGAACCCGTAGCGCCCGACCCACAGCATGACCACCGCGGAGGCCAGCACGACGATCGCCGTGGGCCAGAACGGCAGCCCGGGGATCAGGCTCTGCAGGATCAGGGCGCACACCGAGACCACGCTGGCGCCGAAGAACAGGCCCACCAGCAGCTCGGCCACCAGGAAGACCGCCGGGAAGAGGCGTCCGCCGGCGCTGGACATGTGCGACATCAGCGAGCGATCCCCGCTCATCTGCACCCGGGCCACGGCCTCCGAGAGCACGAACTTGAGCAGGACGCCGACCGTGAAGACCCAGATCAGGGCCAGCCCGTGCTCGGCCCCCGAGTTCAGCGTGGTGATCATGTCCGAGGCGCCCACGCTGGACAGCGCCAGGACGATCCCCGGCCCGATCAGGCGCAGCCGGCCCCTGGTGGTGCGGGGAGCCTGCTGCTCCTCAGGGCGGGCGGCGGCGGAGGGAGGAACGGTCATGATGGGCGTCCTGGACGTCGGCGGAGAGGGTCCACTCACCCTAGAGGTCGGTGCCGCTGAGCGCCCCTCTGCTGTCGCTCACGGCGGCTATCGTCGATCCCATGTCCGCACTGTCTGAAGCCGCAGCCTCCGTGACCATCTCCACCGTCGGCGACGGCCCCGTCGTCGTCGCGTTCCTGCACGGGCTGATGGGGCGCGGGAAGAACTTCACGCGCTTCGCCAAAAACCTCTCGGCCCAGTGCACGAGCCTGCTGGTGGACCTGCCGAACCACGGGACCTCGGGCTGGACGGACGAGTTCTCCTACGAGGACATGGCGGACACGGTCGCGGAGGCCCTGCGCGCCAAGGCCGGCGGGCGGAAGATCATGCTCGTGGGCCACTCCATGGGCGGCAAGGTCGCCATGCTGATCGCCCTGCGCCACCCGGAGCTGATCGAGCGGCTCATGGTCGTGGACATCTCCCCGGGCCGGTCCTGGGAGGGCGGCGGCGAGTTCCCGCACCTGCTGGGAAGCCTGCGCGAGCTGGATCTGGCGAATCTCGAGAGCCGCGGCGACGCCGACACCAAGCTGTCCCAGGCGATCCCCAAGGACTCGGTGCGCCTGTTCCTGCTGCAGAACCTCCGCCACGCGGATGGCGGGTGGGTATGGCAGCCGAACCTGGAGCTGCTGTACCAGTCGCTGGAGGAGATCGGCGGCTTTCCCAACACGAACCAGAGCTTCGACGGCCCCGTGCTGTGGGTCGCCGGGTCGAAGTCCGACTACGTCAGCGAGGCCAAGCTGCCGCTGATGTCCCAGCTCTTCCCGCGCGTCGAACTGCGCACCGTCCAGGGCGCCGGCCACTGGGTGCACTCGGAGAAGCCGGAGGAGTTCGAGCAGCTGCTGCACGAGCTGATCGACTGACCCGCACGTCAGCCCCGCGTAGGCTCGCTGCCATGGAGCTTCGTATTCAGCCAGGCGACATCACCACCATCGACGTCGATGCCGTCGTCAACGCGGCGAACTCGTCCCTGATGGGCGGAGGCGGCGTGGACGGCGCGATCCACCGCGCCGGCGGTCCGTCGATCCTCGAGGAGTGCAAGGCGCTGCGCGCCGAGCAGCTGCCGGACGGCCTCCCGGCGGGACAGGCCGTGGCCACCACGGCCGGGGAGATGCCCGCGCGCTGGGTCATCCACACCGTGGGGCCCACCTATGCCAAGACCATCGACAAGTCCGAGACCCTTGCCTCGTGCTACCGGCAGTCCCTGCGCACGGCCATCGAGATCGGTGCGCGCACCGTGGCCTTCCCGGCGATCTCGGCCGGGGTCTACGGCTGGCCCATGGACGACGCCGCCCGCATCGCCGTCGAGACATCCGAGGCGATGCGGGCGGAGGTGGGGCAGCAGATCGACGAGATCGTCTTCGTGCCCTTCGGGGAGACTGCGGAGGAGGCCTTCCGCTCCGCGATCTCGAACCTGCAGGACTGAGCGTCCTCCGGGACGGGCTCAGGAGGAGGCGTCGACCCGCTCCTGAGCGGCCTCCTGGGACTCGCCGCCCACCGGCACGGGATCCGAGGCGCCCCGGGCCAGATCGACGATGAACCCGACGACGGCCGCCGCGACCGTGGGTGCCACCCAGCCCATGCCCTGTTCGTGCAGGGGCGTCCAGCCGATCAGCGACTCGATCGGGCCGGCCGCCACGCCCAGTGAGCTCAGCGTCATCAGCGCCGCCCAGATGATCGCCACCGCGAGCGCCAGGCGGAACGTCAGGTTCAGGCGCCGGCGCGTCAGCGGCTCGATGAGGGTCAGCAGGATCAGCGTGATGCCGGCGGGGTAGAGGAAGCCCACGATCGGCCCCGCGATGGCCAGCACGGTCTCGAGCCCGGCGGTGGAGACCAGGAAGGCGATGATCGTGAAGAGGATCGCCCAGACCCGGTAGGACAGGGCCGGCACCAGCTTGTGGAAGAACTCGGAGGTCGCCCCGATCAGGCCCACCGAGGTGGTCAGACAGGCGAGCACGACGATCAGCCCGAAGACCACCGCCCCCGGCCCGCCGAGCACCTGCACGGCGGCATCGGCCAGCAGGGAGGCGCCGTCGGCGTGGGCCTGGCCGTCGGGCATCCGCAGCCCCACGATCGCCAGGCCGATGTAGACGGCCGCCAGCAGCACGCCGGCGATCAGTCCGGCGATGCTCACGCCGCGCACGATCGCGGGACCGTCGGAGACGCCCTTGGCGCGCAGGCTGGCCACCACGATGATCCCGAAGGCCAGACCGGCCAGGGAGTCCATGGTGTTGTAGCCCTCCAGGAAGCCCGTCACATACGGGGCCGACGAGTAGTCCTCCGCGGGGCCGTGGCCGGGTGCGCTCAGGCGCAGAACGGCCATGGCGATCAGCACCACGAGCAGGATCAGCAGCGCCGGGGTGAGGTACCGCCCGAGCCGGTCCACGATCCCGCTCGGGTCGAAGGCCAGCAGCAGCGAGACCGCGAAGAACAGCGCACTGAAGGCCGCCGTGATCAGCAGGGAGCCCTCACCCAGATACGGGTCGATCGCCGTCTCGAAGCTCACGGAGGCGGTGCGGGGCAGGGCGTAGAACGCGCCGATCGACAGATAGACCAGCACCGGGAACACGATGCCGAAGACCCTCCCGCCGCGATTGGCCAGATCCTGCAGATCACGCCCCGTGACGGCGATCGCCAGGATGGCCAGCACCGGCAGCGCCACGCCCGTGGTGAGGAATCCCAGCAGGGCGGGGGTGGTGCTGGAGCCCGCCTGGGCGCCGAGCATGGGCGGGAAGATCAGGTTCCCCGCGCCGAAGAACATGGAGAACAGCATCAGCGAGGCGATCAGCACGGCGCCGGAGCGTCGTCCGCCGCGACCGCCCGGTGCGTTCTCGGTGCTCCCCGGAGGGGCTGCGGAGGCGTGGGAGGAGGAGGTGCTCGAAGGGGACATTCGCCCATCATCCCAGCCCGAGCGCGCTGGATCGCACAGCCGAGGCGCGTGCCTCCGCGCTGCGGCCGATGCGCCTAGGCTCGGCTCAGCGCCGGGATCCGGTGCGCAGCCCGCGAGGGAACACCATGGACGCTGAGCTCACCGGATCCTTCTGGCACACCGAGGACTTCGACATCCCCGCCTATCTGCGGCGGCTGGGCATCGAGCCCGAGCCTGCGTGCCCCGAGCCGATCGAGGCCCTGCACCAGGCCCACGTGCGCACCCTGCCGTTCACGAACATCGACATCCTGCTGGGCACCGCCCCGGGGCGGTTCACCGTGATGCTGATGGCCGATCGCTGGACTGACGAGGGCCACGTCTCCATCACGGACACCACCCGCTTGGTGCGCGCCGACGGCGGGAGGAGGCCGCGAGCTCGAACTGAGGGCTCAGCCGAACCGGCGGTGGGCGGCTCGCAGGAGCTCCAGCAGCTGGGAGTGCCCGTCGCCGATCTGCCCGGGGATGACGGTGCGGCCCGCCTCGATCCGCGTGGCTCGCTCGGCCCAGCTCGGGCGGTGCGCCGGATCGGCCCGGGCCGCGCGCTGCTCAACGAGCCGCCGTGCGGCCCCCGGCCGCAGAGTGCAGATCACGTGCCCGCGAGCCCCGGGCAGTGCGCCAGGGGCCGCAGCGAAGGCGACGATCTCCTCCCAGCGCAGCCGGTGCAGCGTGGACCAGGTGCCGCCGGGCCGGTGCTCGAGCACCAGGGACTCGTCGGTGAGGATCAGCTGGAGGCCGCTGCGCCGGACGTGCAGGCCATGTCGCAGCGCGATCGCCCCCATGATCACGAGCGCGGCGCCGAGCCACAGGCCCGGGCGCAGGAAGATCTGGACGGCGGCCTCCAGCCCGCGGGCGGCCAGCGCGCACATGACCGCCCCGAGGGCCACGACCAGCGAGCTGAGCAGGAGGTGCAGGGCTGCGCGGCGCCGGTTCGAGGGGATGATCAGCAGACCGTCCTTCTCGAGGATCGCCAGCTGCTCTGTGCTGCCCATGGGTCTCACAGTAGGCACCGGGCAGGCGCGGCCACCAGGCCCGTCCCCGCGCAATGCATTTGCTGATGTAAACTGAGGCCATGACTTCCATGCACGGCCGACGCGGCGGCAGCGATGGCGGCTTCGTGTTCTACGACGCCTCCTCCCACATCCTCTACCGGGTGCTCGCCGCCCTGTGCATCGGCATGCTCCTGATCCTGTCGGGCATCGTCCCGAGCATCGTGCTGGCCTCCGGGAACCTGCGGGCGGGGATCGTCCTGGTCGCTGTCATGGTGCTGCCGGCCGTGGCGCTGTGCACCCTGCTGTGGCTGTCGCAGCTGTGGCGCTTCACCGTGACCTCGCGGGGACTGATCCTGCGCAGGATGGGGCGCACCCGCCAGGTGCCGTGGCCTGCGGTGGATCACCTGGAGGTCGATCGCGGCCTGTATTCGCCTGGCGGAGTGATGGTGGTGCTGCGCGACGGCCGACGGCTGCGCGCGATCGGCACCTGCATGCGAATGGCCTGGCACCGCGGGGAGCCGATCATGAGCCACGACCACGAGTGGTACGGCGCGGGGCGTCCGCACCACGTGGCCCTCGAGATCCATCAGCGCTGTCTGGCCGGGGGGTTCGATCGCGAGCTCGCGCAGTGCGGGCTCATCGGGTCGCCGCGGCCTCGCTGAGGATCGTCTGGATCAGCCGCGCGGCGGTGCGGGCCGTTCGCGAGTCGACGTCGAAGGCCGGGTTCAGCTCGACCACATCGGCGTGGCGCAGCTTCCCGGAGGCGGCTGCCGCCGTGCAGGCGGCCAGGATGACGTGCGCGGGCACGCCCAGGCCTGCCGGTGCGCTGACCCCGGGGGCCACGGAGGCCGGCAGCACGTCCAGGTCGATCGTCAGGTAGAGCTCGTCCACCCGTTCGGCGAACTCGCGGACCTGCGCCACGACCGCATCGGCCTGCTGGGATTCCACGTCGGTGAGCCAGTCCGCCCCGAGCTCGCGGGCCGTGTCGAACAGCGCGCGGGTGTTGTTGGCCTCGGAGATCCCGATCACGCGGTAGTCGAACCGGTCGCCGGTCGCGGCGCGGTCCTGGGCGATCTGCAGGAACGGCGTGCCGGAGGTGGGCCGATCGGCCTGGCGCAGGTCGAAGTGGGCGTCGAGGTTGAGGATGCCCAGGCGTCGGCCGCGGCACTGCTCGGCCATGCCCAGGTAGCTCGCCCAGGCGGACTCGTGGCCTCCGCCCAGCAGGATGCTCAGCGGTGCCGAGCGCCGCAGCTCGGCCAGCTGCCGACCGACCTCCGCCTGCCCGCCCTCCAGGTCCTCGCCCTGGGTGGTGACGTCGCCGGCGTCGTAGAGGCGCAGCGGTCGCTGCAGCGCCAGCGACCCCAGTGCGCTGCGCAGGGCCGCCGGGCCGTCGACCGCTCCGACGCGGCCGGCATTGCGGGAGACGCCCTCGTCCGAGCGGAAGCCGAGCAGCACGGCGTCGGCCTCATCCGGGGTCGCCGAGCGCAGGGACTCGTCGGCGGAGGCGGGGCCGATGATCGAGCTCCAGACGCGACGGTGCTCGTCACCGGGCCCGTCGCTGCGTCCGCTCCAGGCGGGAAGGGTGTTCACGGAAGGCTCCTCGGGGATGGGCGCAGGGTGATCCCCTCCAGGCTAGGCAGACGGCAGCGACTCGGCGCGGCGCCGTCGTCGAACCTGTCTGGCATACCGGACAGAAGGTGACCCGCACCACTTCAGGGAGGCCTTCCGCATTCCCACACTGGGGAGACGCCCGTCACAGACGGGCCATCTGACCCCACCACCCGAGGAGCCCGGAATGCCCGCAGCGGAGCAGCCCTTCACCCGCCACGACCCCTCCCGCGTGATCCGCGCACCGCGCGGCACCGAGATCACGGCCAAGTCCTGGCAGACCGAGGCGCCCAAGCGCATGCTGATGAACAACCTGGACTCCGAGGTCGCCGAGCGCCCCGAGGACCTCGTGGTCTACGGCGGCACCGGGCGCGCCGCCCGGTCCTGGGAGGCCTACGACGCCATCGTGCGCACCCTCGATGACCTCGAGGACGACGAGACCCTGCTGGTCCAGTCCGGCAAGCCGGTCGGCGTGCTGCGCACCCACGAGTGGGCACCGCGCGTGCTGATCGCCAACTCCAACCTCGTGGGGGACTGGGCTGACTGGGAGCACTTCCGCCACCTCGAGGCCGAGGGGCTGATGATGTACGGCCAGATGACGGCCGGGTCATGGATCTACATCGCCACCCAGGGCATCCTGCAGGGCACCTACGAGACCTTCGGCGCCGTGGCCCGCAAGCGCTTCGACGGCACCCTGGCCGGCACGCTGACGGTGACCGCCGGCTGCGGCGGCATGGGCGGGGCGCAGCCGCTGGCCGTGACGCTCAACGGCGGTGCGTGCCTGATCATCGACGTCGACCAGACCCGCCTGGAGCGCCGCCGGGCCAAGCGCTACCTGGATCAGGTCGAGACCGACCTGGACTCCGCGCTGGAGGCCGTGCTGGCGGCCAAGAGGCAGAAGCGTCCGCTGTCGGTGGGCCTGGTCGGCAATGCTGCCGAGCTGCTGCCGGTGCTGCTCGAGCGCCCCGAGGCCGCCGAGGTGGACATCGTCACCGATCAGACCTCCGCTCACGATCCGTTGTCCTACCTGCCGATCGGCGTCTCGCTCGAGGACTGGCAGGCCGAGGCCGACGATGACGCGGAGAAGTTCACCCGCCGCTCGGAGGAGGCGATGGCCAAGCACGTGGAGGCCATGGTCGGCTTCCAGGATCGCGGCGCCGAGGTCTTCGACTACGGCAACTCGATCCGCGACGAGGCCCGCAAAGCCGGCTACGACCGCGCCTTCGAGTTCCCGGGCTTCGTCCCGGCCTACATCCGCCCCCTGTTCTGCGAGGGCCTGGGCCCGTTCCGCTGGGTCGCGCTGTCCGGGGATCCCGAGGACATCCGCGTGACCGATCAGGCGCTCAAGGAGCTGTTCCCGGACAACGAGTCGCTGCACACCTGGTTGGATGCGGCGGAGGAATACGTCGAGTTCGAGGGCCTGCCGGCGCGCATCTGCTGGCTGGGCTACCGCGAGCGTGAGAAGGCCGGTCTGCTGTTCAACCAGCTCGTGGCCGAGGGGAAGGTCTCCGCGCCGATCGTGATCGGGCGCGACCACCTGGACTCCGGGTCGGTGGCCAGCCCCTACCGCGAGACCGAGTCCATGCTCGACGGGACCGACGCCGTGGCCGACTGGCCGCTGCTCAACGCCCTGGTGAACACGTCCTCGGGCGCCACCTGGGTCTCGATCCACCACGGCGGCGGCGTGGGCATCGGCCGATCGATCCACGCCGGGCAGGTCTCCGTGGCCGACGGCACCGAGCTGGCGGCCCAGAAGCTGCAGCGCCTGCTGACCAACGACCCCGGCATGGGCGTCATCCGCCACGTGGATGCCGGCTACGACCGCGCCCACGAGGTCGCCGAGCAGCGCGGGATGCGCGTGCCCATGGACCCGGCGCTCGACGTCCGCGCCCAGGCCGACCGCCAGGAGGACGCATGAGCACCCGGATGCTGATCACCGACATCGGCGAGCTCGTCACGAACGATCCCTCGGCTGCACCTGCGTCGCACGGGGCGCCGTCGGGCGGTCCGGGGGAGGCCCCGGCCGGCCTCGAGCTGCTCGGGCTGATCCGCGACGCCGCGCTGGTGCTCGACGACGGCCGCGTGGCGTGGACCGGTCCCGCCTCCGAGGTCCCCGCGGAGCTGGCCGAGGGCGCCGAGACCGTCTCGGTCGGCGGCTCGGCGGTGATCCCGGGCTTCGTGGACAGCCACAACCACCTGGTCTTCGATGGCGATCGCTCCGAGGAGTTCGCCGCCCGGATGGCCGGGCAGTCGTACTCCGCCGGCGGCATCCGCACGACCGTGGCCGCGACCCGCGAGGCCGATGACGAGCGGCTCGAGGCCAACCTGGTCCGGCTGATGGGCCAGGCCCAGCGCTCGGGCACCACGACCTTCGAGGTCAAGACCGGCTACGGGCTGAGCCTGGACGACGAGATCCGCGCTCTGCGGATCATCCGCCGCCACACGCACGAGGCCACTCTCCTGGCGGCGCATATCGTCCCGCCGGAGTACGCCGAGGACCCGGAGGCCTATGTCGAGCTGGTGATCGAGCAGATCATCCCGGCGGCCGAGGGGCTGGCCCGCTGGATCGACGTCTTCTGCGAGGAGGGCGCGTTCACCCCCGAGCAGACCGAGCGGATCCTGGCTGCCGGCCGTGCCCACGGCATGCGTCCCAGGCTGCACGCCAACCAGCTGACCCAGGGCGAGGCCCTGCAGCTGGCGGCGCGCACCGGGTGCGCCAGCGCGGATCACGCGACCTTCGCCTCGGATGACGATCTCGCTGCGCTCGCGCAGTCCGGTACCGTCGTGACGCTGCTGCCGGGCGTGGAGTTCTCCACCAGGCAGCCCTATCCCGATGCACGCCGCTACCTGGCTGCCGGCGTGCGCCTGGCGATCGCCAGCGACTGCAACCCGGGATCGTGCTTCACCTCGAGCCTCCCGTTCTGCCTGGCCGTGGCCGTGCGCGACATGCATTTCACGGTCGAGCAGGCCCTGTGGGCGGCCACGGCCGGAGGCGCCGCCGCGCTCGAGCGCGACGACGTCGGCAGCCTGCGCACCGGCTCCCGAGCCGACTTCTGCGTGCTCGACGCCCCGTCGTACCGGCACCTGGTCTACCGCCCAGGAGTCCAGCAGGTCGCCGAGGTCTACCGCGGGGGCCAGCTCATCGCCGCGAACCCCCGCTGCGTCATCCACCCCTCCACCGGCCGCTGAAGCGCCCGGTCCGGTCACCTTCGAGGCAGCACCATGTCAGCAGCACAAGTCCCCTCCGACGTCGGGGCCCCTGAGCCCGGGCGGGCCGATCAGCACACCGGCCGCGCACCGGGTGTCTGGCGGTTCTTCGTCTTCAGCCTCATCGGGCTGTTCATGTTCTTCGTCCCGATCACGATCGGCGAGAAGTCCACGATCCCCCTGGACCATCTGGTCACCGCCCTGCGCACGAACGCCGCCTCGGTGGTTCCCTACGTCGCCCTGGCACTGATCATCCTGGGCACGGTCCGGCCGTTCGTCACCGGCAGCTGGCGCAGCTCGGCCACCCGCACGGTGTTCTCCCTGCTGAACATCGTGGGGCTGATCGTCGCGATCCTGATGCTCACCAGCCCGCCGGCCTGGCTGGCCGCCGAGGACCTGGGGCCGTTCCTGTGGAACAGCCTGGTGATCCCGGTGGGGCTGATCGTCCCGATCGGCGCGGTGTTCCTGGCCATGCTGGTCAGCTACGGGCTCATGGAGTTCGTGGGGGTGCTGGTGCAGCCGATCATGCGCCCGATCTTCCGCACACCGGGGCGCTCCGCGATCGACGCCGTCGCCTCCTTCGTGGGCAGCTACTCGCTGGGCCTGCTGATCACCAACCGCGTCTACCGCGAGGGCAAGTACACCGCCCGCGACTCCGCGATCATCGCGACCGGCTTCTCCACCGTCTCGGCGACCTTCATGATCATCGTGGCCAAGACGCTGGGGCTGATGGACATCTGGCTGACGTACTTCTTCGTCACCCTGGTCGTGACCTTCGTCGTCACCGCGATCACGGTGTGGATCCCGCCGCTGTCGAGGATCCCGGACGACTTCCACCCCGAGGCGGAGCCGCAGCCGGAGGCGACGGTGCACGGCAGCCGCATGCAGGCCGCCTGGTCGGAGGCCGTCGACGTCCTGCGCGCCACGCCGAGCTTCGGGCGCAACATCTGGACCAACTTCCGCGACGGCACCCTCATGGCCGCCAGCATCCTGCCCTCGATCCTCTCGGTGGGCCTGATCGGACTGCTGCTGGCCAAGTTCACGCCAATCTTCGACTGGCTCGGCTACCTGTTCGTGCCCTTCACCTGGATCACGCGCATGGATGAGCCGGTGCTGGCCGGCAAGGCGGTGGCCGTGGGGCTGGTCGAGATGTTCCTGCCGGCAACGCAGGTGGCCGACGTCGACTCCATCGTGACCCGCTTTGTGATCGGCGTGGTGGCCGTGTCCGGGATCATCTTCTTCTCGGCCATGGTGCCCTCGATCCTGGCCACGGACATCCCCGTGAAGCTGTGGCACCTGGTGATCATCTGGTTCGAGCGCGTGGTGCTCACCATCCTGATCGCAGCCCCGCTGGCTCACCTGCTGCTCTGAAGCTCCGGGACTGCAGCGCCCCAGGATGAGGCCCCCGACCGTCGCTTCGCGCGGCGATCGGGGGCCCCGCCCGTGCCGGCCAGCCCCGCTCGGGCATACTGTGCCCACCGGCGCCGGCCCGACGGCGTCGCGGCCGAGACCTCCTGAGGAGTCCCCATGTCGCAGTCGATCGCCGCCTACATCACCCTGCCCGGCACCGCCGCCGAGGCCTTCGCGCACTGGCACGAGGTCTTCGGAGGCGAGCTCGAGATCATCACCTACGGGCAGATGCAGCTCGAGGGCCTGCCCTTCGACCCGCCTGCCGAGGCCGTGGCCCATGCCGTGCTGCACCTGGAGGGCGGGGACATCGCCGGCGGCGACTCGATCGGCGAGTCCTACCCGTTGCGCGACACCGCGTACTCGCTGCTGTGCACCCAGTCCGAGATCGAGCGGGCCCGCGAGCTCAGTGCTGCGCTGATCGACGGCGGCGGCTCCGAGGGCATGCCGATCATGAAGGCCCCGTGGGGCGACTGGTACGGGCAGACCTTCGATCGCTACGGCGTGATGTGGAGCTTCTCGGTGCCGGCGGAGGGGCCCGCGCAGCGCGACTGAGCCGGCATCCGTCCGCCCGAGCTCAGCAGTAGTTTAGAATCATTCTCATGAACGATTCGACGGACAGCACCCAGCCGCACGCGCATGCGCACAGCCACTCCCACGACCATGACCACGGCGGGGGAGAGGATCTCGAGCTGCTGCGCCGCGGCAACACGGCCGAGGCGTGGGATGCGATCTACTCGCCCTCCGAACGGCGCTGGAGCGGCCGGCCCAACCAGGCGCTCGTGGCGGAGGTCGCCGACCTCGAGCCCGGCACGGCGCTCGATGTCGGCTGCGGCGAAGGCGCGGACACTGTGTGGCTCGCCCAGCAGGGATGGCAGGTCACCGGTCTGGACATCTCCGGGGTGGCCCTCGAGCATGCCCGCGCCGCCGCCGAGGCCGCCGGTGTCCAGGCCGAGTGGATCCACTCAGGGCTCGATGACACCGAGCTGCCCGAGGACGGCTACGACCTGGTCTCGGCGTTCTACCCGGCCCTGCCCGCCCAGCCGGAGGGTGTGAACCTCATCGCGCTGCTGGGGGCCGTGGCCCCGGGCGGCACGCTGCTGTTCGTCGCTCACGCGGACATCGACCCGGAGGAGGCCCGGTCCCACGGCTTCGACCCGGAGGACTACCTTTCGATCGAGGACCTCGAGGCGGCGCTGCAGCGCTCCTCGCGCTGGGAGATCACCGCCCGCGAGCGTCGTGCCCGCCACGTCGAGGGCGGTGCCGGCGGCGGTCACACGCACGACGAGATCCTGAAGGCTGTGCGCTCGGCGGGCTGAAGGCCGGCGGGGCTGGTAGCGTCCCGAAGCCATGAGCCCCGCGCAGAATCGCTCCGAGTCCTCGAGTGCGCCGTCCCTCGGGGAGGCGGTCTCGGACGCTGCCGAGGCGACGGCCGTCGCAGCAGGTCCCGCCGATGAGCTGCGTGCCCGAGCGGTGCGCGCGGCCGTCGAGCTGTTCGAGCGCGATGGGTTCGAGGCCACGAGCGTGGCGGAGATCGCCGCGGCGGCAGGCATCTCCAGGGCCACCTTCTTCCGCCAGGTGGGCGGCAAGGAGGATGCGGTCTTCGCCGATCACGCACCGCTGCTCGAGCGCCTCGAGGCGCGGATGCACCGACGGCTCGCGGGCAAGTCGATCGATCCGCACGCGGTCGTGTGCGAGGCGTCCCTGCAGGTCTTCACGCACCTGGCGCAGGACCTCCCCGCTGCGCGGCGCCGCTACGCCGTGGTCCGCTCCGTGCCCGCGCTGCGCGATCGGGAGATCGTCACCGAGCGGCGCTACGAGCGATTGTTCGTCCAGGTCCTGCGCGCCCACCTGCCACAGGCCGACGCCCTGGGCACCGTCGTATTCGCCGCAGCCGTGACCGCGGCGCACAACCATGCCCTGCGCTCGCTGCTGCGCGACGAGCGGGCTCGGGGCCGGACTGCTGTCGAGGCGGCTGCCGAGACCCTGGGCGCGGCGCTCGACGACGTCCGCGCGCGCCTGACGTCTCAATCTGACGATGGTCTCGGGGGAGGCGGCAAGTCTTCCGGGTCCGATGCAAGCGACAAGTCCGAGGCCTCCGACGAGGTCGTCGACGGGGTCGGGTCGGGCGCAGCGCCGGCGGATGCGGTGACGGTCGTGGTGGCCACGCTGCCGACGTCGTCCGCCTCCGGCGCAGGGGTCGAGGCCGTGCTCGAGAAGGTCCGCGACGCCCTGAGCTGACGACCCGCAGTGCTGATACGGCGTCTCATTCCATCTGAGACGCCGTATCGCTAGAGTGGGGCCATGACTGAGACCACGCTCCCCGGCGCCGCCGAGCCCGAGTACTCGGTGACCGAGCCCCTGGACATCGACTACTACAGCCTGTTCGCCCAGATCCCGGAGGCCGATCGCGAGCTCTGGGCCCGGGCCCGGGAAGTCGGCACCGCGCTGCAGGAGCGCATGGCCGCGGCGTGGGACGCCCATGAGTACCCGGTAGAGGCCGTGGCCGCCCTGGGCGCCGCCGATCTGTTCGTCGATGGCCTCGAGCACCCACTGCTCAGCGAGATGTCCCCGCTGGGGGCCGGACTCGTGAACATGGAGCTCTCGCGCCTCGACGGCTCGCTCGGCACGATCGTGGCGGTGCAGGGCGGTCTGGCCCTGCGCAGCCTCATCCTCCACGGCAGCCCGGAGCAGCAGCAGCGCTGGGCCAAGCCGCTGGCCGCAGGGGAGGTCTTCGGTGCCTTCGCGCTCACGGAGCCGGATCACGGCTCGGACTCCGCCGGCCTGGAGACCATGGCCACCCGCACAGCCGAAGGCTGGACGCTGCGCGGGGCCAAGAAGTGGATCGGCAACGGGGCCGCCGGAGGCATCACCTTCGTGTGGGCGCGCGTGATCGATGACACCGTGACCGAGGGCGAGCCAGGTGCCACCGGCTCCGTGCGCTGCTTCCTGGTCCCGCAGGAGACCCCCGGCTACCGGGCCGAGGTCATCAAGGGCAAGGGCGCGCTGCGCGCGATCGACCAGGCGCTGATCCGCCTGGAGGACGTCCAGGTGCCGGCCGATGCTGTGCTGCCCGGCTCCACGAGCTTCCGCGACGCCTCGCGCGTGCTCTACGCGACCCGCTCCGGAGTGGCCTGGTCCGCGCTGGGGCATGCGACCGGCTGCTTCGAATCCGCGCTGTCCTACGCCAAGCAGCGGCGCCAGTTCGGCAAGCCCCTGGCCGAGCACCAGCTCGTGCAAGAGCGGCTGACCCGCATGCTGTCCATGCTCACGGCCATGCAGCTGTACTGCACGCAGCTGGCCGCCTCCGAGGCCGGAGGATACCTGCGGCCCACCCAGGCCTCGCTGGCCAAGTACCACAACACGCGCACGGCCCGGGCGATCGCCGCCGAGGCCCGCGACCTCATGGGCGGCAACGGCATCCTGATCGACAACGGGGTCATGCGGCATCTGGCCGACATCGAGGCGATCCACACCTACGAGGGCACCGAGTCGGTGCAGGCGCTGCTGATCGGCCGCGATCTGACCGGGTTCAGCGCGTTCGGCTGAGCGGGGCCGTCGTCGGCGCGGGGTTCAGCTGTTGAGACCGCGCGCGGCGACCTTCCAGGAGCCCAGCACGGCGCCGTCGTCGATCACGGTCACCGAATCGATGAGGTTCAGGCTCAGGCACACGTGGTTGGGGATCACGCGCACCTGCGAGCCCAGGGCCGGCAGCGGCTGATCGGGCGGGAAGACGACGGTCGCGTGGTGCTCGGACAGCGCCGTGATCCTGGCCTGCGGATGACTCGGCAGCCGGCCGTATCCGGTGGCCCATGCGGGGCGGTCGCTGCCCAGGACCTTCGACCCGGAATCCAGCACGATGCGGCGCAGCTGCTCGGTGTCCGGTCCGTCGTGGTCGTGGCGGGAGACGACGGTCGCGGCCACCGACAGGGAGACGTCCCGGATGCCGATGCGCCCGAGCTCGAGCTGCTGCGCATCGCCGAAGACGTAGACGCCGGGGCGGATCTCCTGGACCGCCGTGGGCCCCTCGACCTCGGCGGTGGGACTCGAGCCGCCGCTGAGGTGGACGATCTCGTGGCCTGCTTCGCGCAGTCGTCGTGCGGTGTCGGCGAGGATCTCGCTCTCCTGAGCGGCGACCGGACCCGATTCGCCCGGTGCGTAGCTGTGCCCGGGGAAGGTGAAGAGCCCGTCCAGGCGCACGCCGAGCTCACGGGCGCGCTCGGCGATCGGCAGCGCATCCTGGGGGAGCACGCCGCTGCGGTGGTGGCCGCTGTCCAGCTCCAGGGACACCGAGATCGGCGCATCGCCCAGCTCGCGGGCGATCCGCTCGACGGCCTCGACCGAATCCGTGCCGATGCGCAGTCGCGTCTTCTCCGCTAGCAGCTTCAGCCGCACGGCCTTGCGCATGTCGACCCACAGCGGATAGGCGATGAACAGGTCCCCGATGCCGGCTCCGGCGAAGATCTCCGCCTCGCCGATCGTGGCCACGGTCAGCCCCACCGCGCCGGCGGCCATCTGCCGGCGGGCGATCTCGGGGATTTTGTGCGTCTTGGCGTGCGGGCGCAGCGCCAGCCCGCGACGGGCCGCGGAGTCGGCCACCCGAGCGATGTTGGCATCCATGATCCGGCGATCCACCACCACCGCAGGCGTGGACAGGGGCAGATCCGGCAGGTGCTGGGCGGGGAAGTCAGCATGAGCTTCGGTCATGGCCCGACCCTAGCCCCCAGCCCCGGGCAGGGTCCCAAGCCGCAGGGCCTCGTGCCTCGGGCGCCGAGTCGTGGTCCGTCCAGCCGCATCCGTCCCGTCGTTTCATCGACTGTCGGATTCAGCCCCGTTCCGCTATCGAGCGGCCGAATCCGAACCGCACCGCCGCCGACAGGCCGAGTCGTCACCGGGTCCGGCGGCCTGCGGTGAGGAAGCGGCCACCGGGTCCAGGAGCGGTGGGCAATCGGCCAGTCGCTGGAAGGGGAGCGGCGATGCGGCCGCTCGGGCGCCCGGACATCTGCGGGACATCAGGCGGGTCTAGGATCTGCTCGACGGCCGCAGGGCCGCCCGTGCGTCGCAGCCGCGGCGCCGCTGCCCCACAGGAGCCTCGATGTCCCCGGCTGAGCCGCACGGAACCCGCAAGACCGACCGCTCGACGCTCGGTGAGCCCGGAACAGCGTCGTCTGTGCGGTCGAACTCGAGTGCCGGATCATCTGAATCCACAGGACCCACGCCCACGGATCATCCGGCCGATGAGTCCGCCGGTCTCGCGGATCTGCTGGACGAGCAGCCCGTCCAGGAATCCCCGGAGACGGGGCTGCCTGCCGAGGACCGCACCGCCCTGACCCCGGTCGAGGCCTTCGAGGCCGCACGCGACGGATCCCCTGATGACAGACAGCCACAGGGACAGGAAGAGGTGGCCGGGCCGACCCTCGACACAGCCGCTTCGATGCGCGGGGGCGATGCCGGGTCGCGTCGTCTGGTGCTGATGCTGGTCGGGGTGGCGGCGGCACTGCTGGCTCTGGAGGGGATCAGCCGCTACGCCAGCTTCATCGCCCCGGTCTTCTTCGCGCTGAACATGGTGATCATCGTCCACCCCCTGCACGCCTGGCTCGTGCGAAGGCTGCGGTGGCCGGTCTGGCTGGCCGCGATCACCGCTCTGGCAGTGGTGCTGATCGCACTGCTGGCCTTCTTCTACTCCATGGGATGGGCGATCTTCGCGCTGCTGACGGCATTGCCCGGCTACTCCGGAGAGTTCGCCGCGCTGGGCGATGACCTCATGCAGTGGCTCGCGCAGTTCGGCGTGACGACCGAGACCATGGCGGCCAACATCGAAGCCAACGTGCCCGACATCGTGGGCTTCTCGACGGAATGGCTGCTCGATGTGGCCTCGAACGTCTCCGGAGTCGCCACCATGCTGGCGATCGTCATCACCGCGATCTTCTTCCTCACCTTGGACTCCATGACCATCCGCCGGCGGATGGGCGTGATCCTGCTGCAGAAGCCCCTGGTGGGCCGCGCGCTGCTCAGCTTTGCCGCCGGGGTGCGCAGGTACTGGATCGTCACGACGGTCTTCGGGCTGATCGTGGCGCTCATGGACCTGGGCTACCTGTGGGCCCTGGGGATCCCGCTGGCCGGTGTCTGGGCGGTGCTGGCCTTCGTGACGAACTACATCCCCAACATCGGGTTCGTCATCGGCATGATCCCGCCGACCATGATGGGCCTGCTCGAGGGCGGCTGGCTCGATGCGCTGGCCGTGATCCTGGGCTTCAGCGTGATCAACCTGGTCATGCAGTCGTTCATCCAGCCCAAGTTCACCGGTGACGCCGTGGGAGTCACCCCGATGGTCTCGTTCGTCTCCGTGCTGCTGTGGTCGCTCGTGCTCGGCCCGCTGGGGGCGCTGCTCGCCCTGCCGGCCACGCTGCTGGTCAAGGCCCTGCTCGTGGATCCCAACCCGGACGTGCGCTTCGTCAACGCGCTGATCGCCTCCTCGCCGGAGGACGGGCTGTCGTCGGCGGCTGCCGAGCAGGCCCGTGCCTCCCGCGGAGCCCTGGCCCGTTGGATCAGCGGGACCACCCGACGCCGGCGCCGCCCCGCACCGGTGGCGGGTTGCAGCACAACGGAGGCGAGCGACTCGACGCAGGCCTCCGAGGCGCCCGCAGCCTTGGCAGATGAGCGCTCCTGACCCGTCACGGAAGCTCCCCGCGTCAGCGACATGCGGGGTCTCACTCCACTGAGTCCGACAATTTGAGGGACGCGTCATCTTTTTCCCGTACCGTGGAAGCATGAACTCGCAAATTTCCCTGCAGACCAGTTCGTTCACCGCCGTAGGCGACCTTCCTATGCATCCGCTCGTGGTGCATCTTCCGGTCGTGGTGCTGCCGCTGACGGCCATCCTGCTGATCGTCGCGGCGGTGGTGCCAGCCGTGCGCCGACGCGTCCTGGGCCTGTCCGTGATCGGCGCCGCGCTCGGGCTGGCCGGGGTCATCCTGGCCCTGATCTCCGGCGACGCCTTCGCCCAGCAGGTCGGCATGCCGCAGCGGCACGCCGACGCCGCGAACCGCCTGCTCGCGGCCTCGATCGCGCTGTTCGTGCTGACGACGGCCTGGTGGATCAGCCGGGTCCTCGCCGACCGGAAGCAGCGCGGCGAGGTCGAGGGCTCGGGCGCAGGTGCGCTGCCGACGGTCCTGGGCGCGCTGAGCGCTCTGACGGGCGCGGCCGTGCTGATCTTCGCCGTGCAGACCGGTCACACGGGCGCCCAGGCCGCGTGGTCAGGGGCCATGGCCACGAACGACCCTGCGGGCACCAGCGCCGAGGAGTCGTCCTCGGCCGCCACCGAGTCCGAGGCTGAGACCTACACGATGGATGAGGTCGCCGAGCACGACGGCGCCGAGTCCTGCTGGGCCGCGATCGACGGCGGCGTCTACGACCTCAGCGACTGGATCGCCCAGCATCCCGGGGGTGAGGGCGCGATCGAGTCGCTGTGC
Organism: Kocuria sp. p3-SID1428; assembly: GCF_025149945.1. Taxonomy (GTDB): domain Bacteria; phylum Actinomycetota; class Actinomycetes; order Actinomycetales; family Micrococcaceae; genus Kocuria. The sequence goes on along the minus strand of NZ_JALXVH010000014.1, from coordinate 14,655 downwards.
GGGAGCGACGGCACCGAGGCCTTCACCGGCCAGCACGAGGGCAGCGATCGGGTGGCCGAGCAGCTCGCGGAGTTCAGGATCGGCGAGCTCGCCGCCTGAGCCTGCTGACGCACTCAGCCCAGTCCGGCCCGCGTCTGCGGCCGAGCCCCTGAGGTCCTGCCGTCCGGGGCCGGGAGTCGCAGTCCCGGCCTTCCATGCTGCACCGGGACTCGCAGTCGCTGCCGTCCGGGATCATCGGAGAGCGCGCTGCGCTCAGTCGCCGATCCGGACCTCGGCCGTGCCTGCGACCGCTGCGAAGCGCTCCGGCGTGGCGGTGAGCAGGATGACCTGAGCCCGGCGTCCGGCCGATTCGAGAGCCGCCGCCAGGCTCGCCAGCCGCTCCGGATCCGAGTGGCCCAGGGCGTCGTCGAAGATCACGGGCACCCCTTCGACGGGATCCACCAGAGTGGCCACGGCAAGGCGCACCAGCACGGCGAGCTGCTCCCGTGCGCCCGTGGACAGCGAGGACTCGTCGATCCAGGTGCCGTGCATGAAGCGCCGGGTGACCTCCAGGTCCTCGTCGAGTTCCACGCGGAAGCTCGAACCGAAGACGAAGGATCCCAGCTGCTCCAGGCGTCGGCGGAACGGCTCGGTGTAGCGGCGGTGCGCCTCGGCCTGGAAGCGCTCCATGGTGTCGGCCAGCATCTTGGCGGCCGCCGCGCGGCGGAGGTGGGTGCGCAGCTCCCGTGACACCGCGCGACGCTGGGTGAGGGCGTCGTCGAAGGCGCTCTGCTTCTGGTCCCGGTCCAGGGCCATCAGCGCACCCTTGGACTGGGCGCGCTGATCGCGGGCCATCTCGAGCTGCTGGCGCAGGGCCTCCGGGCGGCGCATGCGGGCCTGGTACTGGCTGCGCTTGTGCTCGCCGTCCTGGTCCTGCCACTGCTGCTCGAGCTGCGCCTTGAGCTGCTCGGCGCGTTCGAGCTCCGCTGCGGCCTGCCGATGCGCTGCCTCCAGGGCGTCGTCGCTGAGGCGCTCGCGCTCCTGGGCGAGGCGCTGCTCGGCGCTGCGGGCGGTCTCCGACTGGGCCGCCTGCCCGGCGCGCGCCGCGCCCAGCTCCTCGCGACGGGCCGACAGCGCCGCCTCCGCACCTGCGAAGTCGTCGCGCACGGACTCGAGCGCGCTGCGGGCCTCCTCGGCAGCCTCCTCCGCTTCCTGCACGGCGTCGGCGGCCTCCTGCGCATCGGCTGCCGGGGCCGGTGCCTCCGCCTCCTCCAGCCGCGCGCTCAGCCGGTCGTGCTCGCGGCGCAGCTCGGCCTCGTCGTGCTGGGCGAGCTCGACCTGTCGGCGGTGCTCCAGCGCCTGACGCTCGCGCTGCGCCTCGGTCTGCTCCCGCAGCAGGTCCCTCGCCGCCTGGGGAGACTCGAGGTCCCAGGGCTGCAGCGCCCGCTGCAGAGACTCCTGGGCGTCCTCGACCGCTCGGCGACGATCCTCGCGGCCCTGCTCAGGAGCCACGGTGACCCGCAGCTGACCCGGCAGCTCGAGCTCGATCTGCTCGGTGACGGCCCAGGTCTGAGTCTGCTGCTCGGGCAGCTCCAGCGCCTCCCCGCCCAGCTGCAGCGAGCGGGCGCCGCCCAGTGCAGTCACCGTCAGCTCAGCGGAGCCTGCCTGAACCTGGGCCCGGGCGGTCGCCACATCCCGCTCGGCGGCATCGATGCGCTCGATGTCCTTCTGGGTGAGGGGAGACTCGGGCGCCTGGCCCAGCGCCTCGAGCTGCTGCGCCACCTCCTGGAGCCGTTGCAGCAGCTGCGTGAGCTCGTCCAGGCGCTGCCGGTCCTGGACCAGGCGCTGAGCCGTGCGCAGCGTGCGCACCTTCTGCCGGGCCTGCTCCTCAGCGGTACGGGCGGACTGGAGCTCGTCGCGGTGCTTCTGCGCCTCCTCCTGCGCGGTGTCGACCTTGGCCTGCAGGGCCTCGGCCTCCGAGCTCAGCTGCTCGGCCCGATCGGCTGCCTCCCGCACGCCGGTGCGAAGCTGCGTGCGCTGCTCGAGATCGAGGCGGCGCTGCTCTGCGTGGTCGCCTGCCGCCTGGACGTCCGACACCGCCCTGTCCCTGCGCTCCTCCAGCTCCGTGAGCGAGGCAGCGGCGACCCGCGCCTGCTCGGCGTCCTCCTCCGCGGCCTCCAGCGTCCGCTGGGCCGCGCCCAGGGCCCGCTCATCCCGCTCCAGGCGCTCCTGCGCCGCGTCCAGCCCCGCCAGAACGGAGGCCGCGCTCTCATGGGCCGCCATGGCCTGCGCATGCCGTTCGCGCAGGGCCTTGGTGGCGGCGTTCTCCTTGCCGCCGGCCGTCCAGTACCGCTCGCGCTCGGCCTGGGCCAGAGCGAGCAGGCTCGAACCGGACTCGCTCTGGGCGCTGCCTCCGCTGGCCTGCTCCAGGGCGAACTTCAGCGCCGAGGACTCGGTGAGCTTCTCCCGGCCCGAGGCCGAGCCCTGCAGCATGCGCAGCGCCGACCACAGCGTCTGATCAGAGCGCTCGCGCAGGGCCATGACGGTGTCGTGGGCCTCCCGCCCCGAGAGCGTGTCCCCGGCGCGCGGTCCCTCGAGGAAGCGCAGGGTGGTCTTCTTGGCCTTGAGCCACTGCTTGCGGTACAGCAGGCGGTGGCCCTCCAGGGTGAACTCCGCCTCCACGGCGATCCCCAGGTCATCGCCCACGGGATCCGCCGCCTTGACGGCCTTGGCCCCGGAACTGTCCGGGATCTCCAGCAGGAGGTCGAAGGCCTCGATGAGGGACGACTTCCCGGACTCGTTGCGCCCCTGCAGCACGGTGATCCCTGTGTCCGGGAACTCGACCGTGCGGTCCCGGACTCCCTTGAAGCTGTCGACGGCGATGCGGTGGATCCTCATGCGCGCTGCCCTCCGCTCAGCCGCACCAGCAGGCGCAGGGCATCCTGGGCGGTCTCGTGCTCAGCAGGCGGCGCCGGCTCGCGGAGCATCTCCTCCTGCTCGGCCTGCTCCGAGAGCTCTTCTGTGGCGATCGGCTCGGGCGACCCGTCCTCAGCGCGCTCCCGCTCGGGCTGCCAGGCCCTCTCCCGAAGCTCCTCGAGGGTCTGCTGGGCGAAGCCGCCCAGCGAGATCTCCTGCATCTCCTCCTGGCTGGGCAGGATCACGATGTCCGTGTGCCGGTCCCAGGCCTCCAGCGACGCGAAGCGCGCCCCCTGGGATTCGAGCAGCTCGTCCAGCTGCGCCGCCTGCCCGACCGTGAGGGCTCCCCGCAGAGCCGTCTTGACCATGGTCCGCTCCTTGGGCGTCTGAGCATCCAGCTCGGCGGCCAGCGCCTCGAGGTCCTCCGGGCCGTCGAGCTCGCGCTCGATCACCACGTGGCGCCACTGCCCGACCTGGTGGTCCTGCACCGTGACCTGGGACCCGGCCGGGGCCTGCGGATCAATCTGGACCTCCAGCACCAGGCCCAGACCGGTCTCCCGGAAGCTGGTGGTCTCGTGGGCCCCCGAGTACTGGATGGCCCCGCGTCCGTCCTGCGGCCAGCGGATGTGGCGATCGCCCAGTGCGACGTAGTGGATCCGCCCGTCCGCCAAGGCTGCCTCCAGCGGTGCCCGCCTGACGGTGACGGGGGAGGAGGCATCCGGATCCAGCTCCTCCAGCATGCCGTGGCCGACGACCACGCGGACGGTCCCATCTGCCTCCAGACCCTCCAGCGCCGGAGCCACGGGATCCGCGTCCGGCTTGCGGGTCCGCCACGGCGCCCCGACCACCTGGACGCCGTCGAGCACCTGGACGGGACCGGAGTCCCGCAGCAGCACGACGTTGTCCGGGAGGCCGTCGCGCACGGCGGGCGAGTCCCACAGCGAGCCCGTGCCCAGAGGGTCGTGGTTGCCCGGAAGCAGCAGCACCGGCAGCTCGCAGCGCATGGCCTCCAGCGCCCGGCCCATGTCCTGAAGGCTGAGATTGGCATGGTCGAACACGTCTCCTGCCACGACCACGAACGAGCATTCGCGCTCAAGGGCCAGCGCCAGGAGGGTGCGCACGGTGTCCACCCGGTCGGCGGTGAAGCGCGGCTGAGCCTCACCGGCCAGGTAGTGCCGGGTCATGCCCAGCTGCCAGTCGCTGGTGTGCAGGAAACGAACGGTCACGGCGGGCCTCCATCAGGGCGCTCCGGCGGATGCGGGGACGAGAACGGGCCGGGGAAGCGAACTCCCATAACCCTAGGAAGCGAGTCCGACATCACAAGGTCCTGGTGAGACCCGATGTCAGGCCGTCAGCGAGGTGATGATCCCGTAGATTGGGCCCACGGAATGCGCGGCGGCCGTGCGTCCCCTTCCGGTCCCGCGGCCCCTGAGAGCGAGGAGACCCCATGTCGCAGAACACCCCTCCCGAGCCGACCTGGAACCCGGAGACCAGCCCGGCCGGCGTGTCCGCCTCCGAGGTGCCCGGACAGCAGCCGGAGCAGCCTCGTCCCGCGCAGGAGCCGGCGCCTGCGCCCCAGCAGGCTCCGCGCCAGGCCCCGCCGACCGATCCCAAGCTCGACGGCCACAGCTCCGGCCCGGGCGCCGGCGTGTGGGCCGCGCTGATCGTAGGCATCCTGGTGCTGGTCGTCCTGCTGATCTTCATCCTCCAGAACATGGAGGACGCCACGATCCACTTCATGTCCTGGACCTCCTCCATGCCCACCGGCGTGGCCATGCTGCTCGCCGCGATCGCCGGCGCCCTGGTCATGGCCCTGGTCGGGTCGGTGCGATTGTTCGCCGTGAACCGTCGCGTGCGCAAGCTCGAGAAGGAGCGCGAGCGCATCAAGTCCACGCTGCGCTGAGCGTGCTGATCGATCCGCGGAGCATCTCCATGACGGCCGCGTCCTCGCCTGTGCGGGACGCGGCCGTCGTCGTGCCGAGGCATGCGGCCGTCGTCGGAAGCGGCTCTCCGTGAGCGATCGTGCGGACGTCGTCGTCATCGTGCATCCGCTGAGGCGCCATGCCGCTGCGATCGAGCCCCTGATGCGGCAGCGAGCGGCCGCGGCCGGGCTGCGGGTGCGCTTCGAGGCGACCACCTCGCAGCGCCCCGGCGCGCAGCAGGCCGCCCGGGCCGTGGCCGAGGGAGCGGCTAGGGTGATCGTCGCTGGCGGTGACGGCACCGTCCGCAGCGCCGCCTCGGGCCTGATCGGCTCAGAGGCCGTCCTGGGCATCATCCCGACGGGCACGGCCAACCTCTTCGCCAGGAATCTGGGCATCTGTGCGCCGCGGTCACCGAAGGCGCTGGAGTCCGCGCTGCATCGAGCGCTTGCAGCAGACCCGAGCCCGCACGACGTCGGCCTCCTGATTTGGCGCGACACCGATCAGCAGCGGCACGACGACGTCTTCCTGGCTGTCGCAGGCATGGGCGAGGACGCAGCGGTCGTGGCCGCCACGGATGAGGCGTTGAAGTTCCGCACCGGCTGGCCGGCCTACCTGCTGCGCGGTGCCGCGAGGCTGCGCTCGCCCCTGCACACCCTCGGCATGCGCGTGGACGACGGCCCCGAGCTCGAGCTGCCCGCCTGGTCCGTGCTGATCGGCAGCGCGCCGCGGATACCGCTGGGTATCCAGGTCTTCCCGCACGTGCGCACGGACTCAGGGGACCTCGAGCTGCTGCGAGCGGCCCCGCAGTCTCTGCGCGACTGGGCGAGCATCGGCTGGCACGGGCTGATCCGACGACCGCAGAGGGCGCGTGCCCTGCACTGCGAGCGAGCGCTGTCTGTCGAGCTGCGACCGCGGAGCCCGCTGCTGCTGCAGGCCGACGGCGATCTGCTGGGCCGCGCTGTCCGGGTACGAGCCGAGGTACGGCCCGGGGCGCTGCTCGTGGCGAGCTGAGCGGATGGGCATCAGCAGTCCCGCAGGAGCAGCACGCAGTCTGACGCGTCCGTGTCCCACGGTACCGATGCCACACTGATCACCAGAAACCGCACTCGAGCATCACCTCAGTGAGGACTGCATGGCAGCACGTCTGAGCCCCTTCATCATGTTCTTCGGCGACAACCACGGCCAGGCGGAGACCGCCCTGAGCACGTGGGTCAGCGCATTCCCCGACTCGGAGGTGCTCGAGCTGTCGCGGTGGTCCGAGGACGACGAGAACGAGGTCGCGGGCACGATCTCTCAGGGCCTGATCCGCGTGGCGGGGGCCACCGTGCGGGCCTTCGACAGCGCCTTCGACCACGCCTTCCCGCTGACCCCGGCGGTGTCCATGTTCGTCGAGCTCGACACGCAGGAGCAGGTCCGCGCCGCCCACGAGATCCTGCTCGACGGCGGCTCCGAGCTCATGCCGCTGGGGGAGTACCCCTTCAGCCCCGCCTTCGTGTGGCTCCAGGACCGCTGGGGCGTGAACTGGCAGATCAGCGCAGCCGGCTGAGCCGCCCGATCCGCTGGAGCTGCCCCACGACGCACTGCGGCCCCGCACACCGATCGGTGAGCGGGGCCGCAGTCGGACCCGGTGCCTCAACGGAGGCGGGAGATCACTTCTTGAGGCTGTCGATCGCCTCGTTCAGCGTGGCCGACGGACGCATGACCGCGAAGGCCTTCTCGTCCTCGGGGCGGTAGTAGCCGCCGATGTCCGCCGGGGAGCCCTGGACGCCGAGCAGCTCGGCGACGATCTGCTCCTCGCCGTCGGACAGGCGCTGGGCGACGTCCGAGAACGCCGCGGCCAGCTCGGAGTCCGCCGTCTGCTGCGCCAGAGCCTGGGCCCAGTACAGGGCCAGGTAGTAGTGCGAGCCGCGGTTGTCGATCTCGCCGACCTTGCGCGAGGGCGACTTGTTCTCCTCCAGGAAGCGGCCGGTGGCCTCGTCCAGGGCGTCGGCCAGGACCTGCGCCTTGGGGTTGTCGTAGCGCGAGGCCAGGTGCTCGAAGGAGGCCGCCAGCGCCAGGAACTCGCCCAGCGAGTCCCAGCGCAGGTGGTTCTCCTCGACCAGCTGCTGCACGTGCTTGGGAGCGGAGCCGCCGGCGCCGGTCTCGAACAGGCCGCCGCCGTTCATCAGCGGGACGATCGAGAGCATCTTGGCGGAGGTGCCCAGCTCCAGGATCGGGAACAGGTCCGTGAGGTAGTCGCGCAGCACGTTGCCGGTCACCGAGATGGTGTCCTCGCCCTTGCGGATGCGCTCGATTGAGAACTTGGTGGCCTCGACCGGGCTCAGGATGCGCAGATCCAGTCCCTCGGTGTCCTCCTCGGCCAGGTACTTCTCGACCTTCTCGATGAGGTTGCGGTCGTGGGCGCGGGACTCGTCGAGCCAGAACACGGCCGGCATGCCGGACTCGCGCGAGCGGCGCACGGCCAGCTGGATCCAGTCCTTGATGGGGGCGTCCTTGGCCTGGCAGGCCCGCCAGATGTCGCCCTGCTCGACCTCGTGCGACATCAGGACCTCGCTGGCCGAGTTCACGACCTCGACGGTGCCCGGGGCCGGGATCTCGAAGGTCTTGTCGTGCGAGCCGTACTCCTCGGCCTTCTGCGCCATGAGCCCCACGTTCGGGACGGTGCCCATGGTGGTGGGGTCGTAGGCGCCGTTGGCGCGGCAGTCGTCGATCACGGCCTGGTAGACGCCGGCGTAGGAGGAGTCCGGCAGCACGGCCAGCGTGTCCTCCTCGGTGTCGTCCTTGGACCACATGTGCCCTGAGGTGCGGATCATGGCCGGCATGGAGGCGTCCACGATGACGTCCGAGGGCACGTGCAGGTTCGTGATGCCCTTGTGCGAGTTCACGTAGGCCAGGGCCGGGCCCTCGGCCAGGCCCTTGTCGATCTCGGCCTTGATGCCGTCGCGGACCTCGGCGTCGAGCTGCTGCGCGCCCGAGAGGATCGAGGCCAGGCCGTCGTTGGCCGACAGGCCGGCTGCGGCGAGCTGGTCGCCGTAGACCTCGAACAGGGTGGGGAAGAAGGCGCGGACCACGTGGCCGAAGATGATGGGGTCGGAGACCTTCATCATGGTGGCCTTCAGATGCACCGAGAACAGGACGCCCTCGGACTTGGCGCGCTGCACCTGCTCGGCCAGGAAGCCGTCCAGGGCGCGAGCGGACATGAAGGTGGCGTCGACGACCTCGCCGGCCAGCACCGGCACGGACTCCTTGAGCACCTGCTCGCCGTCCTGCGTGCGCAGGCGGATCGTCAGGGTGTCATCGGCGGGGATGACCACGGACTTCTCGTTGTCGCGGAAGTCGTTGGCGTCCATGGACGCCACGTTGGTCTTGGAATCGCCGGACCACGCACCCATCTTGTGGGGGTTCTTCTTGGCGTAGTTCTTCACGGCCTTGGGCGCGCGGCGATCCGAGTTGCCCTCGCGCAGGACCGGGTTCACGGCCGAGCCCTTGACCTTGTCGTAGCGGGCACGGACGTCCTTCTCCTCGTCCGTCTGAGGGTCCTCGGGGTAGTCCGGGATATCGAAGCCGGCCTGCTGCAGCTCCTTGACCGCGGCCTTGAGCTGCGGGACCGAGGCCGAGATGTTCGGCAGCTTGACGATGTTCGCCTCGGGCGTCTTGGCCAGCTCGCCGAGCTCGGCCAGGGCGTCGTCCAGGCGCTGGTCCTCGCTCAGGCGCTCCGGGAACAGGGCGATGATGCGACCGGCCAGCGAGATGTCGCGGGACTCGACCTCCACGCCGGCGGTGGTGGCGAACGCCTCCACGATCGGCTTGAAGGAGTAGGTGGCCAGCAGCGGGGCCTCATCGGTCTTGGTCCAGATGATCTTGGGCATATGAGTCGTGACTCCTTCGTTCGACGTCATGCGGTGCGTGATCGCCTTCAAACCTACCCGATCCGACCTCTGCCTCAGAGGCCTGGGTCACGCTGCGAGGGCCGCATCCGGGGTCCACGGGCCCGCTGTTGCGCCCGAGGCGACGACGACGTCAGCCTGCCCTCGGCTCAGCCGCCGGACAGGTGCAGCGGGTAGAACAGGACCATGCTCTGGAGATGGCTCGTCAATTCGCTCGCGGTGGCCCTGGCCACCGCCCTGGTGCCCGGCATCCACCTGAACACCGCGTCCCTCGGCACGCAGATCCTGGTGATCGTGATCGCCGCGGCGGTTCTCGGTGCGTTCAACGCGGTGGTCAAGCCCGTGCTGCAGCTGCTCACCGGCTGCCTGATCGTGCTCACGTTCGGGCTGTTCCTGATCGTGATCAACGCCGTGATGCTGCTGGTGGTCTCCACCGTGATGGAGGTCTTCGGCGGCTACTGGGTCGTGGAGTCCTTCTGGCCGTCCGCTGTGCTCGGCTCCCTCGTGATCTCGCTGGTGAGCATGCTGATGGGTGCCTTCGAGCCCAGACGCCGCGAGGTCGTGGTGGTCGAGCGGCGTGCCGGGGCCGTTCCGGGCCGGGACCCCTACGGCCGCCCCGTGCGAGGTGCGGCCCAGCCGCCGCGGCGCAGCGCTGCGGATACGTACCGGTACCGCGGCGACGACGGCCGCATCCGCGAGGGCGAGATCTACGACCCCGAGGATCCCACCGGCCGCGGCCGGTGATCCTTTCTCGCGGCTGTTGAGGCCGCACCAGCACAGCCCTTGCCCGCGTTGAGGCCGCACCAATGCAGGCCCTGGTCAGTGAGGCCGCACATGCGCATCCCATCAGCGCTGAGCAGATGCGCTGGTGCGGCCTCGAGTGCCGGTCGGTGCGGAGGCGGTTCGGGCCGGTGCGCGGAAGGGCCCGCGGCGGGGCGTCACGGCTCGCTCAGCCGAGCATCGCCAGGCTCACGGCCATGACCGCCATCCCCGCCACCACGCCGTAGACGCACAGGTGGTGCCCGCCGTACTTCTCGGCCGTGGGCAGCAGCTTGTCCAGCGAGATGAAGACCATGATCCCGGCCACGCCGGCGAGCACGGCGCCGAACAGGGCGTCGGTGAGGAACGGGCGCAGCAGCAGGAAGCCGATCACGGCCCCCAGGGGCTCGGCGAGCCCGGAGAGGAAGGACAGCCCGACGGCCCGGGCGCGAGAGTCGGTGGCCTGGAAGACGGGCACGGCCACCGCGATGCCCTCCGGGATGTTGTGCAGCGCGATCGCCACCGTGATCGCAATGGCCACCGACGGATCGCCCAGTGCGGAGGCGAAGGTCGCGAAGCCCTCGGGGAAGTTGTGGATCGCGATGGCCAGCGCGGTCAGCAGGCCCGTGCGCAGCAGACGGGAATCGACGGGGGCGGCCGCGGAACCGGCGCCGACGGCAGCGGCGTCGGCGTCGCCGGGCTGATACGTGAATTCGTGCGGATTGGCCTCGTGGGGCACGAGCCGGTCGATCACGGCGATCACCGCGATGCCGGCGAAGAAGCCCCCGACCATGCCCCAGGTCCCGCGACCGGGCCCCCAGGCAGCGCTCAGGAGGTCGCTCGCCTCGGCCAGGATCTCCACGAACGAGACGTAGAGCATCACCCCCGCGGAGAAGCCCAGGCTCAGCGCCAGGAACGACCCGTTCGTGCGGTTGGTGAGGAAGACGGCAAGACCGCCCAGGCCCGTGGCGAGCCCGGCGATCACCGTCAGCAGCAGGGCAGCGGCCAACGACCCTCCTCAGGCGGTGCGGCGCGGATCAGACGGTGCGGATCAGAGGTAGCGCGACGGATCGAAGGCGTCGAGCTCGATGATGCGCAGACGCGGCAGCGGCGCCTTGAAGGCCTCGAAGTCGTCCTCCAGATCCACGATCTGCAGGCCCTTCTCCTCCATCTCGTGCAGCCCGGCCGAGAGCAGCTCGCGGAAGCACAGCACGGCCACGCGGCGGCCGTCGTCGAGCAGGGCCTCGATCTCGTCGTGGAAGTCGATGTCGTGGGAGGCCAGGATGACGTCGCCGTGGCCCTGGGCCAGGATCGCGCTGAGCATGCGCTGGATGCCGACGTCGACGACCTTGACCTTGGGCGGGGCCGCCAGGGGGATGACCTGGTAGTCGAATCCGCGCAGCGCGGCCACGAAGCTGAAGGGCAGGTGCCCGTGGGAGCCGTTGAGGAAGAACAGCCCGTTGGTGTCCTGGTGCCACAGCTTGCGGGCGCCCTTCATGACCTTCTCCCAGCGGGGGCGCTCCTCCGGCTTGGGCTTGCGCTCGAGCAGGGACATGCCCAGGGTGGCGTCGATGTTCTCGCCGTCGATCAGCAGGTACGTGGTGCCGGAGGCCGGGCCCGACGGCTGGGCGACGGGCTCGTCGGCCACGGCGGGCTGGGCAGGGGTCGTCGTTCCCTGCTCCGGCAGGGAGCCTGCCTCCGGGGTGTCGAGGATCGCCGGCGTGGGCGCGGTGGAGTCGGAGCGGCGCGAGCCGTACTGGGCGGTGTCATGCGGAACCATGCTCTTGAGGGTACGGGAGGTTCCTGGCGTGCAGGGCGAGTGCGGGTGCCGCTGCGGGCTCCATGTGGTGCGCCTTACACGAGGCTGATGGCCTGAGCGATTGAGCGCCATTCATCCCGTCCTGAATCCCGCCCGCGTCCGCTCGGACCTCTCCGGCCTGGGGCGGGAGTCCGAGCAGTACCTCTCGACCGTGGAGTCCTTCCACGACGACGAGTTCGACAAGCCGTCGCACTGCGAGGGCTGGAACCGGGCGCGGGTCGTCGCCCATGTGGCGGTCGCGGCCCGTCGGCTCACCCGTCTGCCGGAGTGCTGAACCTGTCCGTGAAGGACTCCCCGGGCCTGACCATCGTCACCGACGAGGGCGACGAGTGGGTCGTCGGCGACGGCTGCCTGCGCGTGGAGGGCGACCGCGAGGGAATCCTCGACTGGCTCTCCCGCGGGCGCACCGAGGGCATCTACCTGCCCGAGGGCGTCGACGAAGCCCCGGAGCTGCCGGCCTGGTGAGCCGATCCGGCGCAGGGGTCGCCGGAAGCACCACCCGCAGGAGGAGGGCGCCCGCCCCGTGATCGGTGCGGGCGCCCTCGCGCACTGCGTCCCCTGACAGGTTCCGAGTGCGCCGGCTCAGGAGCCGCGTCGCTGGCGCGCCTGGACCGCCTCCAGATGGTGCGGGCGGACCGCGACGGCGTGCTGCGCATAGTCGTCGTGCCGCTTCAGCCAGGACTCGACGTAGGGGCACACCGGCACGATCCGGAAGCCGCGCTCGATCGCGTCGTCCAGGGCGAAGCGCACCAGCTGGGAGGCCACGCCTTGGCCCTCGAAGGCGTCGTCGACCTCGGTGTGGAAGAAGATGCGCTCGGGCTCCTCGGCGTCCGGGGCATCGACCCAGTACGCCTTTCCGACGAGGGTCTCCCCGGACAGCGCCTCGTAGCGCTGGGGGCCGTCGTCGTTGCGGAAGCTCAGATCAGTCATGGCGGGCCTCGGCCTTCTTCTTGCGGTCCAGAGCGCGCTCCTGGACCGGGTACTCGGACAGGATGGACAGCCGATTGAAGGTTCCGATCGTGAGGGCGGCCCACTGCACGGCGGAGAACTGTGCGTCGGTCAGCACCTCGCGGGCGGCCTCCAGGCGCGAGCGGCGGGTGATCTGATCGGGCAGCTCGGTGGCGATCTCGGCCACGGTGAGCGCGGCGCACTCGACGTCGTCGAACAGCTCGGTCTCCTTCCACACCGTCAGCACCGCCAGCTGACGATCCGTGACACCGGCCCGACGCGCCAGCTTCACGTGCATGTCCAGGCAGAACGCGCAGCCGTTGAGCTGGGAGACGCGCACATTGATCAGCTCGACCACCGCGCGGGTCAGGCCCGCCGCCGCCAGGGAATCGGCGACCTGCTGGGAGACGCCGTTGAGGGCCTTCCAGGCGGCAGGATCGGCCTGGTCGAGATAGAAGCTCGGGTCTTCGCTCATGCGAGCAGAATAATGTGATGTATCACGTGCTTCAAGAGGCGCGCTCAGTGGCGACACGCCGATGTCTGCCCGCGGTCCCGTCCCGGAGCAAAGCGTCCGGCGCCAGGGGCTGCGCCCGTCCTGACGCTGGACAGTTGATCCTTCACGGGTCGATCTCGTGGACGGTGGTCGTCGGGGCTGTGGGGATATGCACGGGAGCGTCCCTGAAATCTTCGGAGATGCTGGGTGTGGGCTGTAGCCTGTCTCACATTCAGGGGTGTACCGGGTCACTTCGGCGACGGCAGGCCCCACCGCATTCACTTCAGGAGAGCACCATGTCCCCTTCCATCTCCCGCCGCGGACTCCTGGGCGCCTTCGCCCTCACCTCGGCTTCCGCCTTCGTCCTGACCGCCTGCGGTGGCGAAGGCGGCGGCAGCAGCGACGGGGCGATCAACGCCTTCAGCACCGAGCCGGAGAACCCGTTGGTGCCCACCAACACCACTGAGCAGGGCGGCGGCCGTGTGGTCTCGCTGATCTTCATGGGCCTGATCAGCTACAACGACGACTCCGAAGCCGTCAATGAGCTGGCCGAGTCCATCGAGGCCAACGACGACAACACGAAGTGGACCATCAAGATCAAGTCCGGCAAGAAGTTCACCAACGGCGAGGACATCACCGCCCAGAGCTTTGTGGACTCCTGGAACTACGGCGCCGCCGCCAAGAATGCGCAGCAGGGCGCCTACTTCTTCGAGACCATCAAGGGCTACGACAAGGTCTCCGCCGAGGGCTCGGAGGAGGACGAGATGGAGGGCCTGGTGGCGGTGGACGACACCACCCTGGAGGTCACCCTCTCCGGCGCGGACTCCACCTTCGGCAACCGCCTGGGCTACGCCTCCTACGCGCCCATGCCGGCCTCGGCCTTCGAGGACATGGACGCCTTCGGCGAGAACCCCGTGGGCTGGGGCCCGTACAAGATGGACGGCGAGGGTGCCTGGGCGCATGACCAGGAGATCCGCCTGGTCAAGAACGAGGACTACGACGGCTCCATGCCGCCCGCGAACGACGCCGTGACCTTCAAGCTGTACCAGTCCCTCGAAGCCGGCTACACGGACCTGGTGGCCGGCAACCTGGACATCCTGGATTCCATTCCGCCGACGAACCTGGACGTGGCCGACGGCGATCTCGACGGTCGCATGGTCACCCGCGAGTACGCCGGCAACTACACGTTCGGCATCCCCTTCTACCTGGACGGCTGGTCGGGTGAGGCCGGCAAGCTGCGCCGCCAGGCCATCTCCCGGGCGATCAACCGCGAGGAGCTCATCGAGGTGGTCTTCCGCGGCGAGCACAAGCCCGCCAAGGACTTCACCTCCCCGGTCGTGGCCGGCTACGACGAGTCCAAGCTGCAGAACGTGGAGAACGTCGAGTTCGACGAGGCCAAGGCCAAGGAGCTGTGGGCGGCGGCCGAGGAGCTGGAGCCCTACAGCGGCGACACCTTCGAGATCGCCTACAACGCCGACGGCGGGCACAAGGAGTGGGTGGACGCGGTCTGCAACATGATCAAGAACACCCTGGATATCGAGGCTCAGGGCAAGTCCTACCCCACCTTCAAGGAGCTGCGCACCGAGGCCAACGCGGGCGAGCTCACCTCGGCCTTCCGCTCCGGCTGGATGGCGGACTACCCGTCGCTGTACAACTTCCTCTCGGCGCAGTACGCCACCGACGGCTCCTCGAACGACGCCCACTACGAGAACCAGGCCTTCGACGACAAGCTGAAGGAGGGCCTGGCCGCCAGCTCGGACGAGGAGGCCAACGCGGCCTTCCTGGAGGCCGACTCGATGCTGCTCGAGGACCTGCCGGCGATCCCGCTGTACTACCCCGCGCGCACGGCTGGTCACAGCGAGGCCGTCCAGGATGTGGCCCTGACCTGGAACGGCGAGGTCGACTACCCCAAGATCTCTCAGGCCTGAGACA
>NZ_JALXVH010000013.1 GCF_025149945.1 Kocuria sp. p3-SID1428 | reverse complement strand
CCCGCGGGGCTCGCCGGCTTGCGCGGGACGACGAACGAGAGCGCCAGCGCCACCAGGGCGATCCCGAAGCCCACCAGGAAGGCCACATGGACGCCGTGCGCCGTGGCCTCCAGCTCCGACTCCCCTCCCCGGACGGCGGCCAGGGTGCCCACGGACATCAGCGTGATGAACAGGGCGCCGCCGGCCGCGCCGGCCACCTGCTGCAGGGTGTTCAGCAGCGCCGAGCCGTGCGAGTAGAGCGGCTGCGGCAGGCTGCCCAGGGCGGAGGTCATCAGCGGCGTGATCAGCAGGGCCAGGCCGCAGGAGATGATCACGTGGGCCATCACGACGGTCCACAGCGGGGTCTCCAGCGCGAGCCGGCTCAGCGTGAACATGCCGAGGCTGAGCAGGATCGTCCCCGGGATGACCAGGACCCGCGCGCCGTGGCGGTCGTAGAGCCGTCCGACGAACGGGGAGAGCAGGCCCATGATCAGACCGCCCGGCAGCATGACCAGCCCAGTGGTCAGCGTGGAGTGGCCCTGCACCGACTGCAGGTAGATGGGCAGGAGGATGATCATCCCGAACAGGCCGCCGAAGGACACGATCATCAGCCCGAGCGAGATCGTGTAGACGCGATAGGTGAACGGGCGCAGGTCCAGCAGGGCGCGGTCCTCGCGCTGCAGCGAGCGCTGGCGCAGCACGAACAGCACCAGCGCGATCACGCCGACGACGAAGGACGGCACCGCCGGGATGGCCGCGTCCGAGGCGCCGATGCCGTTGAGCCCCATGACCAGCCCGCCGAAGCCCAGCACGGACAGCGGCACCGAGATCAGGTCCAGGCCCACTCGGCGCTGCTCCCCCATGGCGGGCATGAGCCATGCACCCAGAGCCAGGGCGGCCAGCGCGATCGGGAGCATGATCGCGAACAGCCACCGCCAGCTCAGCGAGTCCAGGATCAGCCCGGAGATCGTGGGCCCCACGGCCGGGGCCACCGAGATCACCACGGAGATCAGGCCCATCACGGAGCCGCGGCGCTCGACCGGGATCACGTTGAGCACGGTGGTCATCAGCAGCGGCAGCATCAGCGCGGTGCCGCAGGCCTGGATCACGCGCCCGACCATGAGCACGGGGAATCCGGGGGCCAGCATGGCCAGCAGGGTGCCCAGGGTGAACAGGACCATGGCGGCCATGAACACCCGGCGGTGGGCGAAGCGCTGGAGCACGAAACCGGTCGTGGGGATGACCACGGCCATCGTGAGCATGAAGCCGGTGGTCAGCCACTGCGCGGTGGGCGCGGGGATGTCGAGCTCCTCCATGAGATCGGGCAGCGCGACGGAGAGCACGGTCTCGTTGAGGATCACCACGAACGCGGCGGTGATCAGGATGACCAGCAGCGTGCGCACGCGCGCGGGCTCGAGGTCGGGCTGCGCGGGCCGGGGCTCTTCGACAGGGTGCGGCACAGGGATCCTCCAAGGCGGCTGGGCGGGGGTTCTCGACGTCCCGGGCCGGTGAGAGCGCACAGGGATGCCGGAGCACGCTACATGCCCCGGGATGCTGTGCGCACGCAGTGTGAGGGGCGTCCCACTGCGGGCCGCCCGTCCCGGCCGCCCGAGGACCGATGCGCGCCACCCACCCATGAGCAGGGCCCCGACGACCGGGGTCATCGGGGCCCTGCGCTGGACCTGCTCCTCAGCACCGCCGGGAGCGGGTCGAGGGGGCGGGTCGGATCAGCTCGCTCAGCCGTTGCCGACGGCGCGCTGGGCGGCGTCGTTCTCGGAGGTCGCGCCGCGGGTGGCGAGATCGCCCTCGTCGTTCTCCAGGTGGGCGCGCACGAACCACTGGAAGGCCTCGAGGCCGCCGGTCTGGCTGATCAGCAGGTCCTCGGTGATCGGGTCGAGCTCGCCGACCTCGTCGATGGCCTTGCGGTGGGACTCGATGACTCCGCTGTAGACCAGATCGAGGGCGCCGAGGTGCTCCAGCACACCGGCCCGGCCCACGGAGTAGTCGTCCCAGGTGCGGCCCTGCACCAGCGAGCTGGCGCGGCCGTCCGGGGAGTAGCCCAGTGCGGCGATGCGCTCGGCGATGGCGTCGACGGCCGCGCGGACCTCGTCGACCTGGGGATCCAGCATCTCGTGGACTCCGATGAAGTTGCGGCCCACAACGTTCCAGTGCGCGTGCTTGAGCACGAGCTGAAGGTCGTTGAGGGCCCACAGGCGGTCCTGCAGGATCGTCGCGATGCGGTTGCCCTGCTCGGGGGTCAGTCCGGGCAGGGTGTACTTGGCGTTGTTCGGGAATGCCTCAGCCATGGTTCTGCTCCTTCCGTCGCCATCAGCCTGCGCTCCGCGTCTGGCGGAGCCCGATCGATCTGATCAGTCGGCGGATGTCTCCATACCTTCATGATGGCACCCTTCGGGTGCGTTATCCAGAGCTGTTCACGATAAGCGAGAAGCAGGACGAGCGGCGCCCGGGTCCCCTCGCGGGGGCCCGGGGCGCCGCTCATCCGAGGGCCCGGCTCACTCGGCTGCGTGCCTGCCCCGCGAGGACCGGGAGGATCCGGCCAGCGCCTGCTCCTCCTCGGCGGCGACCACCTCCCGGGCCAGCCGCTCGTCGCGCGACGCCGAGGCCTCGGCCTGGGGCTTGCCCTGCTGCAGGGACTCGCCCTCCACATCCACGTTCGGCAGGATGCGATCCAGCCAGCGCGGGAACCACCAGGCCTTCTCCCCCAGCAGCGTCATCAGCGCCGGGATGATCGTCATGCGGACCAGGAAGGCGTCGAACAGCACGCCCGCGGCCAGACCGAATCCCATGGGCCGGATCATCGCCATGTGGGAGAAGATGAAGCCCGCGAAGACCGAGGTCATGATGATCGCCGCCGCGGTCACCACGGCCCGGCCGCCCACCATGCCGCGGACCACTGCGGTCCGCGCCGGATAGCCGTGGACATGGGCCTCTCGCATGCCGGTGACCAGGAACAGCTGGTAGTCCATCGCCAGGCCGAACAGGATGCCGACCATCAGCGTGGGAAGGAAGCTGAGCACCGGCCCGGGCTCGGTGACGTTGAACAGCCAGCTCAGCCAGCCCCACTGGTACACGGCCACGACCGCTCCGAAGGCCGCCAGCAGGGACAGCAGGAAGCCCAGCGAGGCGATCACGGGCACCAGGATCGAGCGGAACACCAGGATCAGCAGGACCATCGAGATCGCCACGACGACCGCCAGGTAGACGGGCAGCGCATCGGAGAGGACCTGCGAGACATCGATGTTGGCCGCCGTCGTGCCGGCCACGCCGATCGTCGGATCGCCGGCCGCCTCCACGTTGCCGGACAGGCCGCGGATGTCGTCCACGAGGGTCTCGGTCGCCTCATCGGACGGCCCGCTCTCGGGCACGACCTGCAGCAGCGCCATTCCGGAGTCCACATCGATCGGTGTGGGGACCACGGAGGCGACGTCGTCGAGCTCGGAGACCTCCTGGCCGACGGCCAGCTGCAGCTCCTGCGCCTCCTGCTCGGTGGCGTCCTCGGGCAGATCGGCCACGACCGTCATGGGGCCGTTCTTGCCGGCCCCGAACTCCTCAGCCACCGTCGTGTACGCCGCGTACTGCGTCGAGTCCTGGGGCTCGGTGGAGCCGTCGGGCAGGCCCAGGCGCATGGACCCCATGGGGATCGCCAGGATCGCCAGCGCAGCCACGGCCGCCAGCAGCACCGGCAGCGGGCGACGCACAGCCAGGGGCGTCTTGACGTGCTCGGCCTCATCGACCATGACATCGCGCTGCGACTTGGGCAGCAGGCGCTTGCCCACCAGGCCCAGCAGGGCGGGCGTGAGGGTCAGCGTGATCAGCACGGCCACCAGAACCGCGAGCGCGGCGACCCCGCCCATGAGCGCCAGGAAGGGGATGCCGGTGACGGACAGGCCGATCAGCGCGATCATCACGGTCATGCCTGCGAAGGTCACGGCCGAGCCGGCCGTGCCGGTGGCCAGGCCGATCGCCTCAATGACCTCGGTGCCCCGACGCAGCTCGGTGCGGTAGCGGTTGAGCAGGAACAGGGAGTAGTCGATGCCCACGGCCAGGCCCAGCATCACGCCGAGCATCGGGGTCACGGAGGCCATCTGCACCTGTCCAGACAGCGACAGCGCCAGCATGGTGGAGAAACCCACGCCCACGAACGCAGTCAGCACCGGCAGGGCCGCGCCCACCGCGGTGCGCAGCATGATCAGCAGGACGATGATCGCCACGACCACGCCGACGATCTCGCCGACGCCCATGATCTCGGTGGTCTGGGCGATCTCGGTCGAGTAGTCCATCTGCACGCCCTCGACCGGGTGGTCGTCGAGAGCCGCCATCAGATCGTCCTTGGTGGACTGCTCGATGGACATCTGGTCCTCGTCGAAGTTCACGGTGGCGACCGCGGTGGACCCCTCGGGCGACACGAAGCCGTAGTCGCCCATCATGTCCATGGTGTCCTGGCCGACCTGCAGCTGCTGCTCCTGCTGCGTGACCGACTCGGCGGTGGTGCCCTCGGGCAGCATGCCGGCCTGCACGGCAGCATCGAGACGGCCGCTGTCACGCAGCTCGATCAGCTGGGGCAGCTGCTCGGCGCCCTGCTCGACCTGGTCGCGCTGTTCGTCGAGATCCGCCTGGGCGTCGAACGGGTTCATGGCCGAGGCCATGCCGTCCACGTCCGCCGCGGCATCCAGAGCCTCGCCGATCTCGGTCTTCTGCTCATCCGTGAACTCCGAGCCGTCCTCGGTGCTGTAGACGACCGTTCCCATGCCCTGATTGGCCTCGGGCAGCTCGTCGGCCAGACGGTCGGCCAGCTGCTGGGTCTCGGTGCCCGGGATCTCGAAGGAGTTGGACAGGGTCCCGCTGAACGCGGCGAAGGCCCCGCCGGCGAGGCCCAGCAGGACGAGCCAGGTGATGATCGCCACCCAGGCGCGGGTGGCTGCCCCGCGTCCCAGGCGGTAGAGGAACTTGGCCACTGGCGTGGCTCCCTTCAGGAGGTCGGTTCCGAGCAGCTGGAGCCACCCGGGGATTCGAGGAATGCGAGGAGATTCGGTGCAGGTCAGTGCTCGGAACGGGCGAACCCGGTCTCGAGCCGCGTCAGCGAGCGGTCGAGCAGGAAGGCCCAGGCCCGGCGATTCTCGTCGGTGAGCGTCTGATCGGTGGTCTCCGTCCACTGCTTCATGCTCGCGGACATCGCGGCCACGGCCATCTCCACGAGCAGGCGCACCTCCCAGAGCTCACCGCTCTCCATCCGCTCTCGGAGGGACTCGATGCATTCGCGCACGATGCCCTCCATGAGCCCGATCATCCAGACCTCGTCGCTGCGCAGCCGCTCAGGACTCGACTGCTGCCGGTCCCGCTCCATGGAGGCCAGCAGCACGATGGACGGATGCACGGGCGTGAGGATGTCGACCGAGCGCAGCGCGGCGGTGAAGGCAGCGCAGGCCTCCGACAGCGATGCGAACGGCTCGGTGCCCAGAGCGCTCCGGACCTGCTCGTAGAGCTGATCGAGGTTGCCCGCGAACGACGCGAAGATCGCCTCGTCCACGGAGGAGAAGTGGTTGAAGATGGTGCGCCGAGAGACGCCCGCGCGTTCGGCGAGCGCCTCGACCGTGAATCCGTTGATCCCGTGCTCCGCCGTGAGCTGCGCGGCAGCATCGACGACGGCGCGGCGGTTGCGCCACTTGGTCGCCTCGCGCTTGTCGCTCGGGGGAGTCAGGCAGTTCAGATTCACGCCGTCAGCATAGGACGGTATTTGCACACCGTGCAACGTTGCACGCTGTGCAATGAGTCACCCGGTGCGCCCCGTCCGCCACGGCCCCGCGCCGATGCTAGGTTCACCCGCATGAGCTCTCCCTCCCCCCGCGCGGACGCGCCGGACAGCCCCACCGCTCCCGCCGGATCCTCGAGCCTCGGCGCCGGGATGAAGGGCCGTCATCTGGTGATGATGAGCCTCGGCTCGGCCATCGGCGCCGGGCTGTTCGTGGGCTCGGGCGCAGGCATCAACACCGCCGGGCCTGCCGTGCTGCTGTCCTACGTGATCGCCGGACTCGTGGTGATCGTCATGATGCGCAGCCTGGGGGAGCTCTCGGCAGCGCAGCCCTCCTCGGGTGCCTTCTCCGTCTACACGGCCCGAGCGCTCGGCCCGGCCGCCGGGTTCACGGTCGGATGGCTGTGGTGGCTGCAGCTGTGCCTGGTGATCGCCGCCGAGTCCACGGCCGCCGCCCAGCTGCTCAACGGCCTGTGGCCCGTCTTCCCCCAGTGGGTGCTGGCCCTCGTGTTCATGATCGCCTTCACGGCGGTCAACATGCTCGGCGTGGGCAAGTTCGGCGAGTTCGAGTTCTGGTTCTCCATGGTCAAGGTCGGCGCCGTGGTGGCCTTCCTGATCGTGGGCATCGTCTTCCTGCTCGGCGGCACACCGGCGGATTCCCCGGGCCTGAGCAATCTGAGCGACCACGGCGGCTTCTTCCCCATGGGCCTGGGCGGGGTGGCCGCGGGCCTGCTCGTGGTGGCCTTCGCCTTCGGCGGCATCGAGATCGTGGCCGTGGCCGCCGCCGAGACCGAGAACCCCGCGCAGAACATCCGCCGCGCGGTGCGCACCATCGTGTGGCGCATCCTGATCTTCTACATGGGCTCGGTCGCGCTCATGGTGATGGCTCTGCCGTGGGACTCGGAGGAACTGCTGGCCTCGCCGTTCGTGGCCACCCTGGACGCCGCCGGGCTGCCGGGGCTGGGCGCCGTGCTGGGCGTGATCATCGTGGTCGCCCTGCTGTCGTCGCTGAACGCGAACCTCTACGGCGCCTCCCGCATGGTCTACTCGCTGTCCGAGCGCGGCCTGGCGCCGGCGGCCCTGCACCAGGTCGACGGCCGCCGCGTCCCCCTGCTGGCCGTACTCGCCTCGGTAGCCCTGGGCTTCGTGGGCGTGCTGCTGAACTACCTGTGGGCCGAGGCCGTGCTGGGCATCCTGCTCAACATCGTGGGCTCCACGCTGATCGTCACGTGGGTGGCCACGATCGTCTCGCACCTGATCCTGCGCCGCCGCGCCGAGCGCGACGGGACCCCCATGCCTGTGAAGGGCCGCGGCTTCCCCTTCGTCAACTACCTGGCGCTGGCCATCATCGCGGCCATCGTCGTGCTGGGCATGGGTGTGCCGGATGTGCGCTTCCAGCTGCTGGCCACCGGCGCCCTCGTAGTCGTGCTGTGGGTCATCGGCGCGGCCCTGGCTCGCCGCAATCCCGAGCTGGCCACCGCAGACCGGGTCTGAGGGCCCTCCCGCCCGAGAGCACCACCAGCGCAAGGCGCACCGTGGCTCGGGCATGTGAAAGGGGCGCCTCGCCCACCCATGGTGCGAGACGCCCCTTCGGCTCGGCCGCGTCACCGGAGGATCCCGCGGCAGAGGTGATCCGGGTCAGCGGACCCGGACCGGATCAGACGCGGTCGTCGCGACCGTCCGCGCCGTTGCGGCCGTCGACATCGCGGCCGTCGGCGCCACGGGCGTCGGCGTCGCGCTCGATGTCGACCTCTTCACGGGCGACATCCGTCTGGACCTGCTCCTGATCCTGGACGACGTTCTTGTCCAGGCCCACGCGCTCCTTGGCCACAACGTCCTTCTCGACGACCGGGCGCTCCTCGGAGAGGCTCACCTCGACGTCCTCGTCGGACAGGCGGCCGCCGTGCTCGCCGTCGGCGATCGGCTCGCGGACGATCTCGACCTCCTCGCGCTCCACGGGGACGGTCACCGTCTCGGTGTCGTGCACGATGTGCTTGCGCAGGCGGGCACGGCCGGTCTGGACGCGCTCGGTGCCGACATTGACCTCCTCCTCGTGGCGGACCACGGAGTCGGCCTCATGGCCGCGGGCGGTACCCGCAGCTGCGCCATCCTCGCGGTGACGGGCATCGCCGTCGCGGAGGTCGCCGTCACGGCGATCGTCGGCGAGGGGGCCGTCGGCCGCGTCATCGCGGTGGCGGGCATCGCCGTCGCGAAGGTCGTCGCGGCGGTCGCCGGTGTTCGCAGTGCCAGCGGCACCGGCGGCGGTGCCGGCGGCGCCCGCAGCGGCGGCATCACGGCCGTCGACGCTGCCCTCGCGGCCGTCGCGCACCTGGTCGCCGCCGCCTGCCTGGAGGCCGTAGTAGCGGTAGAGATCGTCCTCCTGGGACTCATCCACGTGGGAGTCCGCGTCGAGGTTCGGAGCGTCCTTGATGAAGGCCTTGGTGTACGGGACGCGCAGGTCCTCGCCGTCGAGCGTGGCCTCATCCAGCGGGATGAAGGTCTCGCTGCCGCCGAAGAGACCGGTATTGACCGTGACCCAGTTCGGCTGACCGGTGGCGTCGTCCAGGTAGACCTGACCGACCTTGCCGACCTTGTCGCCGTCCTGATCGACGACGGTGCTGCGCTGCAGGTCCTCGATGCTGATGCTGTTCGCCATGCCGTGCTCCTTAAGTCAAGTGTCGTGCACGTCCCCGCATCGATCTCCTGAATCGATGCAGGGCCCGGCCGGCGGATCATCCCTTGTCGAAAGGTCTCCATCGGCCCGGGGGCAGCCTGCCTGCGTAAACCCTAAGCAGGGTTGTCATCCGTGTGCATCGATTTTTCCGAGGAATTCGCTTCGCACCGTCACGAAGTTCGCTGATGATCTGCTGAGAGCCGCGTCACAGATCTGGACGGCTCCGACCGACCCGAGTAAAGGCCGATGGCTACCCTGGTGCCATGAGTCGGACAGATGCCCCGCATGGCGGCGAGCCGGAGAAGGCAGGCGCCATCGAGCGAGCCACGGGGACCTCGTGGCCGGAGTGGCGGCGGATCATGGCGGACGGCGGTGCCGCGGACGCCGATCACGCCGGCCTGGCCCGGATCGCGCACGATGCCATGGACGAGCGCCTGGAGAATCCGGGCTGGTGGGCGCAGTCCGTGGCCGTGGCCTACGAGCAGGACACGGGCCGCCGTGTGAAGGGCCAGGCCTCGGACGGCAGCTTCCAGGTCTCCGCGACCCGCACGCTTCCCGGGACCATGGATGAGGTCTTCGATGCCTGGCTGGCCCGAGCCCAGGAGCTCACCGAGATCGATGGCACGGAGATCGTCGACGGCCCCCGGGAGACCGGCACGCCCAAGCGGCGCCACTGGCGGATCGGCCTTGCCGACGGCACGCGCGCCGTCGTGTCCGCGGAGGGCAAGGGCGAGGGCAGGGCGTTCCTGACAGCCACACACACCAAGCTGCCCTCCGCCGAGCAGCTCGAGCGCTGGCGGACGGTCTGGAAGGACCAGCTCGCCGGCCTATGAGTCCACGGCAGCCGGCCGTCAAGAAGGAGAGCACATGCACGAACCAGCATCCGAGAACCGCAGCAGCCGCTCCCGGGCGTCGGGATCCCGCCCCGGGTCCGCGGCGATCGCGGCCGTCCTGGCGGTGGTCCTGGGCATCGCGACGATCCTCAGCCCCGCCGCGAACCTGCTCCTGCTCATCGGCTGCGCGGCGGCCTTCGGCGCGGGCATCGGGCTGCTCCTGGACCCGCCCCTGCGCGGCTCGCTGCCCAAGGACAGGGCGGCCCTGCGGATCCTGCTGGGTGTCACGGCCGCCGGCGTGCTGCTGGTGGTCCTGCTTCCGGTCCTGAGCCGCACCGGCCTCTGGTGAGACCCCGCTCCGATGCCTCACAGGGCATCGGAGGGGGAAGGGCTCAGTCCAGGCCGATCCAGTCGGCCAGCGCCCGGGTGTCCTTGACGCTGGCGTTGAAGCCCACGCGGCGGGCCTGCTCCACGATCGAGGCATGCACGGCGCTGCGCATCACGTCCTTGCTCGGCTGGTCGTCGCCGGCCAGATCGATGCCGGCGTCGGTGCAGCCGCGGATCGCGTAGAGCAGGTCCTCGCGGGAGATCTGATGATGGCCGAGCTGCTTGGCCCGCTGCTGGCACCACGTGGTGGCCTCGGAGAGGCTGAAGCCCTCGGCGGTGCGCGAGTACTCCTCCAGCACGGTGAACACGGCGTTCCACTGCTTGCGCGACAGCCGCGGCGCCTTGGCCACCGTGCAGAACCGGCCGACCGGCTCCGGGACGCGCACCTGGTGCTGCGCCTTGGACTCCACGGTCGAGTTCACGGTCTCGTCGCCGCGGCGCCCGCTGGAGGACGACGACTCGCCCTTGGGCGCTTTGTGCCGAGTGTCGTCCCAGACGCAGCGGTCATCGAAGCGCGCGTGCGGCAGCCCGACCCGCTCCAGTGCCTTCTTGAAGGAGCCCGCGCCGAACCAGCGGCTGGCCTTGAGGCCGTCGCCGAGCTCCTCCAGCGCCAGTCGGGACAGGTGCGTGTAGGTCAGCGGCGCGGTCGAACGGCGGTAGGCCCGCGTCACGAACGTGCGGAAGTCCTCCCAGTCCGCGCCCTGCGACCTCTCGCCGCCGGAATCGCGCGCCTCGCGCTCCGGGAGCAGGCGGGGCTCGTCGTCGTCCTCGTCGTCGTAGTCGACCTCAAGGTCGTCGTCCTCGTCGAGCACTGCGGGGTCATCGCCGTCCCAGTCCTCGGAGTCGTCATCCTGCGGGGTCTCTGCGTCCGCCTCCTCCTCGGCCTGCTCGGCGCCCTCCGTGGCCGCGAGCAGATCGAAGATGTCCTGCTCGTCGAGGTACTCGTCCGCCAGGGCCTCGTAGGCGATCGCGGTCGAGCCGGTGGCGATCACGCAGGTGCGCAGATCGGCGGCGCGCAGGACCTGCAGCAGCGGCGTGAAGTCCGAATCCGACGACGCCAGGACGAACTCCTCGAACAGGGCCCCCTGGTTCAGCGCGGCCATGACGTCCACGACGATGCGGATGTCCGCGCCGTTCTTGGCCTGCTTGGTCAGCGCGGGGCAGTCCACGACCTCGATGCCGGCCTGGGTGAAGTACGGGCGGAAAGCATCGAAGCGGATGCGCTGCCCGGGTTCGGTGGGATGCGGGACGCTGCCGCCCGGGTTCAGGTAGCAGCGCAGCTGCAGCCAGCGCCGCGAGGGGGCGCCATCCGGATGCGTCAGCCCCTCGATCCACACCTGCGGGCGCTCGGCGATGCGCACGGCGGCCTGCGGGTCGGAGCGCAGGAGCCCGCCGAAGAAGTTGTCGAAGTCGATGTACAGGGCAGAGCGGCGCTGGTCCACAGGTGCCTCCGGGGGGTTGGTCATCACTCGAGCACCCTACGCGGCGACGACGACGGCGCAGGCCCGCATGCCGTCCCGGAGGGAGGGCATGCGGGCCTGCGACCTCAGCCCAGACTCTGCTTCACGTAGCTCTCGCGCACCATCTCCACGACCTCGACGGAGACGCTGCCCGCCGGCCCCTCCGGCACGGCCCCGGCGATCGCCTCCAGGATCGCCTCCGCGGTGCGCGTCTTCAGCTCCTGGCTGCGGCCGGGCAGGATGCGCAGCTGGACGGCCACGAAGCCCGTGCCGTCGTGGGGGTGGTCCACGGCGAAGTCCTCGAGCACGCGCGCCCGGGCCTTGGCGGCGGTCATGTCGTACTCGCCGATCACCTGCAGGGCGCCGAGCCCCGCCCGGATCAGCTCCTGGGCGTCGTAGCCCGGTGCGGCGGCGATGTCTGCGGTGGTCTCGATGATCAGGTGCGGCATGAGGTGAGCATGCCACCGGGGCCCGGCGCCGGACCAGAGCTGCCGCGCCGGTGCGGCGCCCGGCAGGTGCTCAGCCGCGGCGGATCCAGGCGGTGGACCTCCCGCCCAGGCGACCGTCCTCCAGCGGGGCGCTGGTCAGCAGGACCTCGCCCTCGGGCAGGTCCACGGGCTCGGAACCGAAGTTCGTCACGGACTCCCAGCCGCCGGGGCGCGCCAGGTGAAGGACGTCGTCGGCGTCCTGGCCGCCCCACTCGAGCACCTCATCGCCCTGCAGCTGCCTGCGCAGGCTCAGCGCCTGGCGGTACAGCGACAGGAACGACTCCGGGTCCTGAGCCTCCTGGGCGGCCGCGTACCGGGAGAACCACTCCGGCTGCGGCAGGTGGGGCGTGCCGCCGAAGCCGTAGTGCGGCTGCTCGGCATCCCACGGCAGCGGGACCCGGCAGCCGTCGCGGCCCTGGTCCACCCCGGGGTTGCGGAAGAAGGAGGGGTCCTGGCGCTCGTGCTCGGCGATCTCCACGACCTCGTGCAGTCCGAGCTCCTCGCCCTGGTAGAGGTAGGCCGATCCGGGCAGGGCCAGCAGGAGCATGACAGCCGCACGCGCCCGGCGCTCCCCGAGCTCGCGGTCGAGCAGCGGCACGCCGTCCTCCAGCAGCAGCCACTGCTGCGAGGCGACCTTGAGGTTCTCGCCGCCTGCGGAGTTGCGCGGGAACTCGCCCAGGGCCTGACGCAGCCCGTCGAGGTCCAGCCCGTAGCGCGTGGCGTGGCGGACGACGTCGTGGTTGGACAGCACCCAGGTGCTCGAGGCCCCCGAACGTGCGGCCTCCGCCAGGTTCTTGCGGATGGCGCGGCGGAACTCGGAGGCGTCGAACGGGACCTCCAGCAGGTCGAAGCTGAAGGCCTGACCGAGCCCCTCCGAGCTGGCGTAGCGGGCCAGACGGTCCGGGTGGACCCAGGCCTCGGCCACGGCGGTGCGGGGAGGGTCGTACTCGTCGAAGACCTGGCGCCACTCGCGGTAGATCTCGTGGACCTCGTCGCGGTCCCAGAAGGGGTGGGCCCCCAGGGACTCGAACTCGTCCGGCAGCTCGGCGCTGGCCGGCAGCTGCTCCGGCAGGTCCTTGGCCAGTCCGTGGGCAACGTCGATCCGGAAGCCGTCCACCCCGCGGTCCGACCAGAAGCGCAGCGTGGTCAGGAACTCCTGGTGCACCTCCGGGTTGGACCAGTCGAAGTCCGGCTGCTCGCTGGCGAACAGGTGCAGGTACCACTGCCCCGGTGTGCCGTCCGGCTCGGTGACGCGCGTCCAGGCCGGGCCGCCGAAAATGGAGGTCCAGTCCGCCGGCGGCAGCTCGCCGTGCTCGCCGCGGCCCTCCCGGAAGATGTAGCGGGCGCGCTCGGGACTGCCCGGTTCCGCGGCCAGCGCCTCCTGGAACCACACGTGCTGATCCGAGCTGTGGTTGGGCACGATGTCGACGACGACCTTGATCTGCCGCTCGTGCAGAGCCGCCACGAGCTCGTCGAAGTCCTCGAGGGTGCCCAGGCGGGGGTCGACGTCGCGGTAGTCGGCGACGTCGTAGCCGCCGTCGGCCAGCTCCGAGGGATAGAACGGGCTCAGCCACACGGCGTCCACGCCCAGATCCCGCAGGTAGTCCGCGCGGCGGGTCACACCGCGCAGGTCCCCCAGGCCGTCGCCGTCGGCGTCCTGGAAGCTGCGCGGATAGACCTGGTAGACGACCGCCTGCCGCCACCAGTCCGGCGAGCTCCAGAGGGGGTTCGGCTGCGGCGCCTCGGAGGCGGGGATGCTCACGGGATATCTCCTTCTGCAGGGGACGCGCGCGGATGCGCTGAGATCGGACGACGACGGGCCCGCACGCGGACCCGAGGCGCAATCCCACCAGGCTATCGAGGCTCCACGACTGTCCGGGAACAGCGACGCGCACGGGCAGAGGAACATGCCCGGGAAACCATGGTGTGGCCCCCATCACCGATCAGGCCTACTCTGGACCTCGGACCGACAGTCCGACGCCTGGAGAGCCGCGTGCCGCCATCAGCGCAGGCCACGGTGCTCTTGCGGGTGGCGACAGGCACGATCTCATCGAAAGGCACCCCCATGGCTCTCCAGTTCCCCGAGAAGAAGCATCTGCGCCTCGCTCCCCTGGGCCTCCTGCTGGCCACCGGGCTCACGCTGTCCGCCTGCGGCGGCGGTGACGATGCCTCCTCCGACTCGTCCGCCTCCGAGTCCGGCTCCTCCGAGTCCGGCTCGGCGGCCTCGGGCGGGGCCTCCGACAGCGCGTCGAGCGGCGCCTCCGCCGGCGCCGAGGGCGATGCAGCCGCCGGCGGGGCCGCAGGCGCTGAAGGCGGCGGCGACGCGGCGGCCAGCGGCGAAGGTGCCGCTGGCGGCGACGCGGCTGCCGGTGAGGGTGCCGGCGCTGAGGGCGACGCTGCAGCCGGAGGCGCTGCCGGCGCCGAGGGCGGCGCAGGCGCTGAGGGCGGTGCCGCGGCGGGTGCGGCCGATCCGTACAACGGCGGCGTGCCGGAGTCCGTCGGCGTCCCCCCCGGTGCGGCCCCGTCGATCCAGCCCGGCCCGTACACGGTCGCCCAGGGCGACACGCTGGGCTACATCTCGACCCTGTCGGGCATCACGGTCGCTGACATCGCGGCGGCCAACGGCCTCTCGAACGTCGACCAGCTCGAGGTCGGTCAGACGATCACCATCCCCGAGGCCGGCTGATCACCAGCTGAGCCGACTCGTTCGACGGGCCTCCCTCTCACGAGTGGGAGGCCCGTCCTTCTGCTGGTGCGCCGAACCCACGGCATCTCCTGGTCATCACGGTTCCAGCCTGCCTACGGTCAGGACATGAGCACTCACAGCACCACCCCGACCCCTCCCGACACCGTCGACTGGGCCTTCGTGACCGAGGGCCCCTGCGCCGAGTGCGGCTTCGCCCCGGGACGGCGCGATCTCTCCGCCGCCGAGACCCTGCGCGCCTCCGCCGCCTCGTGGCAGGAGACGATCGAGCGCGGCGACGTCCGCGAGCGCCCGTCGCCGGAGGTCTGGTCGCCGCTGGAGTACGCCGCGCACACCCGCGATGTGGTGGGGCTGTTCCACGAGCGGATCTCGCTGCTGCTCGAGCAGGACGATCCGCAGTTCGGCTCCTGGGACGGGGAGCAGACTGCCGTGGACTCCGACTATGCAGCCCAGGACCCGGCCGTCGTCGCGGCCGAGTACGCGCGGGCCGCCGATGAGACGGCAGCCCTGCTGGACGGCCTGGACGATCAGCAGCTCACCCGCACGGGCTCCCGGGCCGACGGCCGCCCCTTCACCGTGGCCGGGCTGATCGACTACCTCCTGCACGAGGTGCGCCACCACCTGCACGACGTCGGTATCCAGGCGCCTCGCGAGGGCGTCCAGGAGGCCGCTGCGGAGGCCGCCGAGCAGGCCCACGATCAGGACGCAGGAGCGTCGCAGTGACCGCGCCCCTGCGCGAGCTCGTGCGCGCGCTGCTGGACGCCGGTACGCTCGAACGCGCGGGCGCCTCCGTGCCCGAGCAGCCGCCCATGGGCGGCTTCCGCGCCGTCCCGGGCACCCTGAGCTGAGGACGCCCCGGCGCCCGCGCCGTCACCGGCACCGCCGGTGCGCGCCCGTCGTCGTGGAACGAGGACCCCATGCCCGCCGTGCAGACCGATCTCTGGTTCGACACCCAGGCCCTCGAGGCCGCCGAGTACTGGACCTCACTGGTCCCCGGCTCGCGGATCCTGGAGGTGTTCCACGACCACGGCGGCAACCCGTACAGCGCAGGCGACGGCTCCGTCCTCTACGTGGTCTTCGAACTGGGCGGCCAGCGCTACGGCGCCGTCAACGGCGGCCCGCACTTCGAGCTCGACGAGACCGTCTCCATCTCGCTGATGTGCGATGACCAGGCCGAGGTCGACCGGTACTGGGAGGAGCTGACCCGCGAGGGCAGCGAGTCCATGTGCGGGTGGTGCAAGGACCGCTACGGCATGAGCTGGCAGATCGTCCCGCGGGAGATGATGCGCCTGCAGGCCGACTCCGACCCCGTCGCCGCGCGGCGCTCTACGCAGGCCATGCTGGCCATGCACCGACTGGACGTGGAGACTCTGCGCCGCATCGCGCTGCGCACCGAGGACGAGGACCGGATGCCCGCACCGGCACCCGAGCAGGGACGGGTGCCGAACCACCTCGAGGGCGCCGTGCGCATCGGGGCTCCGGCGGACAAGCTCTGGGAGCTGATCTCACGCCCGGGGTGGTGGGTCAACGACGGCCGGATCCGCGATCACGAGATCACCTCGGACGGCGACCGCCACACGGTGACCGACCCCGTGCACGGCACCTTCGCGCTCACGGTCGAGGACAGGCTCGACGGCGAGTTCATCGCCTACCGCTGGGAGGGCTTCGAGGGCTCCGACGATCCCCGCACCCTCACGCAGTTCTGGGTCGACCCCCTGGACGACGGTTCGTGCATGGTCCGGATGCTGGAATCCGGCTTCCGCGACGGCGGGGCCTCCGAAGCCGCGCTGCGGCCGACCTACGACGACCAGGCAGGCGGCTGGTGCCTGGAGCTGCGAGCGCTGCGCTCGGCCCTCGACGGCTCCTGATCCTCGGTCGGCGCTGACGCGGCGTCGGCGCCCGGCAGCGCAGAGGGGCGGTCGGCCTCCGTCGTCGCCTCGTCGCCGGAGGACGGCGTCCGGTGGTCTGCGGCCGTCGCAGGTGACGACGGCTGAGCCTGCCAGTCGCGGCGCGTGCGCCGAGTCCACCGAGCTGTGCGCAGCGCTCCCACGGCCACCGCGATGCCGATCAGCAGCGGCACCCACACCTTGGAGTACTCCAGCAGGAAGCCGACCCACTCGGGCAGCTCGAGGCTGGGCCAGCGGATCGACGGGAGGTCGATCTCCGGCCAGGGGATGCGGGGCAGGCTGATCTGCGGCCACGGGATGCCGAGGTCGGGCAGCAGCCGGCCCAGGAAGCTCCACACCGGATCGAGCAGACGAAGGATCAGCGGCAGCAGCACGATGCCCGCGATCGCCGCCCCCGCTCGCCCCAGCCCCTCCATGAGCGGGTAGACCGCGCGCTTCCAGGGCGAGGCGTCCATGGCCGCCTGGCGACGAGCGGCCCACGATCCTTCCGGCGGTGCGAACCCGGCCACCTGGCTGCCGTCCTTGAAGCGGATGTGGGCGACCCGGGTCCCGCCGCCGACCGCCTTGACCACGATGCGGGGGTCGGCGAACGAGTGCAGCAGGGACTCGGCCTCCGGGGCCGGCGCCTGGTCGGGCTGCTCGTCGGAGGATCCGGTGCGGGCGTCGTCGACCTCCGGGTGCACGGCCACGCGATGCGATCCGAGCTGCGAGGCCCGTGCGAGCACGCGGGTCCCGCGGAAGAACACGCAGCCCTTCCGAGGGCCCTCCATGTCGTCGCTGCGGAACTGCGGATCGACCTCGGTGAGCTGAGCCCGATTGCCCACCGCCACGCTGAACGGCCCGAGCTGCGGGTGCTGCAGGCGCCAGATCTCCGGCTGAGGCCGCCCCGGCGCAGGCTGCACGACGTCCTGCGGGGCCTGAGTCCCGTCCTGGTTCTGCTGCTCTCTCGTCATGCTCCAGAAGCTACTGAGGACGACCATCTCCGGTCATCGGCCCCCAGGACGACTTCGGGCGCTCATCCTTCCGGAGGGGTCCTGGGCCTCTCTTCGCCGCGGATCATCAGCCCCTGTCCGAATGCTCCTCGCCGTCCTACGCTGGGCGCATGGATCACAGCACCGGACAGCTCACCGACCAGGAGATCGCCGAGGCTCAGCTCGCCGACTGGAGCGTGGAGGACGGCGTGCTGCGCGCGTCGTTCGACACCGGCGACTTCCTCAGCGGCCTCAAGTTCGTCACCGCGCTGGCGGAGATCGCGGAGGAGGCCGGACATCACCCCGACGTCCTGCTGACCTACCCCTCCGTGCAGCTCTCGCTGATCAGCCACGACGTCGAGGCCATCACGCAGAAGGACGTCAACATGGCGCGGCGGCTCTCGGAGCTCGCCGAGCAGCTCGGCGTCTCCGCCGCCTGAGACCCCCGGTCGCCTCAGGCGCCCAGCACGCGAATGGCCACCTGCACGCGATTGGTGACCTCGAGCTTGGCGAAGATGCTGGCCACGTGCGTCTTGACCGTGGTGATCGACAGGAACATCTCCTCGGCGATCTCCGAGTTCGTCAGCCCCCGGGCCACGGCCTCGGCGATCTCGCGCTCCCGGGCGCTCAGGACGTCCAGCCCCGGTCCGGACCCGACCTCGGGACGGGATGCAGCGCCCTGCGACGAGGACTGCTCCCCGTCCGAGACGGACACGGAGCCCGGCCTCGCCTCAGGGGCGCCGAGCTGCCTGCCCTGCGCCGTGGCCACGGCGATCAGCCGCGAGAGCACCTGCGAAGAGACCGTGGAGCGGCCGGCGGCCGTCGCCTGGACGGCTTCCACGAGCTGGCGCGGCGGGGTGTCCTTGAGCATGAAGCCAAGTGCTCCGGCCTCGAGGGCGTCCAGGATGAACGAGTCGGTGTCGAAGGCCGTGAGCATCAGAACCTCCGGCGGCTGCGGCAGTGCGCGCACGAGCCGGCAGCCGTCGATCCCGTCGACGCGGGGCATGCGGATGTCCATGAGGACCACGTCCGGGGCCAGCTCAGCAGCCAGCTCGGCGGCCTCCCCGCCGTCGCCGGCCTCGCCCACGACCTGGAGGTTCTCAGCGCCGTCCAGCAGCAGCTTCAGACCGGCCCGCATGAGGGACTCGTCGTCGACCAGCAGGATGCGGACGGGATCGCGGTCTAGCTGCGGCATGGGATGCACGCCTCCAATCGGAACAGGGTCTCGGTGCGCTCAGTGCTGATGGTGCCACCCAGGCCGCGAGCGCGCTCGTCGAGGCCCACCAGGCCGAAGCCGCTGGGCTCCGGATGCGCGTGAGCCACCAGCGGATTGCTGACGACCAGCGACACCGCCTGAGGAAGCCGCCACCACCGCACGGTCAACGGAGCCCCGGGCGCGTGCTTCACCGCGTTGGTCAGCGCCTCCTGCAGGATCCGGTAGAGCGTGCGCGCGGCGGTGTCGGGGAGGTCGTGCGCGTCGAAATCCTCCTGGCCGATCACCTCGATGCGGGCACCTGCCGCGCGGAACTGCTCGAGCAGCTCCGACACGGAGCGCAGACCCGGCTCGGGGCGGGTGTCCCCGGGATCGTCGCGCAGGATGTCGAGCACGGTGCGCAGCTCCGCGGAGGCGGTGGCCGCGGTCTGCTGCACCAGCCGGGCGGTCGAGCGGACCGTCTCGCGGTCCAGGTCCTCGCGGTAGTCCAGCGCGCCTGCGTACGTGCTGATCAGCGCCAGGCGGTGGGAGAGGGTGTCGTGCATCTCGCGGGCGATCCGCGTGCGCTCCTGGGCCCGGGACTGCTCGGAACGGGCGTGCTCCTCGCGCACCAGGGCGGCCGCCTCGCGGCGGGCCGTCAGGGCCTCCGCCTCCAGCGCGCGGATGCGACGGCGGCGGGACCAGCGGTACATGCCGATCAGCACGGGCACCAGCAGCATCACGGCCGAGATCCCGCACACCAGCAGCGCGTCGATCCAGGTCTCGGCCGAGTCCAGGACGAAGTACCCGACGATGCTCGAGACCACGGTGACTGCATAGATCAGCACCGCCCACGATCGGCGCCCGCGTGAGGCGATCGAGATCATGCTGACCAGCGAAGCCGCCCAGGCCGAGGCCGAGATGGACACGAGCCCCCCGATGACCAGGGCAGCGATCAGCGCGGAACGGGGTTCGGGCCGGTCCACCAGCTCGGAGGGATCGGCCGTGGAGTCGGCGAACGCCTGCGTGTCGGCCACGCCGTGGCGCAGTGCCGCAGGAAGCAGGCCCACGGCGACCAGCCCCAGGACCACGTCCAGGATCGACAGCAGGACCACCGGCCGCCCGGGGCCGTACACGTCGAAGACATCGAGCGGATCACCCTGGGTCAGCACCACGAGCAGGATCAGTCCCCAGGCCAACGGCCCGAGCACGAAGGCCAGCAGCGTGAGGATCGAGGTGAACCACGGGCGCTGCAGCCTGCGCGATCCACGGAGGCGACGGGGCTGCTCGTGCGCTGGAGAGGCCCACGGGGAGGTGATCGGGGACGGCACGTCTGACATGCGTCTCAGCGTAGGAGCGGGCACCCGTCGGGTCGCCGTCCCGGAGCATGAATCACGGCTCGTACCTTCCGATGAGGGTCCCACCGGAGGCTGCTCGCGAGCGGAATCACACCGGGGACGCTCCGTCGTCGGTATACGGTGGAGCGCTCACCGGCCCCCTCGGGCCACTCCTTCCACCGAAACCCGAGCTCTCCTATGCCCTCCTCCCGTCCGGCTTCCGAACAGGCTCCCGATTCCGGCGATGCCGAGTACCCCCACGGCACCCACCCGGGGCTCGTCCCCGGTGTGGCCGTCGACGAGCAGCGGGTGCGCTACCGCACCGACAAGATCACCTTCGGCGTGGCCGGGGGGCTCATCGTGGCGTTCATCCTGTGGGGCGCGCTGTCCACGGATTCCCTGACCACGGCCTCCACAAGCGCCCTGAGCTTCACCGTGACCTACGGCGGCTGGATCTTCACCGCGCTGGCGGCCGTCGTCCTGCTGTTCCTGCTGTTCATCGGCTTCTCGCGCTTCGGGCGCATCCCGCTCGGCAAGGACGGGGAGGCCCCCGCCTACTCCATGCGCTCCTGGATCGCGATGCTCTTCGCGGCCGGCATGGGCGTGGGCCTGATCTTCTTCGGCGCCTACGAGCCGGTGACGTACTACATGACGCCGCCTCCGGGGCGCGCGGAACCCGAGTCGCTGCAGGCCATGCACTCGGCCATGGCGCAGACGATCTTCCACTGGGGGCTGCAGGCCTGGGCGATCTACGCCATGGTCGGCGCGGCCATGGGCTATGCCGCCTACCGCCGCGGGCGTCCGCTGCTGATCTCGGCGATCTTCGGCCAGAGCGCGCCGGGCAGCGTCTGGGGACGGCTGATCGACGCGTTCGCCGTGATCGGCATCCTCTTCGCGACGGCAGCTTCCCTGGGCCTGGGCACCCTGCAGATCGGCCGCGGCATGGAGGTCGTGGCGGGCATCGGCCCGGTGTCCAACGCCGCCCTGATCGGGATCATCGCCGTGCTCACCGCGTGCTTCCTCATCTCGGCAGTCTCCGGGATCGCCAAGGGCATCCGAGTGCTGTCGAACGTCAACATGGTCCTGGCCGCCGCCGTGGCGTTCTTCCTGTTCGTGGTCGGACCCACGGTCTTCCTGCTGAACTTCATACCCTCCGTGGTGGCCACGTACTTCGGCGAGATGTTCGACATGCTCGCGATGTCCGCCTCCAAGGGCGAGGACGCCGAGGAGTTCATGCGCTACTGGACCCTGTTCTACTGGGCCTGGTGGGTCTCGTGGGCGCCGTTCGTGGGCGCGTTCGTCGCCCAGATCTCGCGCGGGCGCACCCTGCGGCAGTACGTGACCGTGGTCCTGCTGGCGCCCACGGCCATCTGCGTGCTGGCCTTCTCGATCTTCGGAGGCACCGCGATCTGGCTGCAGCGGTCGGGGACGGACATCGCCGGAGCGGGCTCCCCGGAGAACATGCTCTTCCAGATGCTCGACGCCCTGCCGATGACGCAGATCAGCTCGGCTGCTGTGATGATCCTGCTCGCGATCTTCTTCATCACCTCGGCCGACTCGGCCTCCGTGGTCATGGCCTCGATGTCCCAGCGCGGCAATCCGGTGCCCACCAAGCCCGTCGTGGCCTTCTGGGCGCTGGCCCTGGCCGGGGTGTCCTCCGTAATGCTGCTCGTGGGCGGAGCCGATGCGCTGCAGGGTCTGCAGGATCTCGTGACGGTGGCGGCGCTCCCGTTCGCCGTGATCCTGGTGTGCATCATGCCCGCGTTCTTCCGGCTGCTGTCGACCGATCCCATGATGCTGCGCGTCCAGTACGCGCGCGTGGCGATCGACGACGCCATGCGCGCCGGCATGTCCGAGCACGGCGACGACTTCGCGCTGGCCGTCAAGCACGAGACCGAGGGCTCCTCGGCCGGGCGCGACTTCGACTCGGCCTCCCCCGAGTACACCGAGTGGTACCGGCGCACGGATGAGAACGGCGAGCCGGCCGACTACGACTACGAGAAGGACCGCTGGGCCGACGAGGCCACCGGCGAGATGTCCTCCGTGGAGGCCTCCGCCGAGTCCGGCTCCGAGACGCGGTCCGAGGCCGAGCACGACGAGCCTGGTCGCGACCCGGCTCCCTGGACGCGCTGAGCCTGCGTCTCCCGCACGAGGATGCCTGCTGGACGCGCCGCGCCGCTTCAGTCGCGGGCGATGGCCACCGCCGAGCGGATCAGCGGGATCTGCAGCGGGAGCCGCCCGATCGCGACGGCCTGCGCCGGCCAGGGCTTGTCCCGCCAGTCGAGCGCCATCTTGAGGTTGCCCGGCCAGACGCCCACGAGCAGGGCGGCGGAAGCGGCCCCGCCGAGCCGTCGTGTGCGCGGCATGGCCAGCAGCCCGGCGACGCCGAGCTCGGCGACGCCCGACCACACCGCCCACTGCCGCGGTGTGCCGGGCAGAGCCTCGGGGATGATCCGCTCGTAGACCCCGGGAACTGCCAGATGCAGCATGCCCGTGACGGCATACATGCGCGCCTGGCGGCGGGCCAGGGCGTCGGCGCGGCGCCGGCGCTGCGCGGGGGTGGCCTTCGGCTGATCGGATCTCGTCATGGATCCATCCTGACTCACGGCTCGGACAGCGCCGCCGCATCCGTCGTCGAGGGGACCCGTCCGACGCGCTCCTGCCGCTGGAGGGCGTCGGGTGCGTCCCCTCGACGCGCACGACGGCGTCTGCGGCGATCAGTTGCGCTCGAGCACCGCGTGATCCGTGCGCGACGAGCCTCAGCGGCCCCAGGCCTCGCGCAGCACGCGCAGGGAGTCGATGGCACCCTCGGAGGTGGAGCCCACCGGAGCGACCATGATCTCGTCGGCGCTGGCGCGGGCCGCGAAGTCCTCCACGTACTGCTTGACCTGGGCGCCGTCGCCCACGGCCGTGTAGCGGATCATGTTGAGGATCTGCTGCCCGGCCGGGGAGTGCATGACCAGGTCGAGCTCCTCCTCGGAGAGCTCCCGGCCGCGTCCGGCCATCTGACGCACCCGCGAGCGGCGGTACCACTCGAGCTCCTGCGCGGCGTCGTCGGGGTTCTCGCGACCCACCACATTGACCGCGGCGATCACGTAGGGCTCGTCCAGCACCTCGGACGGCTGGAACTGGGCGCGGTAGGCCTGGGTGGCCTGCTCGAGCGCCTCAGGGGCGAAGTGCGAGGCGAACGAGTACGGCAGCCCGTAGGCGGCCGCCAGGGTGGCGCCGAACATCGACGAGCCCAGGATGTAGAGCGGCACGTTCGTGCCGGCACCGGGGACCGCACGCAGGCCGGGCACCACGGACTCGTCGCGAAGGAAGGCCTGCAGCTCCTTGACGTCCTGCGGGAACTCCTCGGCGGCGCGGGGATCGCGGCGCATGGCACGCACGGCCGCCTGATCCGTGCCGGGCGCGCGGCCCAGGCCCAGATCGATGCGTCCGGGGTGCAGCTCGGCGAGCGTGCCGAACTGCTCGGCGATGATCAGCGGCGCGTGGTTGGGCAGCATCACGCCGCCCGAGCCGAGCCGGATGGACTCGGTCTGGGCGGCGATGTGCGCGATGAGCACCGCCGGGGCGGCCGAGGCGATCGAGCCCATGTTGTGGTGCTCGGTGTACCAGACGCGCTCGTAGCCCAGCCGCTCGGCGGCCTGGGCAAGCTCGACGGACTCCTGGAACGCCTCCCCCACCGTCTTGCCGCTGCGGACGGAGGCGAAGTCGAGGACGGACAGGGGAAGGGGCATGGCGCGGGCCTTTCGGGATCGCAGGTGCAGAGGTCTCTGCCCCGTACAGCGGAATCCGGCCCTGCTTGATTCCCCCGCGACGCCGACCCCCTCAGTCCTGGCGCGGGCCTCCGTAGATCTCGTCCACGACCTCCTCGTAGGTGCGCAGCACCTGCGCCCGCTTGAGCTTCAGCGAGGGGGTCAGGGTGCCATCGTTCTCCGAGAAGTCCGAGGACAGGATCCGGTGCTCCTTGATCTGTTCGACGCGCGAGACCGCCTGATTCGCCTTGTCGATGGCCTCGGCGATCGCTGCGCGCACCTTGTCGTTCTGGCGGGCATCGTCGATCGACATCTGGGGATCCAGGCCGTGAGCCTCGAGCCAGCCCGGCAGGGCCTCCTCGTCCAAGGTGATCAGCGCGGCGATGAACGGGCGGTTGTCGCCCACGGCGATGCACTGCGAGACCAGCGTGTGCGCGCGGATCTGATCCTCCAGGACCACGGGGCTGACGTTCTTGCCGCCGGCGGTCACGATCAGCTCCTTGATGCGCCCGGTGATGCGCAGGTAGCCGTCCTCGTCGAGCTCGCCCAGATCCCCGGTGCGGAACCAGCCGTCCTCGAAGGCCTCCTCGGTCTTCTCCGGGTTGTTCCAGTAGCCGCGCATCACGGCGATGCCCTTGACCTGGACCTCGCCCATGTCCGAGATCCGCACCGCGTTGCCGGGCAGGGGCCGCCCGACGCTGCCGATGCGCAGCGCGGACGGGGTGTTCACGGTCTGCGGGGCGGTGGTCTCGGTCAGGCCGTAGCCCTCGAGCACGGTGAGGCCCACGCCGTGGAAGAAGTGCGCCAGCCGCTCGCCCAGCGGCCCGCCGCCGGAGACCGCGTGCGTGACCTTCCCGCCCATGGCCTCGCGCAGCTTGGCGTAGACCAGGCGGTCGAAGATCGCGTGTTGGAGCTTCAGCCCCAGCGGCACCTTCCCCTCCTGCTCGGCGCGCGACCAGGCGATCGAGACGGCCGCGGCGCGGTCGAAAATCTTCCCGCGGCCGCCGGCTTCGGCCTTCTGCTGCGCGGAGTTGTAGACCTTCTCGAACACGCGCGGGACCACGAGCAGGAAGTCGGGATGGAAGCTCTGCAGGTCCGGCAGCAGGTTCTTCATATCCGCGGTGTAGGCCATGGTGCACCCCGAGGCCACCGACAGCACCGAGATGTAGCGGGCGAACACGTGCGCCAGCGGCAGGAACATCACCGTGCGGGAGCCTTCGTGCAGGAGCTCCGGGATGGACAGCCGGGCGGCCTCGGCCAGCTCCACGAAGTTGCCGTGGGTGATCTCGCAGCCCTTGGGCTTCCCGGTGGTGCCGGAGGTGTAGATGATCGTGGCGAGATCGTCGAGGCCGGCGAGATCGCGGCGGCGCTCGATCTCCTCCTCCGGGACGTCCTTGCCACCCTCGCGCAGATGATCGAGCGCGCCCTCATCGAGGCACCACACGCTGTGCACGGCGGAGAGATCCTTGTCCTGGGCCGCCCGCTCGAACACGGACCTGTGCTCCGGGGTCTCGACGACGAGCGCCGTGGCGCCCGAGTCCGCCAGGTTCCAGTGCAGCTGCGACGGTGCCGACGACTCGTACACCGGCACGGAGACCGCACCGGCAAACCAGATCGCGAAGTCGATCAGGCTCCACTCCAGGCGATTGCGCGACATCAGCCCCACACGGTCCCCCGGCTCGATGCCGGCGGCCACCAGCCCCTTGGCCAGGGCGGTGACCTGCTGCACCACCTCGCTGGCCCGCAGATCGACCCACTGCTCACCTTCTCGATGGGCGAAGATCGCCGGGTCGGAGGGCTTTCGCTCATTGCGCAGCAGCAGCTCTGTCACGTTCGTGTCTCGGGGGGTTTCGACAGCAGGCGGAATGCTGATCTCGCGCATGGGGGCTCCTGGTGGATCGGGGTCAGTGACTCTACGGTAGGCGACCGTGAGACGGGTCACAAAAAGGAGATCGACCCGGATGTGGCGCAGGTCTCGTCAATTTGTTGAACAATCTGTACTGTGTCCTCCACTGACCCGGACTCCCCTCTGCGAAGGGCTCCACGCCGACGGTGAACCGCACCGCCCGGCGCGCACCACCCGGGGCCGCACCACGCCGCCCCGCTGATCGTCTCGAGGCAGACCATGACCCAGCAGCACCCCGAGCAGGCTCCCGTGCAGGACGCCGGCTCCACCGACGCGCAGACCCCCAAGGCCGCCCCCGGCATGGTCTCGAGTTCGTCCCGTCAGGCCATCCTGGGCGCCCTCTTCCTGATGGCCACCAGCGCCATCGGACCGGGCTTCATCACCCAGACCGCCAACTTCACCGTCCAGATGGGCGCGGCCTTCGCCTTCGCGATCCTGGTCTCGATCCTGGTGGACATCGCCGTGCAGCTGAACGTGTGGCGCGTCATCGGCGTCTCCGGGCTCAAGGCCCAGCAGCTGGGCAACGCAGTGCTTCCCGGCGTCGGCTGGCTCGTCGCCGCGCTCGTGGCGCTGGGCGGCCTGGTGTTCAACATCGGCAACACCGCCGGCGGCGGCCTGGGCCTCAACGCCATGACCGGCCTGGACGCCAAGTGGGGCGGCCTGATCACCGCCGCGCTGGCCATCGGCGTGTTCCTGTCCCGCAAGGCCGGCATGGCCCTGGACAAGATCGTGGTCGCGCTCGGCGTCGTGATGATCCTGGTGACCGGCTACGTGGCCATCGTCTCGGACCCGCCTGTGGGCGAGGCCATGAAGAACATGGTCCTCCCCGAGCAGATCAGCTACGTCGTGATCGTCACCCTGATCGGCGGCACCATCGGCGGTTACATCACTTACGCCGGCGCGCACCGCATGGTCGACTCCGGGATCACCGGACCGGAG
Organism: Kocuria sp. p3-SID1428; assembly: GCF_025149945.1. Classification (GTDB taxonomy): domain Bacteria; phylum Actinomycetota; class Actinomycetes; order Actinomycetales; family Micrococcaceae; genus Kocuria. Next base: position 29,987 of record NZ_JALXVH010000013.1, on the reverse strand, counting down.
AACGCCAAGCGGATCTCCAGCTCCTCCGTGGTCGGCATCATCATCACGGGCATCATGCGCTTCCTGCTGTTCCTGGCGATCCTGGGCGTTGTGGCCGGCGGCGCGGAGCTGGTCGGCGACAACCTCGCGGCTCAGGCTTTCGAGCAGGCCGCCGGTGCTGTGGGCCTGCGCCTGTTCGGCCTCATCCTCTGGGCGGCCGCCGTGTCCTCGGTGATCGGCGCGGCCTACACCTCGGTCTCGTTCCTCACCTCGGACAAGACCAAGGCCGGCGCCCGCAACATCCTCACGGTCGCGTTCATCGTCTTCTCGGCCATCATCTTCCTGCTGCTCGGCCAGGCGCCATCGACCCTGCTGATCGTGGCCGGCGCGGTCAACGGGCTGATCCTGCCGATCGGCTTCACGGTGATCATGATCGTGGCCTGGTTCCGCCGGGACCTGCTGCACGGCTACAGCTACCCCAAGTGGCTGGCCATCATCGGCGCCCTGGTGCTGATCCTGACCTACATCCTCGGCTGGAAGTCCCTGTCCGGCATCGCGGCCCTCTGGGCGTGACGCCTCTGGCATCCTGAAGGCCATGACCCGCGCGACGACAGGAGCTCCGATGAACGACGACGCACCCGTCTCCCAGCTGAGCCCTGCCGCCGCGCGGGAGCTGTTCCGCGCCGGGCGGGCCGTCCTCACCTCCGGGTGGTCGGACGGCTTCGCCCAGGCCAATCTCATCGCTGTGCCGCAGGACTGGGCGTACGACGTCCTGCTCTTCGCCCACCGCAACCCCAAGTCCTGCCCGCTGCTGGGCGTGCTCGAGGCCGGTCAGCTCAGCAGCGACCTGCTGCCCGGCGGCGACATCCGCACCGACATCCCGCGCTACACCGTCCACCGAGACGGCGAGCTCGTGGACTCCCCCGCCGACGTCACCGAGCTGTGGCGCGATGACCTGGTGGCCTTCCTGATCGGGTGCAGCTTCACGTTCGAGGCCGCGCTGCTGGAGGCCGGGCTGCCGCTGGCGCATCAGGACCAGGGCGTCAACGTGCCGATGTACCGCACGTCGATCTCGGCCGTCTCCGCAGGCCGACTGCACGGGCCCACCGTGGTCTCCATGCGGCCGCTGCCAGGCTCCATGGTCGCCGACGCCGTGCGCATCACCTCGCGCTACCCGGCCGTGCACGGTGCGCCCCTGCACGTGGGCGATCCGGCCGCGATCGGCATCGGGGACCTCTCCCGCCCGGACTATGGCGACGCCGTGGAGATCCCCGATGGCTGGCTGCCGGTCTTCTGGGCCTGCGGCGTCACGCCCCAGGCGGCCATCGCGGCCAGCGGCGTCCCCTTCGCGATCGGCCACGCGCCGGGGCACATGCTCATCACAGATGCCCCGAACGCGTCGTACCAGGTGCCGTGAGGCCGCGGATCAGTCGTCCGAGACCGTGACCTCCACCGGGATGTTGCCGCGCGTGGCATTGGAGTACGGGCAGACCTGATGCGCCGCATCGGCCAGCTCCTGCGCCTCGTCGTGCGGCATGCCCGGGATGACGACCTCGAGCTCGACCGCCAGGCCGAACCCCTCGCCCTCCTTGCCGATGGAGACCTTGGCGCCCACGGAGGAGTCGCCCAGGTCCTTGCCGCGCTGCTTGGCGGTGAGCTGCAGCGCGGAGTGGAAGCAGGCCGCGTAGCCCGCGGCGAAGAGCTGCTCCGGGTTGCTCCCGTTGCCGCTGCCGCCCATGGCCCGGGGTGAAGCCAGATCGAATTCCAGGCCTCCGTCGGGGACGGTCACGCTGCCGTTGCGTCCTGCTCCGGTGGCGAGCGCCTCGGTGGTGTACAGGGGATCCATGTCATCCTCCTCGCGATCCGCGACCGGCGTCTCCGGCGCGCGGTGATCTCATCGTAGGACGCCCGTCAAGACGGGGGTGCATCGGCTGCGCGAGCACCTGCGAGCCGCGCGGCCAGGACGGGCCGGGCGAGCTCAGCGGGCCGAGGCGGCCTCGGGGGACTGCACCGGGACCTGCGCGGTGTCGAGCTCGCGGCGGAAGCGCCGCGAGCGCAGGCGCAGCAGGGCGAAGCTGCCCAGCAGCATCGTGAAGCCCAGGCTCGCCACGACCAGCCCGACCACTGTGGGGGCCGCCAGGCCGAGGCCCGCGGAGATCACCATGCCGCCCAGCAGCGCGCCCAGCGCGTTCGCCACGTTGAACGCCGCGTGGTGCAGCGAGGCGCCCAGCATCTCGGAGGGCCCGGCGATGCGCATGAGCCAGGTCTGCATGGCCGGGCCCAGCGTCGCGTGGCCCATGTTGGTGAGGAAGAACGCGATGGTCAGCCCGACCGGGTTCGTCACCACGGTGATCATCAGCGCCATGGCCGCGATGTAGAACGGGAAGGCGATCAGCAGCGTCCGCTCCAGGGAGCGATCCGTCGTGAAGCCGCCGATCGCGTTGCCGATGGTCATGCCCAGCCCGGCCACCGCCAGCAGCACGGGGATGAATCCGGCGCTCATGCCGGCAACCTGCTGGCCGATGTCGGCGATGTAGCTGAACACGGCGAAGGACCCCGCGAAGCCCACCGCGGCGATCAGCATGACCACCCACAGCTGTACTCGGGAGAAGGCGCGCAGCTCGTCCTGGATGCGTCGGCCCTGCGGGGCGGGCTGGGACGGGATCGTGGTGGCCACCAGGACGGCGGTCAGCGCGAAGACCGCGGCGATCGTCAGGAAGGCCGCGCGCCATCCGGCCGTCTGCCCCAGAGCCGTGAGCATGGGCACGCCCACCAGATTGGCCACGGTCAGCCCGGATAGGGCGACGGCCGCGCCCTTGCCCTGCGAACCGGGGCCCATGAGGGAGGCCGCCAGCAGCGAGGCCACCCCCAGGTAGGCGCCGTGCGGCAGCCCTGCGATGAAGCGGGCCAGCAGCGTCAGCTCGAAGCTCGGCATCAGCCCGGAGGCCAGGGTGGACACGCACAGCAGTCCCGCGAACACCACGATCAGGCGGGTGCGGCTCAGGCGCACGGCCAGCAGGGACAGCAGCGGGGCGCCGACCACCACGCCGAGTGCGTAGGCGGTGATGGCCCATCCGGCGCGGGCCAGACCCTGATCCGGGTTCGCGGCCATCATCTCCGGCAGCAGCCCCTGGGCGATCTGCGGGAGCAGCCCCATGGAGACGAACTCGGCGGAGCCGATGCCGAAGCCGCCCAGGGCCAGGGCCATCAGCGCGATGCGGCGGCGCGTCGGCGACAGCGCAGCGCCGCCCTGGGTCTCAGGCACAGCAGTCACAGGACACCTCCCGGGATGATGGATCGATGAAGAACAGCATCACCGCGGCGGAGGCCTCACGCTCGCGGCAGAACCCTCAACGCTAGACCCCGGCTCGCTCTGCCTGCCAGGCCTCCGGGGCCATCCGACCCGCGAGAAGCGTCACACCCCCGCGACGCCGGTCACTCGCAGGCGACCCCGTCGCCGTCGCCATCCATGCGCGGCGCGTAGCCGGGCATGCCGCGGTACAGGGGCGCGGCACCGGCGGCCCGGGCCTCGGAGCAGTTCGCGAAGGATCCGCCCGGGGCTGCCGGTGCCGGGGCGGGCTGCGGTGCGCTCTCCTCCGGCGCCTGCGTCGAGCTTGGCTCCGGATCCGACGACGCCGGACCGTCGCAGTCCTGCAGCACGTCCTCCATCCGGTCGTGCTCGGGCTGGGTGACCCACAGCTCGTACTCGGCCTTCACCTCGATCTGCCGCGAGACGTAGGGGCACCAGTAGGCGCGGTTCGGCGGCAGCCAGGTCGCGGCGTCGCCGTCGCCCTTGGACTGATTGGTCGGACCGTCGACGGCCAGGAGGTTCAGCGGGTCGTTGGCGAAGGCCAGCCGGTGCTGCTCGGACAGCTGCTGGGCGCCCTTCTGCCAGGCGTCGGACAGCGCCACCACGTGATCGATCTGCACCTCGGCGGAGGTGTCGATCCCCGCGGTGAAGTCGATCGCGGTGTCCGTGTAGGGGTCGCGCAGCAGCCCGGAGGTCACGGAGCAGCCGTCCTCGCGCGCGATGCCCGTGAGGTCGCGGGCCAGGATGTCATTGCGGGTGCTGCACCCGTTGCCGTCGACATCCTCCCAAGTGGGGCCGAAGAGGTCGCGGCCGTAGCCGGTCTTCGGCGCCCGGCCCTTGATGTCGAGGGTCTCCAGCAGGGCCAGGGCCTCGGCGGAGTCGGAGTTGGCGCCGTCGTCGACCGGCACGGACGAGCCCTCGGGCTGCGACGCCTCCGCTGCCTGTGGATGCGCAGACGACTCCGGGGCCTCCGACGGCTCATCGGACTCGACGGCCGGCGCCTCCGACGAGGGCTGCGCCGCGGCCGGGCTCGACGACGACGGAGCAGCCGAGCTCGGTGCTGATGCGGAGGATGCCGTCTGCGGATCGTCGGCCCCCTCGGGCAGCGGACCCACGATCAGCCCGATGACCACCAGGGCCGCGAAGGCCAGCACCAGCAGCCCCAGGCAGCCTCCGCAGCCGATGCCGATCTTGGCGGGGGTCGTCATCCGGGAGCGCGCAGGGGTCACATCAGCCTCGTCGTCGGGGGGTCGCGGGGAGGCCCACCAGCCTACTGATCAGCACCCTGGCGACGACGGCGCCGCGCGGAGCGCGCCGAGGGGACGCCTCCGCAGGCCATCGCGGCCCGAAAGCCGGCGGATGAGCCCCCTCACGAGACCCCGCAGCGAGGGCAGGGCCGTACCCTCTCCTGGTGTCCTATCTCGATGAGCTGGCCGAGCGGCCCGACGACCACGACGACAGCCCTCCCGACGGCAGCCGGTACCAGAGTCTCAAGCACGAGGCGGTGCGCGATTCCACGCGCGCGCTGCAGCAGCGCATCCGCTCCCGCTTCCCGGACCGCGGGCTGTGGGAGGTCTGCGGCGAGCTGGCGGCCCTGGTGGACGAGGTCGGCTCCGAGGGCGGCATCAGCCTTCGTCGCATCCGAGCGGCGCGTGTGCTGTCGCGGCTGGCGGTGGTGCTGATCGTCGTGTTCGTGACGCTGACGATCGTGCTGGCCGCAGCCGATATCTGGGCCGATCCGGAGGCCATCAGCCCGATCGACTTCCTGCCGCTGCTGGAGACCGTCGTCAACAACGTGGTGTTCGCGGGGCTGGCGGTGTTCTTCCTGATCGCCGTGCCGGAGCGGATGGAGCGGGCGCGCGTGATGCGGCTGCTGCACCGCCTGCGCTCCCTGGCCCACGTGATCGACATGCATCAGCTCACCAAGGTGCCCGAGCGCCTGGAGCGGGGCTCGCGCGCCGACGGCGGCCTGGATCTCAGCCGCGAGCAGCTGCGTCACTACCTCGACTACTGCACGGAGATGCTCTCGCTCGTGGGCAAGACCGCTGCCCTGTTCGCCGAGGACACGACGGACGGCGAGATCATCGACGGCGTGGAGGGCCTGGAGACCCTGACCTCCGACATGGCCCGCAAGGTCTGGCAGAAGATCGCGGTGCTCTGAGCTGGATCTGCGCGACGGACGTCGCCGCGCCTGCGCCTAGTTGTTCAGACCTCGTCCTTCGTAGAAGGCTTCACCTGCATTTCGCACCGCGAAGTAGTAGAGATCGGCCACTCCGAGGCAGGCGCTGCGTCGGAACGCCTCGGTCGGGTAGGCCCCGGTGCAGCTGGCCCTGAGCCCGGAGAGGAACACCGTGTCGCAGTCCAGGCGATTGACGTAGCTCGTAGACGAGTAGCACCGATCGTGATCGTCGCAGGTGGGCTTGAAATCAGCGCGACCCCACTGATCCGGGGAATAGTTGCAGCCGTTGGTCTCATCGGCCGCCGCGGCCAGTGGGACGACGGTGGCCCGAGAAATGGCGGAGCCCTGAGCCGCACGCCGAGGTGAGGCTCCTCCGATGATCCTGACGAGATGCTGGATCTCTGCCTGACTCGAGATCTCCTCGAGCTCGAGGATCTCCTGGGGGCTGAAGTTCCGCAGCAGGACGTCGTACTGCTTCTTGGTGATGTCCCCGCCTATCGACGAGGCATGGGATGCGGCCGGGGCGGCGGATGCCCCCGCCGTGGTCGACGCCAGCAGCAGCACGGCTGCGATGAGAGTGATCAACCTGCGCACAGCAGTCTTCATGGCGTGCCCCTTCGGAGGAGGATATGCAGTCCCACTAGGGGATACAGTCTCAGACTGCAGCGCAGGTCACCACGCGCGGATCCATGTCAGCGGCCGTAGTGGTAGCGGCACTGGGCAATCAGCACACGATCCTCGAGGACCTTGTAGACCAGTCGGTGCTCGTCGGTGATCCGCCGCAACCAGAAGCCGCCGAAGCCGTGCTTGAGCGCTTCGGGCTTGCCGATGCCCTCATTCCCGTTGCGCTGGACGTCCTCGAGAAGCCTGTTGATGCGCTTGAGGATCTTCCGGTCCTGGGCCTGCCACCACAGGTAGTCCTCCCAGGCGGCCTCGTCCCAGAGCAGCTGCACTCTCAGTCCTCCGGGAGCAGCTCGTGAGCCTGCGACTGACCAGCTTCCAGCCGCTCCATGGCATCTAGAAGACGGCGGGCATTGGCGGGCGAGCGCATGAGGTAGGCCGTCTCCCGCAGAGACTCGTAGTCCTCCAGCGAGAGGATGACGGCGGACTCGCGACCCGAGCGGGTGATGACGACACCCTCACGGTCATCCACGACGGAATCCAGCACCTCGGCGTACCGCTGGCGCGATTCGGAATAGGTCATCGTCCTCATGATGCCTCCTTGTACAACAAATTGTACGTCTTGCTACGAGGCATAGGAAGGCGGGCCACGACCTGGCGACCTGCAGGGCTGGTCAGCTGCGACTGGAGGAGCGGCCCCACAGCTCCAGGATCGTGCGCCGGGAGTCGCGGAGGTAATCGCCGATCCGGTCGGCGGCCTCGGCATCGCGCTCCTGCGCCACGAGCTCCACGAGCGCCGCGTTGCGCTCGACCCACGGCTGGTGGAACGCCGGAGTGTCATCGAGCGTGTGGAAGAGCAGGCGCAGCTCGGACTGCACCTGCTTCATGAGCTCGAGCTGCCGGTGCGAGTCGGACAGCGAGACGACGGCCCGATGGAAGGCGTCGTTGGCCTCGGCCATGGCCGCGACCTGCCCCGCATCGCCGGCCCAGCGACCGGTCTCCACAGCGGCGGTCATCTGCTCGACCGCACGACCACGCGTCCCCGCCTCCGGCCAGCGCAGCGCCGCCCCCTCCAGGGCCAGCCGTGCGCGGAAGAGCTGATGGACCGTGGTCTCATCCGGCAGGCACACACGGATGCCGCGGTGGCGCTCGCGCTCGACCAGGTGCTCCTGCTCGACCTCGTCGAAAGCCGCGCGCAGGGAGTTGCGGGAGATGCCCAGCACGGCCGCCAGGCGTTCCTCGGGCAGCCGGGCGCCCGGTCGCAGGAGGCCCGTGACGACGCCGCGGCGCAGGACCTCGGCTCCGCGCGCGACCGCGCCCCACCCCTCATGCTCCGAGTCCACCGCTTCGCGCACAGGCCCGAGCACGGTCATGTCAGGCAGCGGCACCTCGATCTCGATGGTCATGAGTTCATCGTGCCAGTCGGCGTCAGGATGACCTCCCGTTTCATGACGTGATGCGGCCGAGCACCTGACCGGCCGTCACGGCATCGCCCTCGGACACGCCCCTCTCGGACAGGGTGCCCGCGCACGGCGCAGCCACCTTCGACTCGGTCTTCATGACCTCGAGCACCAGCAGGTCGTCACCGGCCTGGACCTGTGCGCCCTCCTCGACGAGCCACTTCAGCACAGTGCCGCCCACGCCGGCCTTCACCGCGCCGTCGTCGTCGCCCTCAGCGGTCTCCGACGACGCCTGCCCGCCGGACTCGAGCGCCGCAGCCAGCGCCTTGGGCACGCCGAGCATCACGCGGCGACCGTCGATGTCCACGCTGAACCGTGAGCGGCCCAGCTCGGCGGCGCGCAGGTAGTCGGCCGCGTAGCCGTCGTCGGCGCTGAGGCGCTCGGCGAACTCGGTCTCGATCCAGGCCGTGTGGACGGTGAAGTCCTGGGCCTCCTCGGCCGTGAACTCGGGCGCCTCGATCGCGGCCCGGTGGAACGGGACCGTGGTGGCCACGCCGTGGATGCGGATCTCGGCCAAGGCACGACGGGCCCGTCGCAGCGCGGACTGCCGATCCGCGCCGTGCACGATCAGCTTGAGCAGCATCGAGTCGAAGGTCGTAGCGACCTCCTGGCCGGCGCGCACGCCGGAGTCCAGGCGGATGCCGGGGCCGGTGGGGGCGTCGATCGCCTCGATGCGACCGCCGCCGGGCAGGAAGCCGCGACCCGGGTCCTCCGCGTTGATGCGGAACTCGAAGGCGTGGCCCTGCGTCTGCGCGCCCAGGCCCTCGGGCAGGTGCCCGCCGTCCGCCACGAGCAGCTGCAGCTGGACCAGATCCGCGCCGTAGACCTCCTCGGTGATCGGGTGCTCGACCTGCAGGCGGGTGTTGACCTCCAGGAAGGAGATCAGCCCGTCGCGTCCCACCAGGAACTCGGCGGTGCCCACGCCCACATACCCGGCCTCGCGGCAGATCTCGGCGGCGGCGGTGTGGATCCGCTCGCGCTGCTCGTCGGTGAGGAACGGCGCCGGGGCCTCCTCCACGAGCTTCTGGTGGCGGCGCTGCAGCGAGCAGTCGCGGGTGCCGAGCACGGCCACGCCGCCGTGGGAGTCGCAGACCACCTGGGCCTCGACGTGGCGCGGCTCATCGAGGAAGCGCTCCACGAAGCACTCGGGGCGACCGAACGCGCTCTGGGCCTCGCGCGCCGCCGAGGCGAAGGCATCCTCGACCTCGGAGAGCTCGCGGACCACGCGCATGCCTCGCCCGCCGCCGCCGTGAGCGGCCTTGATGATCACGGGCAGCCCGTGCTCCTCGGCGAAGGCCGTTGCCTCCGCGCCGGAGGCAACGGGACCGTCGGTGCCCGGGACCAGCGGAGCGCCCACGGTGCGGGCGATGTCGCGGGCCTGGACCTTGTCGCCGAGCTTCTCGATGGTCTCGGGGCGCGGCCCGATCCAGGTCAGGCCCGCCTCGATGACCCCGCGGGCGAAGGACGCGTTCTCCGACAGGAAGCCGTAGCCGGGGTGCACGGCATCGGCGCCGGCGCGCTGGGCGATCGCCAGGATCGCCTCCTGGTCCAGGTACGTCTCGGTCGGGCTGGTGCCCTCGAGCGCATAGGCCTCGTCGGCCAGGTGGACATGCGGGGCGTCGGCGTCCGGGTCGGCGTAGACGGCCACCGAGCTCAGGCCGGCCTCGGCGCAGGCGTGGATGATGCGCACGGCGATCTCGCCGCGGTTGGCGATCAGGACCTTCTGCACGATGGTCTCCTCAGTGGTTCTCGGCAGCAGGCGCTGCGACGGTGTCGGTGGTGGCGGGCTCGACGGCGATGAAGCGCACCGTCCTGCCGGGAGCGGCCTGGGCCATGAGGTCCAGATCGGCCTCGAGCACGCAGGCGATGACCGGGTAGCCGCCGGTCACGGGGTGGTCTCTCAGGAACACGACGGGCAGGCCGGAGGCCGGCACCTGGATGCTGCCGGGCACGGTGCCCTCGCTGGGCAGCTCGCGCTCGATGCTGCGAGCCAGCTCGCGGCCCTCGAGTCGGGCGCCCACGCGATCGGAGGCCGCCGCGACAGCCCACTCCTGCTCCTGGAAGGACTCCAGGGCCTCAGGCGTGAACCAGTCGTCGCGCGGGCCCAGGACCACGCGGACCTCCAGCGGCCCGCTCGGCGGAGTCGGCTGGGCAACCGGAGCGCCGGCGACCTCGAGCGGCCAGTCCACGGCGGTGCCGGGGTCACGGCCCACAGCCAGTCGGTCGCCGTCGGACAGCGCAGCCGGGCCGAGGCCCGCCAGGGTGTCGGTCGCGCGGCTGCCGATGACCGCAGGGGTCTCGATGCCGCCGCGCACCGCCACGTACACGCGCAGCCCGTCGGTGGGGGCGCCCACCCGCAGCGTCTGGCCGTCCTTGAGGGCGAAGGGCAGACCGGGGCGCGGGCGCCAGCCCCGCTCGGGCGTCGGAGCGCTCACCGCCTGCTCGGCCGGCTCTGACTGCTCGATCGCAGACCTGTCAGCCGAGTCCGACATCGGCGCCGGGACGACCTCCAGCTCCACAGCAGCGCCGGTCACGGCAAGGACCTGATCGCCCGCGGCCCGCAGGCTCAGCCCGCCGAGCACGCTCTCCACGCATGCCGTGCCCGGCATATTGCCGACCAGCCGGGCGGCTCGGTCGGCGGCGGCGCGATCGAGCGCGCCGGAGGAGGAGATCCCCACGTCGGCGCGACCCGGTCGACCGCGGTCCTGGATCAGCGCCTGCAGTCCGGCGGTCTCGACCACCAGGTGATGCCCGGGATCGGCCTCCGTCTGCTCGGGCTGCGCGGGGGCCTGGACCTCCACGGCCTCGCGCACCGCTCGATAGGTCAGGCGATCGCCCGGGGCCAGCAGCGCCGGCGGATCCTGGTTCAGATCGACCATGGGTGTCGTGGTGCGCCCCAGCAGCTGCCACCCGCCCGGGGAGCTGCGCGGGTAGACGGCCGAGAACTGCCCGGCCAGCGCCACGGAGCCTGCCGGCACGGCGGTGCGCGGCGAGCTGCGGCGCGGGATCTCCGGGGTGCCGCGCAGGGCATCGGGCAGCTCGAGGCCGTCGACCGCATCCAGCGATCGGGCGCAGTAGAGGAAGCCCGGGGCGAAGCCCGCGAACGCGGCGATCCACGGTTCAGCGGTGTGCCAGGTGATCAGCCCGTCGGCCGAGACCCCCAGCGATTCGGCGAGCTCCTGGAGGTCCTCGCCGTCGTAGACCACGTCCAGGGTCAGCTCCCGGCCCGGCTGATCGGCCAGGGAGCCACGAGGGATGCGCGCGAGCGCGGCCTCCAGCGCAGGACGATCGCTCGTGCGGATCAGCACGGTCGAGGCCCCGCCCACCCCGCTGAAGCCCTGCTCGGACAGCGCGGCGTGCACGGCCACGGCGTCGGCCAGGTCGGCGCACTCGATGTGCAGCGAGTGATCGGCGACCGGGCGCAGGGCGCGAAACGGGGCGGCGGAGGGACTCATGAGAGGAACGACCGCTGCTCGACGCCGGCCGCGGCCAGCGCCGCCGAGACCTGCCGGGCGATCTCGAGCGCTCCGGGGGTGTCGCCGTGGACGCAGATCGACTCGGCATCCACGGAGATGGTGGAGCCGTCGATCGCGGTGACGGTGCGCTGGGTGGCCATCTGCACCACGCGGGCGGAGATCTCGGCCGGGTCGTGCAGCACCGAGCCCCCCTCGCGGCGCGAGACGAGACGACCCTCGGGGGTGTAGGCGCGGTCGGCGAAGGCCTCGCGCACCGTGGGGATGCCGGCGGCTGCGCCCTGGCGCTCGATCTCGGAGTCCGGCAGGACCAGGATCGGCAGCTCGTCGCCGAGCTCCGCGAGCGCCTGCACGACGGCCCCGGCATGGGCCTCGTGGTGGACGATCGTGTTGTAGAGCGCGCCGTGGGGCTTCACGTAGCGGACCTGCGCGCCCACCGAGCGGGCGCAGGCCTGCAGGGCGCCGATCTGGTAGATCACCTGATCCGTGAGCTCGGCGGGCACCACATCGATGAAGCGGCGGCCGAAGCCCTTGAGGTCGTCGTAGCTGACGTGCGCGCCGATCGCGGCCCCGCGCTGGGCGGCGATGCGACAGGTCTCGCGCGCCACGGTCGGGTCGCCGGCGTGGAAGCCGCAGGCCACATTGGCGCTGGAGACGACTTCGAGGATCTCGGCTCCGTCCGGCATGGACCAGGAGGTCAGCGACTCCCCGCAGTCTGCGTTGAGATCGATCCGGGGCTGCCCGGAAGTGATGGCGCTCATGGAAGTCGGCCTCCTTGCTGTGGTTGGAACAGGATGGACCATCGAGGGCGATTGTTCAACAATCGAATGTGATGTTCGCTACTACTGGCGCTTCGTCACTATGATGGCGCAGATCACATACCCCACTGCATCGACCTGCTGAGAGTCGTCGCACCCAGGAGCAGCATGACCGAGCACCCCCGCCTCTCCGCCCCGCTGAGCATCGGCGCACTGGAGCTGCCCCACCGCATCCTCATGGGCTCCATGCACACCGGCATGGAGGACGATCCCGAGCAGTTCCCCGAGCTCGCCGCGTACTTCGCCGAGCGCGCCCGCGGCGGAGCCGGGCTGATGATCACCGGCGGATTCAGCCCCAACGGCGAAGGCCGCCTCACCCCCGGAGGCGGCCAGCTCTCGGATCCCGCCCAGGCGGCCCATCACCGGATCCTCACCGACGCCGTGCACGACGCCGGCGGCCTGCTGGCCCTGCAGATCCTGCACGCGGGGCGCTACGCCTATCACCCCAAGGCCGTCTCCGCCTCGGCCACGCAGTCCCCCATCAGCCCTTTCCCCGCCCGAGAGCTGACCGACGAGCAGGTCCGGGCCGCGATCCAGGACTTCGCCCGCTGCGCCGTGCTCGCCCAGGAGGCCGGCTACGGCGCCGTCGAGATCATGGGCTCGGAGGGCTACCTGCTCAACCAGTTCCTGGCCCAGCGCACGAATCAGCGCGAGGACGACTGGGGCGGCGACGCCCAGCGCCGTCGTCGCTTCCCGGTGGAGGTCGTGCGCGCGGTGCGCGCCGCGGCCCCGGGGCTGCCGATCATCTACCGGATCTCCCTGATGGACCTGGTCGACGGCGGCCAGGCCTGGGAGGACGTCGTCGTCCTGGCCCATGAGCTCGAGGACGCAGGCGTCGACGTCTTCAACACCGGCATCGGCTGGCACGAGGCCCGCGTGCCCACGATCGTCACGAGCGTCCCGCGCGCTGCCTTCACGGAGGCGACCGCCGCGCTGAAGGCCGAGGTCTCGGTGCCGGTCGCGGCGTCCAACCGCATCTCCATGCCGGAGGACGCGGAGACGATCCTGGCCGAGGGACAGGCCGATCTGGTGTCCATGGCGCGGCCCTTCCTGGCCGATCCCGCCTGGGTCCGCAAGGCCGTCGAGGGCCGCGACGAGCAGATCAACACGTGCATCGCCTGCAACCAGGCCTGCCTGGACCACACGTTCTCCCAGAAGCGGGCCTCCTGCCTGGTGAACCCGCGGGCGGGCCGGGAGACGACCCTGGTGCTCGAGCCCACGCGCACCGCGCAGCGGGTGGCCGTGATCGGCGCCGGCCCGGCAGGCCTGTCCACCGCGGTGGCCGCCGCCGAGCGCGGTCATCGGGTGGAGCTCTTCGAGGCCCAGGACCACCTGGGCGGGCAGTTCGCCCTGGCCCAGCGCATCCCCGGCAAGGAGGAGTTCGCCGAGACCCTGCGCTACTTCACGCAGCGGCTCGAGGACCTGGGGGTGGCGGTGCGCACGGGGCACCGGGTGAGGGCCCAGGAGCTGATCGATGGCGGCTGGGACCACGTCATCCTGGCCACGGGTGTGGAGCCGCGGGTCCCCGAGATCGACGGGCTCGAGCATCCCTCGGTCATCACCTACCCGGACCTGGTCAGCGGACGTCGCCAGGCCGGCCAGCGCGTGGCCGTGATCGGCGCCGGCGGCATCGGCGTGGACGTGTGCGAGTTGCTGACCCACACCGGCCCGCAGCCCACGCCCGTGGAGGACTGGCAGAAGGAGTGGGGCGTGGCCCCGCTGACAGGCCCCGACGCCCAGATCGGCGCGCTGCGCAAGCCCGACCCGGAGCCCTCGCCGCGTCAGGTGCACCTCATCCAGCGCCGCACGTCCTCGATCGGCAAGGACCTGGGCGTCACCACCGGCTGGGTGCACCGCGCTGCCCTGCGGGCACGCGGCGTCCACCAGATCACCGGCGCACAGTACGTGCGCATCGACGACGACGGCCTGCATCTCACGGTGCCCGCCGAGGACTCCTCCGACACCGATGCCGCCGACGCCCCGTGCGAGCCCCTGGTGCTGCCCGTGGACTCGGTGATCCTGTGCGCTGGCCAGGTCTCCCAGCGCGAGCTCGTGGAGCCCCTGGAGCAGTCCGGCATCAGCCTGCACATCATCGGTGGGGCGGATGTGGCCGCTGAGCTCGATGCCAAGCGAGCGATCAAGCAGGGCGTGGAGGTCGCTGCCGCGCTGTGAACACGCAGGTGCTGGCCCGGCACCAGCACGGGGCGGCGGGATCAGCCAGGCCGCGGACACGATTGTCCCCCTCCAGGATCCACTTGCAGAGCAGCTGGCGGCTCAGCTTGCCATTGCCGGTCAGCGGCAGCTCCTGCAGCTCCAGGTACTGCTGCGGCCGCTTGGCGAGCGCCAGCCGCCCTGCCAGTCCGGCCCGGAGCCGGAGCCGGTCCACGCCTTCCGGGGACGGCAGCACCCCCGCCACCACGCGCTGGCCGCGGACCGGGTCGGGAACGCCCGTGACGACGACGTCGGCCACTCCGGGCAGCAGGGCCAGGACAGCCTCGATCTCCTGCGGATACACGTGAGCCCGCCGGTGTTGATCATCTCCGCGGCCCGTCCCATCATGTGCAGCCGCCCGCGGCGCAGGACGCCCCGGTCCCTCACCGTGTGCATCCCGCCGAGCCGGCCGAAGCCCTGGCCGTCATCGCCCCACAGGTAGCCGCCGCAGACCAGGTCCGAGCGGACGCCGATCGTGCCCGGCACCCCCTCGGGCACGGGGTGCCCGGCGTCGTCAAGGACCGCGAGCTCCACCCCGGGGAACGCGGTGCCCACAGAGGTGCCGGGATCGTCGGCGGGCTCGCCGGGGCGGTGGCACTGCGCCGCGATGAAGCCGAGCTCGGCGGCACCGCAGTACTCCCAGATCGCGGCGTGCGGGGCCCAGCGCCGGGCGGTCTCGAACGTGGTGGGATCCAGCTTCTGCCCGGCGCACACGATCGCCGTGACGCCACTCGCGTCGACGCCGGCGGCCAGGCCGCGTTCGGCGAGGACGCGCAGCATCGTGGGCACGAGCACCAGGCGCGTGATCCCGTGCCGGGCGATCGTGGCGTGGGCGCCGGTGACGTCGAACTCCGGCAGCGTCACGAATCCGGCGCCCGCATGAAGGCACTCGGAGAGGGCATAGAGGTTCAGGCTCCCCGCCAGCGGCCCGGGGGCCAGCACTCGGTCCTGCGGCACCAGGCCGAAGTGCGCGGCGGACGCCTCGAAGAATCGCCGCCACGAGTCGCGGCTGCGGCGGAAGCCCTTGGGCAGGGCCGTGGTGCCCGAGGTCAGCCCGATCAGGAAGGTCGAATCGGGCTCGCCGTCACGCAGCTGCGCAGAGGCGGAATCGGCCGGCAGGCTCGACGCGCAGCGCTCCCGCACCTGCTCGACCATGTCCTCCGGCCAGGCCGATCCAGGACGGCGCACACCCGGTCCTCGGCCACCCCGGCGGCCCACCGGACGGCGAAGTCCGTGCCATTGGCGTGTCGCAGGATCCCCGTGGGCTCGCCCGACGCGGCCAGAGCCGCGGCCCTGGCGCGCAGCTCGCCCCAGCTCAGTCGATCGTCGCCGCAGGCGACGGCGAGCTCGCCAGGGCGCTGCGCGGCCCAGCGGTTCAATCGGTCCAGAAAGGGCATATCACCGTCCTCGGCGGTGCTCCCGCGCCTCAGCGCGGCAGCGGGTCAGGTGTCGACGCCGCCGTCGGGCAGCGTCCCCGGGCTCAGGAGACAGTGGGCGTCCCGCCCAGGAGCCGACGGTAGCTGCGGTGCACGTTGATCGCGGCCAGGGTCGCCACGACCGCCTTCAGGAGGTCACCCGGGAGGAACACGAGGGATCCCAGAGCCGAGGTGCCCAGGGGCAGGCCGGTGACCACGGCCGTCCACGGCACGCCGCAGAGGTAGATGACCACGATGCCGCCCAGGGCCACGCTCAGCAGCACGGCTGCGAAGCGGGCGGCGCTGCCGGTGCGGCGGATCGCCCAGTTCTTCACCAGCGCCCCGATAATCAGGGCCGCGAAGATCCATCCCACCAGGTAGCCGCCGGTCGGCCCCAGGAACACACCCAGCCCGCCCCGGCCGCCGGCCAGCAGCGGCAGCCCGGCCAGGACCAGGACCTCAAGGACGACGACGGAGAGCATGCCGCGCACCGGCCCGAGCAGCGCGCCGGCGAGCATCACCCCCAGGGTCTGCAGCGTGATGGGCACTGGAAGGATCCCGATCGTGATCGGGGGCACCAGCCCCAGGGCGGCGATGAGGGCGGCGAAGACCGCCACGAGAACGGTGTTCTCCGTGGCAGTCGAGGAGTCGGTGGTCCGGGAAGCAGTCCTGCTGGTCATGGTGTCCTTTCGAATGGTGAGGAGCCGAGGGGCTCGGATGGATGGAAGCGATGTGAACGGGAAGGGGATGGAGGCGGACTCAGTCGGACGGGGTCCGGGGTGCGCTGCGCGGCGGCGGCTGCGAGTCGTAGCAGCGGGCGTCCAGAGCCGCTGCGATCTGCTGGGCCGATTCCAGCGTGCGCACGAGCAGGGGCACCAGCACGGCGACCGGGCTGTTGTGCAGGCCGCGGGCGTGCTGCGCCTCGCGGACCTCCAGGTACTGGCTGCGGATCTGCGGGATGAAGCGGATGGTCATGGACAGGGCCAGGCTCATCTGGGCCGGGTTCAGCCCGAGGCGCCAGGTGGGAGCCAGGAGCCGCTCGAACAGGGAGAGCATCTCCGCGAACGAGGTGGACAGGCTCACGGAATAGGCCAGCAGGCAGAGGCTCAGCAGCCGCAGGGCCGAGACCGACGCGGCCTCCCAGCCCGCGGAGAGGCCCAGGGTGACGAAGACGATCCCGATGATGAGCATAAGCCCCGCCAGCATCCGGGCCAGGCGCAGCAGCGGTGTGCGGGTGAGCACCGCGGCGGTCACGGCCAGGGCGAGCACCGCGAGCAGGACGCCCAGATGGGTCACGGCGTAGATGCCAAGGCTTGCTATGAACAGGAACGCGAACTTCCATCCGGCCGGGATCCGGGTCAGCGGCCCCCTGCGCTGCGCGCCGGTCACTGGTCGCTGACCCGGCAGTAGAACTCCACGGCCGGGCCCGGGGCGCTGTCGAAGGCGATCCGGCCCTCGTGCACCACCAGGACCCTCTCGTAGTCCTCGATCATGTCGAGGTCATGGGTGACCATGATCACCCGCTGATCCAGGCCGTCGATGGTGGTCTGCAGCCGGCGCCGATTGCGCCGGTCGAGCATGGTCGTGGGCTCGTCGAAGACGATCGTGGACGGCTCCATGACCAGCACCGAGGCCAGGGCCACCATCTGCTTCTCGCCCCCGGACAGGGCGTGTGACTCCCGCTCGCGCAGCTGGCCGATGCCCAGCCGGTCGAGGACCGCCTCCACCCGGGCCGTGAGCTCGGCGCCGCGCAGGCCCAGGTTCTTGGCCCCGAAGGCGAGGTCCTCCTCCACCAGGGGCATCACGATCTGGTTCTCCGGGTTCTGGAACACGAACCCGACCTGGCGCCGGATGAGCTTGGGGTCCTTCGCGGTGGACATCCCGTCCACCTGGACCGTGCCGCGGGTGGGCAGCAGCAGGCCGTTGAGCAGGCGCAGCAGCGTGGACTTGCCCGAGCCGTTGAGCCCGATCACCGCGATGCGGTGCTCGTCCAGGCAGAGATTCACGTCCGTCAGGACGTCGACGCCCTCCCGGGTGACGGCCACGTCGCTGAGCCGGATGCCCGGGATCCGGGAGGCCGGCGCCTCGTCCGGCCGACTGCGGCGCGACAGGCTCCAGGGAGGTGTCTTGTGCGACATCGTGCGGGGGCTCCTAGCGGGTCGCTGGGTCGAAGTACAGGTGGGAGTGCAGGGCGCATCTCGGGTTGAACGGCGCCGTGCAGCGCGGGCAGCCGTCCGACCCCAGGTACTCGCGGATCGCGAGCTCGCTGCGGCAGACCCCGCAGAGGACGGCCGCGGTGTCGTGCTCCTCAACCGGCCACTGCACGGCCTCGTGCCCCGCGTTCTCCTGGTGGCAGAGGTGGCATGGATAGTACTGGTCGCAGCAGCGGAACCTGATGGCGACCACATCGAGCGCTGTGCGGTAGTGGACGCATCGCGTCTGCTCGTCGACAGGGCTCCCCAGGACTCGTGGCCCCATGTCTTCTCCTCGCTCCGGTGGGGACGCAGCCGCTGCGGGCACGCGTCGGGGGCGTCGATCGCGGGCCGGGCCGGTCCCTGTCCTCCGCGAGGACAGGGACCCGCCCGGTGCTCCTGGCTCAGCCAGCGCCGACGATGAGCATCGTCCCGCCGAAGGTGATGCCGCTCAGAACCAGGGTGACGAACGTGTACCCGAGGATGTCACAGATCTTCAGCCCGGCCACGGCCAGCAGCGGGATCGCCCAGAACGGCTGGATCATGTTGGTCCACTGGTCGCCGTAGGCGATCGCCATGATCACCACGGACTGATCGACATGCAGCGCGTCCGCCGCGTTGGCGAACATCGGCGCCATCACGGCGAACTGCCCGCCGCCGGAGGGCACGAAGATGCTGAGGAAGCCGGCGGCCAGGAACGTCCACAGGCCCAGGGTCCCGGGCGTGGAGATGTCGATGAAGAACTGGCTGAAGGTGTCCACCAGCCCGCTGACGCTCAGCATGCCGATGATCCCCGCGTAGAGCGGGTACTGCAGCAGCACCTCGCCCACGGTCCGCCCGCCGCGGGAGATCAGCCCGGCCAGCTCGCGAGCGTTGCCGACCAGGAGCATGATCAGGCACAGAAACGTCCAGTTGACGATGTCCAGGGTCAGATCGAAGCCGTTCTTGCCGAAGTAGAGCACCAGATAGAGGCCCAGCAGCACACCCAGGGTCAGGGTGAAGATCCGCAGCTGCTCCACGCGCTCGGTCGGGGTCTTCGGCGTGATCAAGGCAGCCCAGGAGCGCGGCATGCGCGTGCCCGAGGATCTGTGGGTCGTCGGCTACGACGACATCCCGATGTCGTCATGGAAGCTCCTGGGACTCTCGTCGGTGCGCCAGCCCATAGACGAGATGGCCCGGCTGGCGCTCGAGATCCTCCGCGCCCGGATCGAGGATCCCGACGCCGAGGTCGTGCAGAAGCGCTTCCCGACCAAGCTGACCCTCCGGGGCTCCACAGGCGACAGCCCGACGTGAACGCCGCCGGTCGCCTGCACGCCCCTGCGCTGATCGGGGTGCTCCCCACCGCGCCGGGGTCGAGGCGGCTCAATCGCGGGCCGTCGGCTCCGGGGTCTCGGTGCGGTCCTCGCGGCGCTCGTCGGCGGCGTCGACCTCGGACAGCGAGAACGGGAAGTGCTGCTCCAGGATCCGCGCGATGCCCTCGTCGTCGTTCGTGGCGGTGACGACATCGGCGGCCTCCTTGGCCTCCGGGATGCCGTTGCCCATGGCCACGCCCAGACCTGCCGCGGAGAGCATGGTGATGTCGTTGCCGTTGTCGCCGAAGGCCATGACGGCCTCCAGCGGGATGCCCTTGGCCGCGCAGTAGTCGGTGATGGCCGAGGACTTGTCCACACCGCGGGCGGTGGCCTCGAAGTAGATCGGCGAGGAGAACGTGCACTCGGCGCGGTCGGCGAAATCCCGGTCGAGCTCCTTCTGCAGCTCGAGCAGCTCGGGTCGCTCCCCGGTGAACAGCAGCTTGGTGGCCGGCTCCGGCAGATCGGCGGCCTGCGGCAGCGGGCGGATGCTCAGCGCGTTGCCCTCGGCCTCATGGCGGACCTGAGGGTGCTCGGGCTCCGAGGCGAAGAGCTCCTCCCCCAGCGGGATCATCACGATCAGGCCGCGCGAGAGCACGTGGTCGATGATCTCCTGCGCGGTCTGGGCGTCGATCTCCCGGCGGGCGATGACCTCCCCGGAGGCCTGGTCCACGATGATCGACCCGTTCATGCCGGCCAGGATCAGATCCCCGCCGATCTCCAGCTTCTCGGCCAGCTGCTTCAGCCCGGGGATCGGACGGCCGGAGGCCAGCATGATCTGAGCGCCGGCCTCCCGGATGGCCTGCAGCCCCAGGCGGGTGCCGGGCTGGAGCTGGCGGTCGCTGCCCAGCAGGGTGCCGTCGATGTCGAAGGCGACGAGGCGGAAGGTCATGGGGTCTCCTGTGCTGGGGCGGGCAAGCATTCCTGCCCCCAGCATGCCAGCTCAGCGACCGGGACGACGGGCCTTACAGCGGCGGCCAGGGGATTCGGTAACCGCCGGTCTCATCGTGCGGCAGGTACGGTTCGGCCAGCAGCATCTGTGCGCGCAGTTGCAGCGCCATCTGCTCGACCGGGAAGAGCAGCTCCGCCAGCTCGTCAGGCAGCTGTTCGGCCAGCTGCTCCACGGCGCCGAGCAGCTCCGAGGGCACCGGCTCCCCCGCGAACTCCCAGATCACGGTGCGCAGCTTGTCCGGTGCGGAGAAGCACAGGCCCTGATCGATCCCCCAGATGCGGCCGTCCGTCCCGCGCAGGACATGGCCTCCCTTGCGGTCGGTGTTGTTGGCCAGAAGATCGAAGACCGCCATCCGGCGCAGGTCGTCGTGGGTCTCGGGGTGGGAGTCGTAGAGCGTGAAGTAGTGCTCCTGCGGATCGTGGTCCACGAAGCGCTGGATCGACCCGGGGCCGAACGGCCCCTCCTCGCGCAGCACCGTGGTGGGGATCAGCCCCCACCCCAGGGTCTCGGACAGCACGTAGGCGGCCCGCTCCCGGCGGTAGATCCGCGGCGGGAAGTCCCGCAGGGGCCTCTCCCCCTCCTCCGCCTTGTAGACGCCGCGGACGGTGCAGCCGTCGTCGTCGGTCACATCCACCAGCAGGGCGGAGTTGGAGGACTCGCGGAACAGCCCCACGAGCTGGATCTCCCCGTGCTGAAGGACGTGCTCGTCAGCGGTCATGGGCGCAGGCTCAGTCCTCGAGCAGGTCGGCCAGGAAGCCGTCGGTGGTGTTCATCCGCAGGACCGAAGGTGCCCGCTGCGGCATATACGAGATCGCCGAGACGGAGCAGGGGTCCACGGAGATCCTCTGGAAGTGATCCAGATGCGAGCCCAGCGCGTGATTGAGCAGCACCTTGATCGGATCCGCGTGGGAGAAGCACACGACCGTCTGACCCGGGTGCCGGTCGCGGAGTCGCTGGATGCCCTCGACCATCCGGTACTGCATCTCCGCGAAGCTCTCCCCATCCGGGAAGCGAAAGGTCGAAGGTGCCTGCTGCACGGCGTTCCACTCGGGCAGCTTGGTCAGGTGCTCGAGCTTCTCGCCGGTCCACTCGCCGAAGTCGCACTCGAGCAGGTCGGTCTGCGCCTCTGCGGTGAGACCCGTGGCCTTCTCGATCGGCTCGGCGGTCTCTCGCGTGCGCTCCAGCGGGGAGGTGTACAGGGCGTCGACGGCCAGGCCCTGGAAGCGCTCGGCCAGCCGCTCGGCCTGGGCCAGGCCCTTCTCGGACAGGTGCAGCCCCGGCGCGCGGCCCGGCAGGACCTTGCCCGTGGTGGGGGTGAGTCCGTGGCGGACCAGCAGGATCAGCGTGGGGCGGTCAGTGGTCTCGGTCTGTCTGTCGCTCACGCGCTCACCGTACCGCCCGCGGCCGACTGCGGAAGAGGGGCGGAGGCACCGAGTGCGCTCACCGCGAAAACCCCCAGCCGGGTACTGCCAGGCCACTTGTGCTGTCGCGGTGCAGGGCTAGCGTGAAGGTGTGACCGATCACCCTGACATCAGCACCCTGGGCGAGCTGCGCGCCGCCGATCTCCCCGTCCGCACCCTCCGTGAGGAGCTGCGGGCCAACCTGCTCGACGCCCTGGCGGAGGGCCGCGACCCCTGGCCCGGTCTGCACGGTCTGACCCGCACGGTCCTGCCGCAGGTCGAGCGCGCCCTGATCGCCGGGCACGACATCGTCCTGCTCGGCGAGCGCGGGCAGGGCAAGACCCGTCTGCTGCGCACCATGGTGGGCCTGCTGGACGAATGGTCCCCGGAGATCGAGGGCTCCGAGTTGCACGAGCACCCCCTGGATCCGATCACCGACGCCTCCCGGGCCCGCATCGCCGCAGAGGGCGACTCGCTGCCCATCACCTGGCGGCACCGGGACGAGCGCTATGTGGAGAAGCTGGCCACCCCGGACACGTCGGTCGCGGATCTCATCGGCGACGTCGACCCCGTTCGCGTGGCCGAGGGCCGCCGCCTGGGCGACCCGGAGACCATCCACTACGGCCTCATCCCCCGCGCGCACCGCGGGATCGTGGCCATCAACGAGCTCCCCGATCTGGCCGAGCGCATCCAGGTGGCCATGCTCAACGTCATGGAGGAGCGCGACGTCCAGATCCGCGGCTACGTGCTGCGCCTGCCCCTGGACGTGCTCGTGGTGGCCTCGGCCAACCCGGAGGACTACACCAACCGCGGTCGGATCATCACGCCGCTGCAGGACCGCTTCGGCGCGGAGATCCGCACCCACTACCCGATCGAGCTCGCGGATGAGATGGCCGTGATCTCGCAGGAGGCGGAGCTGACCGCGCAGGTCCCGGAGGCCCTGCTGGAGATCCTGGCCCGCTACACCCGGCTGCTGCGCGAGTCCCCTGCGGTGGATCAGCGCTCCGGCGTCTCGGCCCGCTTCTCGATCGCCGGTGCCGAGACCACGGCCGCGGCGGCCCTGCGCCGGGCCACGGTCTACCGGGAGGACGCCGCCGTCGCGCGGCTCGTGGACATCGACGCCGCCGTGGATGTGCTGGCAGGCAAGATCGAGTTCGAGGCCGGGGAGGAGGGCCGCGAGCAGGCCGTCCTGGACCACCTTCTGCGCCGGGCCACCGCCGAGACCCTGGCGGCACGGCTGCGCGGGGTGGACCTGGACCCGCTGATCGAGGCCCTGGACGGCACCGTCACCGTGACCACCGGCGCGGACATCCCCGCCCACGAGCTGCTGGAGGAGCTGCCCGAGCTGCCGGAGGAGAGCCAGGGGCTCTACGACCGGATCGCCCAGGCCTTCGGCGCCGAGTCCGCCGGCGAGCGCGCCGCGGCCGTCGAGCTGGCCCTCGAGTGGCTGTTCCTGGCCCAGAAGATCTCCAAGGACGCCGACGACGACGGCACCATCTACGGCTGAGCAAGGGCTCCCGGCGCCGCTGACCGGGTCCGCGCTCGTCGTCCCTGCACCACGGAAAGAAGGTGCGCAGTGCCTGCGTATCGCAACAGCCGCTACGGCCGCTACCGCGGGGGGCCCGATCCCCTGGCGCCGCCGCCGGACCTCACGGAGGCCCTGGACGCGATCGGCCGCGATGTCATGGAGGGGTACTCGCCGCAGGATGCGCTGCGCGAGTTCCTGCGCCGCGGCGGTCGCGGCCAGCGCGGCCTGGACGACCTCTCCCGGCGGGTGAACCAGCGCCGCCGCGAGCTGCTCGGCAAGCACAGCCTGGGCGGCACGCTCGATGAGGTGAAGAGCCTGCTCGAGCAGGCCGTGCGGCTGGAGCGCGAGCAGCTGCTGCGCGATGCCCGGATGGATCCCACGGACCGGCAGCTGCGGGAGATGCAGCTCGGTGCGCTGCCGTCGTCCACGGCCGCGGCCGTGTCCGAGCTGGCGGACTACGACTGGGCCTCTCAGCAGGCCCGGCAGACCTATGAGCAGATCAAGGACAAGCTCGGCCGCGAGGTGCTGGATCAGCGCTTCGCCGGCATGAAGCAGGCCCTGGAGGGCGCCACGGAGGAGGACCGCCAGGCGATCTCGCAGATGCTCGCCGATCTCAACGAGCTGCTGGCCAAGCACGCCCGCGGGGAGGACACCCCTGAGGATTTCGAGCAGTTCATGGAGGAGCACGGGGAGCACTTCCCGGAGGATCCGCAGGACATCGACGAGCTGATCGACGCCCTGGCCCAGCGCTCGGCGGCAGCCGCCCGCATGATGAACTCCATGACGCCGGAGCAGCGCCAGGAGCTCATGGAGCTGTCGGCCCAGGCCTTCGGCTCCCCGCAGCTCATGGAGCAGCTCAGTCAGCTCGACGCCAACCTCCAGGCCCTGCGCCCCGGCGAGGACTGGAGCGGCTCCGAGCGCTTCGAGGGCCAGGAGGGCCTGGGACTCGGCGACGGCACCGGGGTGCTGCAGGACATCGCGGACTTGGATGCCCTGGCCGATCAGCTCTCCCAGAGCCATCAGGGCGCGGCCCTGGATGACATCGACCTCGACGCCCTGGGCCGGCAGCTCGGCCAGGACGCCGCCGTGGATGCCCGCACGCTCAGCGAGCTCGAGAAGGCCCTGCGCGACTCCGGGCTGCTGCACCGCGGATCGGACGGCGCGCTGCGGCTCTCCCCGCGCGCGGTGCGCCAGCTCGGGCGGGCGCTGCTGCGCGACACCGCCGAGCAGCTCTCCGGCCGCCCCGGCTCACGGGACACCCGCCGCACCGGAACCTCGGGAGAGCTCACCGGCTCCACCCGGGCCTGGCAGTTCGGGGACCTGGAGTCCTGGGATGTGACCCGCACGATCACCAACGCGATCCAGCGCACCGTCGGGGAGGGCGGCGATCCGTCCCGCGGCATGCGACTGCGCGTGGAGGATGTCGAGGTCCAGGAGACCGAGGACCGCACGCAGGCGGCGGTGGCGCTGCTCGTGGACACGTCGTTCTCCATGGCCGCCGAGGGCCGGTGGCTGCCCATGAAGCAGACCGCCCTGGCCCTGCATCACCTGATCAGCACCCGGTTCCGGGGCGATTCCCTCGAGCTGATCTCCTTCGGACGCTGGGCGCGCAGCCTGGACGAGAACGAGCTGACCGCCATGCCGCCGGTGCACGAGCAGGGCACCAATCTGCATCACGGCCTGCTGCTGGCAGGGAGGTTCTTCCGCCGGCACCCGTCGATGCAGCCGATCCTGCTGATCGTCACCGACGGTGAGCCCACCGCGCATCTGCTGCCCAGCGGCGACGCTCACTTCGACTGGCCCACCTCCACCCCCACGCTGCAGGCGACCGTCTCCGAGCTGGACCGGGTCACCCGCACCGGGGCGCACACCACGTTCTTCCAACTCGGCGACGACCCCGGCCTGAGCCGCTTCCTCAACGCCATGGCCCGCCGGGCCGACGGCCGCGTGGTGGCCGTGGATCCCGAGGAGCTCGGCTCGGCGGTACTGGACGAGTACCTCTCGTCCAAAGGCGAGGAATGAAGCGACGGAATATGTCTGGCTCGTCCTGTCTTGAACCGAACAGTTCCGTCCCGCCGCCGAGGAGGCCGCTCATGCCCGATCTGTTCGACCAGCTGACCCTGGGAGCTCTCGAGATCCCCAACCGCGTGGTCATGGCACCCCTGACCCGCCTGCGCGCTCAGGCCGACGGCACGCCGTCGGACCTGAACGTCGAGTACTACGCCCAGCGCGCCTCGGCGGGCCTGGTCACCACGGAGGGCACCTTCCCCGCAGCCGTCGGGCGGTCTTACCCGGGCCAGGCCGGCATCGCCGACGACGCCCACGCCGCCGGGTGGAAGCGCGTGGCCGAGGCGGTGCATGCCGAGGGCGGGCGGCTGTCCATGCAGGTCATGCACGGTGGCCGCATCTCGCATCCGGAGATCAACGGCGGCGAGCAGCCCGTGGCTCCCAGCGCGATCGCCCCCGGCACCTCCCTGCACCTGCAGGACGGGCGCAAGGACGAGATCCCCGTGCCGCGCGAGCTGAGCACCGAGGAGCTGGCTGAGGTCCGCGACGGCTTCGCGGCCGCCGCACGCCGGGCCGTCGACGCCGGGGTGGATCTGATCGAGCTGCACAGCGCCAACGGCTATCTCCTGCACCAGTTCCTGGCTCCGGCGTCGAATCAGCGCACGGACCAGTACGGCGGGACGCCTGCGGCGCGGGCGTCGTTCGTGGCGGAGGTCGTGCGCGCCGTGGCCCAGGAGGTCGGAGCCGATCGCACCGCGATTCGCCTGTCCCCGGGCAACGGAGCGCAGGGCACGGCGGAGACCGACCCGCAGGAGACCGAGGCCACCTACCGCGCGCTGCTGCAGGAGATCGGCGGGCTGGGCCTGTCCTATGTCTCGCTGCTCGTAGCGGATCCGCAGGACCCCTCGGTCGCCCTGGTCCGCGAGCTGTTCGACGGCCCGCTCCTGCTGAACACCGGGTGGGCGCAGATCACCGATCTGGAGGCTTCGCGCGCGATCGTGGACAGCGGCGCCGGCGATGCCGCCGTGGTGGGCCGCAGCATGATCGCCAACCCCGACCTGGTGCAGCGCTGGCGCGAGGGCCTGCCGGTCAACGAACCGGACCCCTCCACCTTCTACACGCACGACGCCGCCGGCTACACCGACTACCCGCTGGCCGTGAGCGGATCCGCCGCACCGGAAGGCCCCGCCATGACGCGGCCCTGAGCCAACCACAAAGGGGGTTCGCGCCGTCAGCGAACAGCCAGGTCAGGATCAGGGCCAGCACAGACAGTCAGCGTGCTGATGTTCTAGGCTCGAAGCATGACGAACAACGAGAAGCACGATCAGCTCACCTTCCAGAACCCCGCGACCCGCTACGTGCAGATCGACCCGCCGGTGCAGTCCCAGGAGGCCCCCGGCCTGGACCGCGACCTGGATCCCCGCGCCGATCTGGGCGAGGAGACCTACCGCGGCACCGGGCGCCTGGAGGGCCGCACGGCCCTGATCACCGGCGGCGACTCCGGCATCGGCGCCGCCGTGGCGATCGCCTTCGCCCGCGAGGGAGCGAACGTGGCCATCAGCTACCTCCCGGAGGAGGAGCAGGACGCCCAGCACGTCAAGGAGGTCATCGAGGGCGCCGGCCGCAAGGCCCTGCTGCTGCCCGGCGATCTGCGCGACAAGGACTTCGCCCGCAAGCTGCCCGGCAAGGTCGCCGA
Source organism: Kocuria sp. p3-SID1428 (assembly GCF_025149945.1). Taxonomy (GTDB): domain Bacteria; phylum Actinomycetota; class Actinomycetes; order Actinomycetales; family Micrococcaceae; genus Kocuria. Next base: position 3,397 of record NZ_JALXVH010000013.1, on the reverse strand, counting down.
TGAGCTCGGCGCCCTGGATATCCTGGTCAACAACGCCGGGCGCCAGTACCACTGGGAGAGCCTCGAGGCGATCACGGACGAGCAGTTCGAGAACACCTTCGACATCAAGCTGTTCTCGATGTTCCGCGTCACGCAGGCGGCGCTGAACGTGATGCCGGCGGGCTCGTCGATCATCAACACCACCTCCGTGCAGGCCTACAAGCCCTCGGAGACCCTGGTGGACTACGCGTCCTCGAACGGCGCCATCAACGCCTTCACCCAGGCCCTGGCCCAGCAGCTCGTCGAGCGCGGCATCCGCGTCAACGCCGTGGCTCCGGGCCCCATCTGGACGCCGCTGCAGGTCACGGACAACAAGAACGAGGAGCAGCTGACCTCGTTCGGCCGCCAGGCCACGATCGGGCGCGCCGGTCAGCCCACCGAGCTCGCCCCGGCCTACGTCTACCTGGCCTCCCCCGAGTCCAGCTACGTCACCGGCGACGTCCTCAACGTCAACGGAGGCTCGCCCGTCGCCTGATCGGCACACGCCACCGCACGACCACGCCGGGTCGGAGCCTCCCCAGGCTCCGGCCCGGCGTCCTACGCTGAGGAGCATGACCATCAAGGCACAGCGCATCACCGATTCGATCGCCCATCACGCCGAGGGCCCTGTCTGGTGGGCGGCCACCGGGCGCATGAGGTTCGTGGACATGCTCCACGGGGCGATCATCGAGATCGACGACGACGGCGGCCACCAGCGCCTCGAGGTCCCCTCCCGCATCGCCTCGATGCTGCGCCCGCGGGTGGGCGGCGGCGCCGTCGTCGGTCTGGAGAACGGCATCGGCCTGGCCCGCCAGGAGGACCTCTCGGATCTCGAGCAGATCGTGACCCTGTTCGAGGACTCCGGGCTGCGCACGAACGAGGGTGGCTGCGATCCCCAGGGCCGGCTCTGGCTGGGCGACATGGCCTATGAGAAGACCGAGGGCGCCTCGAGCGTCTACCGCTGGGACGGGCCCGGCAGCGAGCCGCAGACGGCCTGGGATGGCGCGACCATCGCCAACGGCATCGGCTGGAGCCCGGACGGGGACCTCGCCTACTGGAACGACACCCCCACGGGGCAGATCACGGTCTTCGACCACGACCCGGAGCGCGGCCCCGTCGACCCCCGCGCCTTCGTGCGGATCCCGGAGGACGCGGGCCACCCCGACGGCCTCACCGTGGATGCCGAGGGCGGCATATGGACAGCGCTCAACGGCGGCAGCGCCGTGCACCGCTACTCCCCCGAGGGCGAGCTCACCGAGGTGATCGAGCTGCCCGTCCGCCAGATCACCGCCTGCACCTTCGGCGGCCCGGACCTGGACCGGCTGTTCATCACGACGTCGCGGGAGAACCTCCCCGACGACGAGGAGCCGGCGGCCGGATCGATCTACGCCGTCGAGCCGGGCGTGCGCGGTATGCAGCCGCTGGCCTTCGGAGGCTGAGTCGTGCAGATCCTGCGCAGAAGCCGCTCCAGGCGCGCACCGCGCCTGGCACCTCGACTGCTGGCCACCGGCGCCGCCGTGACCACTACGGCAGTGCTCGGCTCGCTCGCCACGGGTCCGGCGGTGCGCTCCCCCGAGTACACCCAGCTGGACAAGCCCTCATGGCAGCCGCCGGGAGTCGCGTTCCCGATCGTGTGGACGGGCCTCTACACGGTCATCGCGTGCTCGTCGGCGCTGGCGCTGACGAACCTCGCCCGGCACCGCGAGCGAGCGCAGACCGAGGAGCACGAGCTCGTGCCGCCGCAGCGGCCGCGGGTCCCCGCACGACGCTCCCGCCCGCTGTCCCGGCAGCTGCGTCGCCGCAGCGCCGGGCTGCGCCGATCTCTGGGCGTGAATCTCGCGCTGAACGCCGGCTGGTGCTGGACCTTCTTCCGGGCCCGCGAGTTCGAACTGGCCTCGGTGCACGCCGCCGTGCTGACCCTCAGCTGCGCAGACCTGAGCCGCCGTGCGGGCTCCGCCCATCGAGGAGCGGGGGCAACCCTGGTCCCCTACGTCCTGTGGTGCGGCTTCGCAACGGCGCTGAGCACTTCGATCGCGCGGCGCAATCCCCGCCGGTGAGCCGCTCGATCGAAGAATTCTCTGCCGTCGCCACCTCACAGCCCCAGCACAGGTCCAGGCGAACCTCGGCACAAGGGCCGCTCGTAGCTTCGTGATCAGACAGCCCGGCAGCAGCGCCGGGCGGACCCCGATCACGAAGGAGCAGCCGTGCTCTTCCTGCGCCGCAGCCGCGACACCGCTTCCCAGGACTCCGCCTCTCGGGAGCCCACTGCCGAGCCGCCCGCCGACAATGAGAACGACCCTCGGGTCGAGATGATCGACGGGATGCCGCACTACCAGGGGCGCCCGCTCGAGCGGCCCGAGGACGAGGTCCAGGACCAGGGGCTGTCCTTCGACCTGCAGACGCTCGTCTCCCGTCGCAGCGCGCTCTCGGCGCTGGGCCTGGGTGCCACCGCCTTCGGGCTGGCGGCCTGCGCGCCCACCTCGAGCTCCTCCTCGGCGTCCTCGTCGGCCTCCGCCACGAGCTCGGCGACCCCCACCGATGACGCCTCGATCGACGTGGCCTCCGAGATCCCCGATGAGACCGCCGGCCCCTACCCCGGCGACGGCTCGAACGGGCCCGACGTCCTGGAGGAGTCCGGCGTGGTGCGCAGCGACATCCGCTCGAGCTTCGGCTCCGGCTCCGCCACGGCCGAGGGCATCCCCATGACCCTGGAGATGACCATCGTGAACATGGCCGACAGCTACAAGCCCTGGGCCGGAGCTGCTGTCTACGTCTGGCACTGCGACCGCGATGGCGAGTACTCCATGTACTCCGAGGGCATCGAGGATGAGAACTACCTGCGCGGCGTGCAGATCGCCGACTCGAGCGGCAAGGTCACCTTCACCAGCATCTTCCCCGCCTGCTACACGGGTCGGTGGCCGCACATCCACTTCGAGGTCTTCCCGGATGAGGCATCGATCACCGATCAGTCCAACGCGGCGTCGATCTCGCAGATCGCGATCCCGCAGGCCACCTGCGATGAGGCCTACGCGACCGGGGGCTACGAGTCCTCGGTGACCAACATGGCCTCGCTGTCCCGGGACACGGACAACGTGTTCAGCGACGACGGCGGCCAGACCCAGCTGGCGACCGTGACCGGTGATGCCGAGAGCGGATACACCCTGTCGATCACCGTGGGCGTGGACACCAACACTGAGCCGTCGATGGGCGGGATGGGCGGCGGGGCCGACGCCCCCGGCGCTGCACCTGCGGCCTGAGCCTCCGGCGAGGTCCCGCCCCATCGGCTCCCGCGGCCTCAGCTCATGGATTCCGAGACCAGCATACTGCCTGCTCCCGGCTGGTTCTCGGCCAGCCAGGATGCCAGGGTCCGCAGCCGGGC